>CAZPAX010000139.1:0-6537 GCA_964584535.1 uncultured Eubacteriales bacterium
CAGACTTTTAAAACTTTTATTATTTGAATTTTAATCGAGAACTTTTTTAAAGGAAAAAATTCTAGCTAGATTTTTAGGTCCAAATAATAAAACTTTTAAAAGTCTGACCCCGAATTTGATTAAATGAGAGGAATAGCTTAAAATCAGAAACCAATATTTTGAAAAAAAGGAGATATTCTATGAGAAAAAGAGTTTTTAGGCTAATTTCTTTTGCCCTCGTTCTTTCTCTATTTCTTTTTCCTGCCCTCTTCGCTAAAAAAGTAGATCCAAAAATCGAACTCAAAGCCTTCCCGGAGTTTGTAACCAAGACAATGGCTGAATGGAAGCTCCCAGGACTGGCAATTTCTATTGTCAAAGATGGCAAGGTCATTTTTTCTGAAGGATTCGGATTCCGGGATGTCAAGCAGGGATTAAAAGTGACACCTCAAACACTTTTTGCCATTGGTTCTTGCAGTAAAGCTTTCACTGCCGTCGACGTTGGCATTTTGGTTGATGAAGGAAAACTGGAATGGGACAAACCCGTAAGAACTTATCTGCCAGCCTTTAAACTCTACGATACTTTCGCCTCAGAGAGAATGACCCCCCGCGACCTCTTGTGCCACCGTTCAGGCCTTCCTCGCCACGATTCGATCTGGTATGGCTCTCCCTTCAGCCGCAAAGAACTCTTTGAGCGCCTGCAATATCTTGAGCCGAGCAAGGATTTTAGGGCTGTCTGGCAGTATCAGAATCTGATGTTCATGACTGCTGGTTATCTTGTTGGCCAGATTGCTGGAAAAACCTGGGAAAAATTCACAGCCGAAAGAATCTTTGTTCCTTTGGGAATGAATAGTTCTAATTTTTCTGTCACAGAATCCCAGAAGGCAGCAGACTTTGCTCTCCCTTATGCGGAGAAGGAGGATAAAGTTGAGCAGATTCCTTTCCGCAATATTGATGAGATAGGGCCAGCTGGCTCGATTAACTCCAATGTCACAGAAATGGCTAACTGGGTTCTCTTCAATCTAAACAAGGGGAAATGGGGTGAGAAGCAGATTATATCTGAAGCGAGTCTCACCCAGATTCATTCTCCTCAGATGATCATTTCTCAGCCTTTGAGATATGATGAGATTCTCTATTCAAGCTATGCAATGGGCTGGATGGTAATGCCCTATAGAGGCCATCTTCTTCTTAGTCATGGAGGGGGGATTGATGGCTTCTCTGCCCTTGTCTCTTTTATGCCTCGCGACAATATGGGCTTGGTCATCTTGACTAACTCAAGTGGAAGTCCAGTTGCCCAGATTGTGGCTTATAATGCTATTGACCGCTTGTTTGGCCTTGATCAGGTTCCCTGGAACAAACGAATCAGGGAGGAAAGAGATAAAGCAAGGGCAGAGGCTGATAAAACTAAAAAAGAGAAAGATAAAGATAAAAAATTAGATACAAAACCCTCTCATCCTCTTGAGGATTATGTGGGAGAGTACGAGCATCCAGGATATGGAGTCGTCTCTGTGACAAAAGAAGGAGACTCCCTGAAGGGGACCTTCAATTCCATGACCTCTTCCCTGACTCATTACCATTATGATATCTTTGAATTGAAAAATGAGCTGCGCAATACAACTCAAAAAGTCACTTTCCTCACTGACTTAAAAGGCAATATCAGCAGCCTTTTAGTTCAAGTGGAGCCTGCAGTCAAAGAAATTGTTTTTACCAGAATGCCTGAAAAGAAAATGACTGAAAAAGGCTTCCTTGAGAAATTTGTCGGACAGTACGCACTCGAACAGGTCGTTGTAACTATTTCCTTAAAGGGAGAGAACACTCTCATTCTATCTGTCCCAGGTCAGCCAGAATATGAGCTAGTTCCTTATAAAGGAACAGAGTTCAATCTGAAGGGGTTGCCAGGTTTTAGCGTTGAGTTCAAGATGGATTCTTCTGGTGCAGTCACAGAGGCTGTCTTCAAGCAGCCGAATGCTGTAGTCACCGCCAAGAGAAAATAGATTTTTATTTATAGCTCAATAAAAAATCTATCAGCAACTTGGAATGGATAAGCCGATCAATATCATTTTGATGGGATTTGGAAAAGTTGGCCGTTCATTTCTTCAAGTTGCTCACGAAAAAAAGGACTCTCTCCGCAATCGCTACGGGCTTGAAGTTCGCTGGCTTTCAATATTTGAGATTGGTGGTGCGCTTTTTTCTGACAATTATTTAGATGAAGGTCAGTTCCTGGACATTTCAGCTTCTGATCTCCCCGCTCATCCTTTTTGGAGATCAGGCCTCAAGCTAGAGGAAGTCCTTGAAAAATTTGAGCCTGGTGTCTTGGTAGAATGCACACCATCTAATATCAAGACTGGGGAGCCAGGCCTCAGCCATCTCCTCAAAGCTTTGGAAAGAGGATGGAATGTTTCAGTTGCCAATAAGGGACCATTGGTTGTTGATTTCAAGCGCCTCAAGAAGCTTGCTCAGAAAAATCAGGTTGCCTTGAAATTCAGCGGCGCAACAGCAGCCGCTCTCCCAACTCTTGATATTGGCCTTTATTCTCTGGCTGGCGCTGAGATTTCGCGGATTGAAGGGATTCTCAACGGCACAACTAACTACATCCTGACCAGAATGGAGGAAGGGATTGGCTATGAAGATGCCCTGAGAGAAGCCCAGGGGCGCGGCATTGCTGAAGCAGATCCCAGGCTTGATGTTGAAGGCTGGGACACAGCTTCCAAGATTCTTCTCATCACCAATGCTGTCCTGGATAAAGATTTTGTCCTGAGCGATGTCAGAGTAGAAGGAATTACCAATCTCCCCTCCAAGCTTCCGCTTCAAGCAAGGAAAGAAGGGAAGGCGCTAAAGCTCTTAGGAAAAGCCTTTAGAAAAGAGGCGGAATTCGAGATAGAAGTAGCCTTATCAGCTTTGGATTCCTCTCATCCTCTTTTTGGGGTCAGGGGAACAAACAAAGGAGTTACTTTTTCGACTGATACCATGGGAGAAGTCACAGTCACCGGAGGAAAATCAGATCCAAAAGGTGCAGGAGCCTCTCTTCTCAAAGACATCATTAACATCTATCGGGAAAGAGCTTCCTGAAATTGACCTAATTTTTGATTTCTGATAATTTAAAAACTCTGAATTCGCTCTCGGAAAAATAGAGCGGAGAGGTGTCCGAGTGGCTTATGGAGCACGCTTGGAAAGCGTGTGTGCGTCTAGATTGGCGTACCGTGGGTTCGAATCCCACCCTCTCCGCCAGAACTAAGGCTTCACTGATTTTAGCCTCTATCTATAGACTTCGTACAGGCGGAAAATAAAAAAAAGAAATGGAAGGAGAGAAAATGGATAGCAGAGATTACATCATTTTAGAGGATTTATACGGTGCACACAATTATCACCCCCTGGACGTGGTCATCACCAAAGCCAAGGGAATCTGGGTCTGGGATGTGGAAGACAAGAGATATCTTGATTTCCTGAGTGCCTACTCGGCGGTCAACCAGGGACACTGTCACCCCAGGATTATCAAGGCTTTCCAGAGCCAGGCCAGGCGACTGACTCTAACCTCCCGGGCTTTTCGCAATGACCAGTGGCCTTTTCTGGCCAAAGAACTGTGCGAATTTATGGGATATGAGATGGTACTTCCCATGAATTCTGGAGCAGAAGCTGTTGAAACTTCCATTAAAGCAGCCAGAAAATGGGCTTATCAAAAAAAGGGAATTCCCCAGGATGAAGCAGAGATTATTGCCTGTTCAAACAATTTTCATGGCCGGACAATTACTCTTGTCAGCTTCTCTACAGAGCCTCTTTACAGAAATGATTTTGGTCCTTTCACGCCAGGCTTTGTGGTCATTCCTTATGGAGATCCAGCTGCCCTAGAACGAGCGATCAACCCCAACACGGCCGCTTTTCTGGTTGAGCCATATCAGGCAGAAGCAGGAATAATGATTCCTCCAGAAGGATATTTGCGGAAAGCCAAAGAGATCTGCTCTGAGAACAATGTTTTATTTATTGCTGATGAGATACAGACAGGTTTAGGCCGAACAGGCAAAGTTCTTGCCTGCGAATATGAAGGAGTAAAGGCAGATCTGGCTATTATCGGTAAGTCTCTTGGAGGAGGCTGCTATCCTATATCAGCTGTCCTTTCCTCCAGAGAAGTCCTTGGAGTTTTCAAACCTGGAGAACACGGCTCCACCTTTGGCGGCAATCCGCTAGCCTGTGCTGTGGCCAGAGAGGCAATTCGCGTCATCAAAGAGGAAAAGCTGATGGAAAATGCGGTTGAGCAGGGGAAGTATTTTCTGGATAAATTGAAGACAATCAAGAGCAAGCACATCAAAGAAGTAAGAGGGAAGGGGCTGCTCATTGGAGTAGAGTTAGTTCCCGAAGCAGGTGGCGCCAGGCGCTTTTGCGAGGAGCTTAAAAAAGAAGGCCTCCTCTGCAAGGAAACCCACGAGAATGTCATCCGTTTTGCTCCTCCTTTGATCATCAAGCAGAAAGATCTCAACTGGGCATTCAAGAGGATTAAGAAAGTCTTAAAAAGTATGGTGTGATTGTCCTTCAGGCTATAATCTGTATCTTTTTAAGGACACTAAAAAACAAGTTCCCTTGAAGAAAAGGGATTGAAAATAATTGGCATATTGTTTGCAGAATGATTTAATGATGAGAGGAAAGGAGAAATGAAATGAAAAAGTTAATCTTCTTAGCTTTTTTAATCCTTATCTTTGGAGCAAGCTGCCTGATTTATGTTCCTTATGAAGGGCCCTATCCTGAACCGGAAAGACGCTATGAATATGAGAGAGAGTATGGGGAGGGATTAGATATTTCCTATTTTTATGATTACCTCTCTTCCTATGGAATCTGGATTTACTACCCTCGCTATGGATATGTCTGGATTCCTCGCCAGACAGGTTACAGGTGGCGGCCATACACTTATGGACGATGGATCTGGACAGATTATGGCTGGACCTGGGATTCTTACTTTGAGTGGGGCTGGATCCCTTTCCACTATGGCCGCTGGGGCTGGGATGGTAATTTTGGCTGGTTCTGGGTTCCGGATAATGTCTGGGGTCCTGCCTGGGTCAGCTGGCGCTGGAGCAATCTCTATATTGGCTGGGCACCGCTTCCTCCAGGAGTTGAATTTGTGGCAGGAGTAGGAATCCATTCGCTTCCCTATAGTCTGCCACCTCATTACTGGATTTTTGTCGAAGGCCGCTATTTTATGAATTCTTATATTGACCGCTATGTCCTTCCCTTTGAGAGAAATGTAACCATAATCAATTACACGATTTATAAAACAAACATTTATGTCCGGAATTATCGGGTGATCAATGAAGGCATCGATATCGACGAGCTTCAAAGGATCGCCAGACACGAAATCTCGAAGTATGAGCTCCAGGAAGCAAGACGGCCTGGGCCTTCGAGGGTTGAAGGAAGAGAGTATGTCATCTATAAACCTTCTCTAAGTAAAAATGAAGCGGCTAAACCGAAGACTTTTGTCAGCGAAGAAGAGGCAAAAGAAAAGATCTCAAAAATAAGGCTTAAGGAGCCAGAAGAAAAGACTCAGCCTTTTGAGGAAGAATTCCAATTAAAAAAAGAACAGGAGCAGGAGCTAAGGCTTTTGAAGAGAACTCAGGAAGAGGAAGTTTCTGACCTTGACCGAAAAGGTGTTGAGAAGAAGAAGCTGGCCAAAAGCTCTACTGAGGCAGAACAAATAGATAAAGAGCATGAAGCAGAAGTCAAAGAATTGAAGAAGCTTCACGAAGAAGAAAAATCTCAAATTCAGGAAAGGCATAAAAAAGATGAAGAGACAGTCAAGAAGAAAAAGCTAAAAAAGGTCGAAGAAAAATAAAAGATCTCTAAATTCATAAAATCCTTAAAAAGATTTTTTCCCCGAAATTTTCAAAGAATTATTGTTGATCTTCGGAGAAGAAAGGGAGTGGGCAGCATTTGCATTCTTTTTGGGAAATTCAATAAACTTATAATCCTTTAGTCCTTAGTTTAATTTCAATCGTCTAGAAATTATTAATTTCTGTTGATTGATCAAATTTGGTATATAAGTTGCTTTATATTGTTTCTAAAGAAGAGGGAGTTTGAAGCTTTTGCTCAGGAGAAATTAAATCAGATAGGAAGAAGGCAAAAAATTAGAGATAGAAAAAATCGGTCTATCTGGACGTAAATATTTTTTACATGTGAAAAACAAATCTCATCAAGATTTCGTATAGATAAATAAAAGAATGATTCTAGGAAAAATTCTCACCTACCCTTTAGAGAGAGCCAAAATGTCTCCCCAAAAAAAATATCGTTTATTTCTTTCAATTTTTTTACTCCTCCTCTTCCTGCTTCCAGACTTTTCTTGGGCTCAAGCACCCAGCCCAGCCTATTATTACCACCAGGCCACAGAACTTCCCTGGGCAGAGTGTATTGCCTATATGGAAGGAGGCTCGCGCCAGAAAATAGCTTTTCTGCCTGTGGTGAGCAGCAGATTTCGAATTGCTCCCCTGGGCATAGGCAATTACAGCCAGGATGTCAATGTAGATGGGCCAGTTGTCTTTATCGGAAATGGAATTTTCAAAGAGAATGTCTGGAATAGCTACA
>CAZPAX010000140.1:0-6391 GCA_964584535.1 uncultured Eubacteriales bacterium
ATTTTTTTTTGTAGAAAGTCCGGAGAAGAAGGGAAGTCAGACTGTCCAGGATTCCTGCTGCTTCAAGGACTTTCATGAAAATAACGGCTGTGACAATGATCAGAATCGTATCAAAAAAGCCAAAGCTTCCCTCGACAAGATGTCTCAGGCTTATTCCTTGGCTCCCGGAAATAGAACCCAAAATGGCTGCCAAGGCAAGAGAAAGCCCGATGGGCAGTTTGAGGACTGTGGCAGCAAAAGCGAAGGCAGCCACCATCAGGAAAAAAATAAGGAATTCGGGCAAGGAGCTTTTACCTTTATATTATAAGTAGGCGATCGAGCTTCCTGTTTTAAAGATTTTCTGAAGAGGTTCTGCGGTATCGACGATTTTTTCAACCTCAACTAGGGGAATGTTATTTTCTTGGCAGATCTTGGTAAATATCCCATCCTTGTTTCCGGATTTAACCACAATGGCCATTCGGCTAAAAGGTAGGAACTCAATGATCATCTCGTCTGTGAGCTGGCCGCGCCTTACTTCGCCGCCGAGATGGAGACAAAGGAGAGGAATATTTTTCTTCTTGGCCTCAGCAACAAGGGATCTCACCCTTTCTTTTTCTTTTTCTTCATCAAGCCCTGCTGCTCCCAGGCCTTTCATGCTTGCGCCGAGGACAAGAACAAGGGTTTTTATGTCCGTAAGCTCCTTGGAAGTTGCAAGCTTGGAAAGAGTGTAATTTAAGCCAGCCCTCTTGGCCAGGACTGAAGCCAGTTGAACCTCAGCGCTCTGGCCAGCAGAAGTGATGAGAAGGGGTTGTTCAAAGAGAGATGAAACTTCCTCATTGCCAGTCTTTGAACATGGGTAAACTTGGCAAATGAGAAGAGAAAAAATAATTAGTGTCATAAAAGCTATTTTCTTCATCTTTTCTACTTTTCTTCGAATTTCAATAACCTGCTCCAAAGCCATCCCGCCTGGAGTCTGCTCCTCCAAAAATCATTTTCTTTCCTTTTGGAATCAGAATCCCCTGAGCCCCGCCAAAATATTTATCATAAGCTTCTTTGATGGTTATTTTGTGTCCCATTTCCTCGAGCGCTTTAATGGTCGATTCGCTGATGCGCGGTTCGAGGGAGATATTGCGGGCTTTTCCTTCTGAGGAATAGGAAAAAAAGCGGGGCGCTTCTATGGCCTCATCCAGAGACATGCCGAACTCTATGATATTGATGATGATCTGGGCAAGGGAGGAGAAGATTCTTGTCCCTCCAGGAGAGCCAAGGATAAGGAAAGGTTTCTCCTTTTCGAACATAATCAGAGGAGCCATCGAGCTCAGAGGGCGGTGGCCAGGCTGGGCTGCATTGAGAGAAAGAGGATCTGTGGAGAAGTCAGCCATTTGATCATTGAGGAGAAAGCCTGTCCCTTGGGGAATGATGCCAGTGCCGAAGAAGTTATTAATGGACTGGGTCAGGGAGACAATATTTCCTTCTTTGTCAATGACGCAGACATGAGTCGTATTTTCTTTTTTATTTTCTCCCTCCTCAAATTTTCCATAAGGATAGGAGCCGAGTACGCGATCAGGCTTGATCTTGAAGGCAATATGAGCGGCATATTCTTTGGAGAGAAGCTCCTTTAAAGGAATTGAAACGAAATCAGGATCACCAAGATATCTTTCTCGGTCAGCAAAAATAAAGCGGAGCGCCTCGCTCAGATGGTGTATGTAAAGTGGAGAATTATGTCCCCATTTTCTAACCGGCCAGTTCTCGATGATGTTGAGAAGCTGGATGAGATGGAGTCCTCCTGACCCAGGAGGGGAGAGGGTGTAGAGAGTGTAGTTTCTGTAGGTGCCCAAAAGCGGCTCCATCTCTTCTGGCTGGTAAGATTCCAAATCTTTCAAAGTCATGATCCCGCCTTTAGCCTGGACTGCCTCGGCAATCTTGGAGGCGATTTCTCCCTTATAGAATTCATCGATGCCTCTAGAGGCTATGACTCTTAGGGTCTTGGCCAGATCAGGATTGCGGAAAAAATCCCCTACTTCGTAAGGGAAACCATTTTTAAGATAGATTGTTTCTTCACCAGCATTCTTGGCCAGCTTTTCGTATTCATCTTTATTGATGGAGCTAAATGTCTGGCCAACCTCAAAGCCTTTTTCGGCAATCTCAATTGCCTTCTGGGAAACATCGGCAAGGCTTTTTGTCCCATATTTTTTAAGACCATAATTCCAGCCAGCCAAGGCACCTGGAACAGCCACAGCCAGGCCATGAGCTGTTCTCCACTCATCATTGACCTTTCCCTGCTCTTCAAACATCCGCGGAAAAGCTTGAGCAGGAGCTTTATCCCGGAAATTGACGAAGGTCACTTTCTTCTCTTTGGCGAGAAAAATGACCATAAAGCCTCCTCCACCAATTCCAGAAGCAAAAGGCTCCGAAGCATTGAGGGCAAAAGCTGTGGCCACAGCTGCATCCACAGCATTCCCGCCTTGCTTGAGCATCGCCAGGCCTGCTTCTGCTGCCAAAGGATTGGCGGCGACAACCATGCCTTTTCTGGCAATAAAATTATAGGGCTGGTGGCGGTCCAGAGGAAGCGAAGGAACTTTTATTTTTTTAGGCTGACAGGAAAAAGAGAAAAAGCAAAAGAGGAGAAGGAGGAGAGACAGAATTGTCTTTTTCAAATTTTTACTTCTTCTTGGATTTTAGAAATCATCTCCTCAATAATAAGCTTGCTCAGATTCATTGTTGCCTGATTTTTCTTTGTTTTTTCTTGGATTTAATCTGGCGTCTTCCAGCATGATATATCACTTGTCATGAATAACTGTCAATATTATGAAAGAGTTTGTAAGTAGCAAAATGTTGGGGGGAAGGCAATAATTCGTGTGATATCCCATATTGGGCGGCTTCAGCCCGCACAGAGAATGTGACTTCATTTACTGCTTTGAAATGAGTAACTGCGTAGTACCCCCTAAAGATTTGCTAATTCCAAGGAGTTTGAGAGCTTGAAGAGAAGACAAGAATCATGATAGACTTAGCTAAAATGCGGGAATAAGAAAAGAAAATGGATTGAGAGAATTCATCCAAAGAAAGGAGGTGAAAATAGGGGAAAAAGAAAAAAAGATGGCTAAAGTTCGAGAAGGAAGTGAAGGATTGACCGACACTTCCTAGGTTTGGGAAATAATAAAAGGAAAGGAGAATGAATGAAGATGAAAAGCCTAAGAATTTCATTTGCAGTTTTTCTAATTTTTGTTCTCGTTTCAGCAGGATTCGGCCAGCGGCAGACAGGTTCGCTTTCCGGCAAAGTCATCGATAAAGAAGGAAATCCCTTGCCAGGAGCCACAGTCACCATCTTCGGGCCATCGCTGCTGGGAAACAATACCTACGTGACCACAGACGCTGGGCTTTTTCGGTTCCCTTCTCTCCTTCCGGGCGAGTATGAGATCAGAGCGGAAATGCCTGGGTTTAAAACGACTATCCGGAAGGAACTGTACGTCAGTGTTGGAAAAACAACGGATGTAACTTTAGAGCTTGAGGTGACTGCGATCGAAGAAGAAGTCACTGTCACCGCCACCTCGCCTGTGGTTGATGTGGAATCATCAAAAGTGAGCGTCAACTATAGCGCCGAGTTTCTGGCCAGCATCCCATTAAACCGTGACCTCTACGATATTCAGAATTCTGTCCCAGGAGCTATTAGTGAAAGTGTAGAGTACCGCCGGACTTCATCCATTCTGGGAGGGACAGTCCGCTCCCAGCTTTACGCCCTTGATGGAGTTCCGCTCAACGACCCCGCCACTTTCTACTCAATGGCCAATATCAACGTCGATGTCTACGACGAGATAGAGTTCGAGGTCGGCGCCCATCCCGCAGAAGTCGGCCAGACAGATGCTGCCTACATCAACATCGTCTCCAAGAGCGGCGGGAATAAATTCTCTGGCGGCGCCACTACCTATTACATAAACAAGAGCTTTAGCGCGGACCTTTTCACCAAAGAGCAGCTGGCCGCGCTCGGTGTCAACCCTGCCGAGAAGTTCACCGACTCCAAGGATTTTTCTCTCAACATCGGAGGGCCAATCCTCAAGGATAAAGTCTGGTTCTTCCTCAACGGCCGCCGCTACACTTGGGAACGAGCCAATCCGGGCAACGCTGAACTCCGCATGGCCAGATTAGGGCTCCCCACAGAGGGACACTACGATTACGACCATCAAGAGTGGATGAGCTTTGGCAAGCTCACCTTTCAGATCACAAAGAAAATCCGCTACATGGGCATGCTCCATTACAACCATATCTATGAGCCTGTTTACCAGAACAGCGGCGGCGGCGATACGGATTTTGAGCAAACAGAAATCTGGGACCACGAAAACACCTACACCACCACCCATCAATTCAACTGGGTTCTGGACCAGAATACCTTCCTCGACCTCCGCGGAACCTATGTCTGGCGGAACTTCCCGATTCCTTCCCGGCTTCAGAATGCACCGACCTTCTATGATCGGGTGCAAAATGTTTATTGGGGAGCTTCCCCTTACAGCGATGAATACATCCGCAAAAAAATCCTGGCCTCAGCGTCCATAACAAAGTTCCAGGACGACTTTCTCGGCGCCAGCCACCAGTTCAAGGCCGGAGCGGAATTCGAGCAGTCGGAATACCACCGCGATTGGTGGAGAGGAAACCCTTATTACGTCTATTACTATGATTATTCGACAGATAATCGCTACTATTACTCGCCTTCTGCCCGTCAGGGCCGGCTGCGCATCCGCTATTGCCCCCCGACAAAAGGCAATTGGGATGTCCAGGACCATGTCCGGCGTTTCTCCGGCTATGCCCAGGACAGTATAACAACAGGACGAATAGCCCTTAACCTCGGGCTGCGGGTTGATTATTCCTTCCAGTATGAGCCGGAGCAGTCCCGGCCTGAACTCCGCTATTTATCCGGTCATCCGTGGATGAACCCTGCCATTACTGACCCCAACGCTCTCCTCGTGGCACTCATCAACCAGTACCACAAAGAGATAGGTCCTATCTCTCCCTGGGACGCACTGACAACTCCTTACAAAAAAGTGGTTGAATTCACTACGCTCTCGCCCAGGATCGGGATTGTCTATGACCTTTTCGGTGACGGAAAAACAGCCCTCAAGCTCTCCTATAGCCGCTATTACGAGCCTGTCTGGTCGGCCAAATACAACGGCGGCCAGATCTTCGGCGCCGGTTCCATCGATAGCTACCGCTGGAATGACCTTAATAGAAATAACTTGATGGACCTGCCGCCCACAGATAGCTATGTCATCAGTTCCTATCCGGAACAGGACCCGAACTACAGGTACTATCCTGACGACCTGAAAGCTCCCTACATGGATGAAATCCTGGCAGGTGTTGAGCATGAGCTGGTCAAAGACTTCAGGCTAGGTCTCCAGTTTGTCTGGAAACAGAACAAAAACATCGTCGAAGACATCGACCTCAATAACGGCTACGATGTAAATAAGAAACTCGATAATGGCGAATCTGTCTGGATTCCGTTTACTTTCACTGACCCCGGCTGGGACGGCATATGGGGAACTTCAGACGACCAACAGCTCACTGTTTATGGACTAAATAAGAATGCACCAGTTCCCACCTGGTTTGGATCGAACCCACCTGAGGCCAAAAGGAAATACTGGGCTGCAATTCTGACTTTCGACAAGCGCATGTCCAATAAATGGCAGCTTAAGGGTTCGATTCTCTATAGTTCTTACAAAGGTAATGCCGAAGCAACTTATAGCCCGACTGAAGGCGAAAGCGCTATGTTCGATAATCCCAACACTCTTATCAACAGCTACGGACCTATCTGGTTTGACCGGCCGCTCCAGATAAAGATCATGGGCACCTACATCCTTCCTTATGATTTCATCTTGAGCACTTATGTCGTTCACCAATCTGGTAGCCCGTGGGCAAGGACTATCGCCCGCGTCTACTTCCCTCCCGCTATTGCAGCCTTAGTACAGTCGTCCTATGTCGCCGTCAATGCTGAACCACTCGGCTCTCAGAGAAATCGCTCTTATACCAACCTGGACTTGAGGCTTGAAAAATCTTTCCCACTGATTTCTGGAGCCAAGCTCAATATTTACCTTGATGTCTTCAATTTGGCCGGCTACAGCGGCATTAACGTTAACGATAATCCAGCTCCCTACCTTCGCTTTGACAGGCCTCCTTTGGATGCCTCGGATTACCAGCTAGGCTCTACCTATCGCAACATCACCAGCATTTATGGTGTCCGTTCCCTCCGTTTAGGCGCACGGATCACTTTTTGATTAGAGAGAGGAGGGAGGGTTTTTGAGTCCTCCCTCCTCTTTTTTCTATTTTCAGCTTTTTTCTTCTGCCAGGATTTTTGAAATCTCCTCTTCAGTGGGAAGCTCGCCGAGATCGTTCAGGCCAAAATAATTTAAAAACTTTTCTGATGTCC
>CAZPAX010000141.1:0-6342 GCA_964584535.1 uncultured Eubacteriales bacterium
CTATCTGATCGAGGACAGCGCGGCTTATTTCTCGCTTGCTCATCTTTTGAGTCTCGACGATTTTCCCCTGGAGCCGATGATTGTCACCTGGTTAAAATCTGACTCAAAGCCAATTCCCGTATCCCGGACATTATTGGCGACGATGAGATCGAGATTTTTTTCTCTTAATTTCGCCGAAGCATTGGCCATCATGTCTTCAGTCTCCGCAGCAAATCCGACAAGAACCTTCCCTCTTTTCCTCTTGCCCAACTTGGCCAGGATGTCTTGGGTCTGGATAAGTTCAATCTTTTTCGGCATTTTCTGCTTTTTAATTTTCCGAGAAAAGGGCTGGCTAAATCTGAAATCTGAGACAGCCGAAGCCATGATAACGATGTCAGCTTCAGGGAAATTTTTTAAGACTTCTTCCTCCATTTCCTCTGCTCGCTCGACTTTCCTGAATTTTGCTTTTGTAGGTGGCAAAAGCGCTGTTGGCCCGGAGATAAGCGTAACATCAGCTCCCCGCATCATCGCTTCTCGAGCCAGTTCATAACCCATCTTGCCAGAGGAGGGATTGGAAAGAAAGCGAACCGGATCCAAAAACTCCCGGGTCGGTCCAGCAGTCACTAGCACTTTCTTTCCTTTAAGGCTCTTTGCCCGCTGAATAATCCTCAACCCTTCGGCGACAATCCTCTCAGGCTCGGCCAGCCTTCCCCATCCCTCTTCCTCACAGGCTAAATAGCCTCGCTCTGGCTCGATAAACTCCACGCCCTGGGCTTTGAGCTTCTGGATATTTTCCTGAGTCTGATTGTGGAAATACATGGCTTCATTCATTTCCGGAGCGATGAGCACAGGGCTCTCCACGGCCATGAAAAAAGTGGAGAGAAAATCATCAGCCACACCCGAGGCAAATTTTCCGATAATGTTGGCTGTGGCTGGAGCAACAAGCAGGAGAGATATCTCTCTGGCCAGAGAAACATGGGCAATTCGCTCGGAATAGCCTTCTTCAAAAGGGTCAATGATAACCTTATGATGGGAGAGGGCACTGAAAAGCAAAGGGGAAATAAGTTTCGATGCGTTCTTGGTCATGATAACCTCGACATCAAAATCTTTTTTCTGAAAGCCGCGCAGAATCTCGCAGGCTTTATAGATGCTGATGGAGGAACATACTCCCAATGCCACTTTGGCCATTTCGGTCTCCCTCCTTTTTTCTTATCAGCCTTCAGTAAAACTCTGTAGAATGGGCGTTATCTCTTTCTTTCTGGAATCAAGGCGGCATCTTTCGCTGAGAATAATGGATTCAAGCTCACGGACAGCCTTTTCCAGTTGATCATTGATAATGATGTAGTCAAAGAGAGGGTAATGCCTGATTTCTTTCTTGGCAACTTCAAGTCTTGTCTGGATCGCCTCAGGGCTTTCTCCTCCTCTCTTTTCAAGCCTTTTCTTTAGATCCTGGAAAAGAGGGGGAACGATGAAGACAAAAACAGCCTTCTTGAATTTTGCCTTTATCCGCGCCGCGCCCTGGACATCGATATCCAGGAGAATATCTCCCTTTGCTCCTTTTTTCTCAATTTCCCTTTTGGATGTGCCATAATAGTGGCCGTGGACAACTGCCCATTCAGCAAGCTTATCTCCCTCTACCATCTGCTCAAACTCTTTCTGGGCCACAAAATAGTAATCTTTTCCCTCAACCTCTGAATCTCTCTTTTTGCGGGTTGTATGGGAGACAGAAAACTGGAGATTTTTTGATTTTTTGAGTACCCGCTTGACAAGTGTTGTTTTCCCGCATCCTGAAGGTCCGGAAATTACAAAAAGCATGTCTTCCTTCTTTTTTTTCTCTATTATAGCAGAAATCTCTTTATTCTATATTCTGGATATGCTGACGAATGCTCTCTACTTCTCCTTTTATGGCCAGGCTCGCCTTGGTTATTTCAATATCCTGAGATTTTGAATTAATGGTGTTCGCCTCTCTGTGGAGCTCTTGAGCAATAAAATCCAGCATTTTTCCCGCAGGCTCTTCATTCCTTGGGGAAAGAAGCTTCTCCAAAGAGCCAAGATGGCTCCCCAACCTTAAAATTTCTTCAGATAAATCATACCTCTGAGCCAGATAGGCTGCTTCCTCTGCCATCTTTTCCTCGGAAAAAGAGGCCTCACTCGTCAATTCCTGGAGTCGCTGACGCAGCTTTTCTCGCAAAAGATAGGGTTGTTTTCTGCCCAATCTTTCAATTCCCTTCACCATGCGCTGGATATTCTGGACATGCTGCCTGATCTTTTTGGCAATCTCCCTTCCCTCTCTCATTCTTTCCTTCAAGACCGCTTCCAGTGTTTTCTCGAAACTTTTCTCCAGAAACAGCACTTCCTTAGAGCTTAGATCCTTTCTCTTTATCTCCGCCATCTGAGGAATTCGAAAGATATTATCAAGGGAGAGATTCACTTCCCTTCCCGATCGAGAAGAAACTCTCTCCAGAGAGGAAAGAACTTTTTCCAGCAATCCTTCGTTTATCGAAAGTTCCCAGCTTTGAGGATCCTCGAAGCTCAATTCCAGGTTGACCTCAATCCTCCCCCGGTGAAGCTTTCTCTGGCAAATCAGCCGCAGCCTGTTCTCTAACGCACCGAGAGGTGTGCCCTTATAGGTCCAATCCAAAAAGCGATGATTCAAACTGCGGATGCTGATTTTTGCCCGTAGCGTCGGTGAATTAAAGCTCCTTTCTCCAAAACCAGTCATACTCTGGATCATGCGTTTCTCTCCTCTTCTTCTGGAAATTGGAGGTCATATAACTTTTTATAAATGCCATTTGCCCTGCAGAGCTCCTCGTGAGTGCCAGTCTCGACAATCCTCCCCTTATCTATGACAAAAATCTTGTGGGCGCTGCGGATTGTGGAGAGACGATGGGCAATGACAATGGTCGTCCGGTTTTTCATCACATTAGCCAGAGCAATCTGGATCAGTCTTTCTGACTCAGAATCTAGAGCTGAGGTAGCTTCATCGAGGATAAGAATCGGCGGATCTTTGAGCAGAGCCCTAGCAATAGCCAGGCGCTGTCTTTGGCCGCTGGAAAGCAAGGCCCCTTTCTCGCCGATCGGAGTATCATAGGCTTGGGGAAGTTCTGTTATAAAATCATGGGCTTTGGCTGCCTTAGCAGCTCTGACGATCTTCTCCTCTGCCATATTTTCAAGGCCATAGGCAATGTTGTTGCGGATGGAGTCATTGAAAAGAATGATGTCCTGGGTCACCAGCCCGATCTGGGAGCGGAGAGAGGCAAGGGTCACCTCGCGGATATCAATCCCATCAATGGTGATCCTGCCTGAAGTGGGGTCATAGAAACGGGAGATAAGATTGATGATGGTCGTCTTCCCTGCCCCGCTCAAACCGACAATAGCAACTGTTTCATTGGGCTTGATTTCAAAATTGATATCCGAAAGGACAGGCCGCAACTCGTTGTAACAGAAAGAGACATTCTTGAATTCTATCCTTCCCTTGACGAGAGGAAGGGGATGGGCCAGGGGAGAGTCTTGAATTTGAGGAATGCTAATCAGCACCTCCTGGATTCTCTCAAAACAGGCAATGCCCTGCTGGATCTGATTGTTGGCCCGGCTGAGGCGCTTGATGGGCGTATACATCATGAAAATGGCCATGACAAAAGAGCCAAAGTCGCCTGGGCTGATCTGACCCTGTTTGATCCTGGTCGTGCCGATGACCAGGATAAAAGCCCCTGCCAGGCCGCCCACAAACTCCATAAAGGGCGAGGAAAGGCTGGCAATCCAGGCCAATTTAATGTTTGTTTTCAAATAGCTCCAGGTGGCCTGAAAAAACTTCTTCAGCTCAAAATTTTCCATGGTGAAAGCTTTGACAATCTTGTTTCCAGTGATTGTCTCATGGAGAAGGTTATAGATCTGAGCCATTTTGACCTGGCTCAGTAAACCCTTCTTTTTGAGCTGGCGGCTGAAACCAGCCAGGGGAACGACAGCCAGGGGGGTGATAACCAAAGAAGCTAAGGCCAGACGCCAATCGATAACGAATATTCCGATAAGGAGGGCAAAGAGGATGAAAATTTCCTCAATCAAATCTCCCATGCTGCCGGAGAGGGCCTGCTGAATTCTGTCCACATCGTTTGTCAAGCGGGACATCAGGTCACCGGTTGAGACATGGTCAAAATAGTCTGTCGACTGATAAATGAGATTGGTGTAAAGCTTGTCCCTTAATCTCTTGACGATTCTGTGGCCCATCGACTTCATGAAAAAAGAGGAGAGGAAAGTAAAAAATCCCTTGCCAAAAATGACTATCACCACAAGCAGGGGCAGAATCCAGTTCAGCTCGTTTTTAGTGACATGGAGGTGCTTGAAGACAAAATCCATAAACCGAGTTTTCTGAGGCAGAGTCTGAGGGGAAAGCTGGAACAGCTGGTCCATGATGGGCTGGACCAGATTGACAAAGACATAAGTAAAGAGGCTGACAAAGATAGTCGAGGCAAAGGCCAGGAAAAGCCACTTTTTCTCCTGGAGACTGAGCTTGAAAAGCTGGAATATTTCTCTCATTCCTTAAGCTTGGGAAGAAGATAAGAGAATCTTGGCAATTTCATAAGCATTCAAAGCTGAGCCGAGAGTCAGATTATCGGCAACAGTCCAGATCCAGAAGCTGTGGGGAATAGCCTCTTCCTTCTTAATCATGCCGATGAAAATATTTTCCTTTCCTGCCACAGAAAGGGAAGAAACAGAACAGGAAGATCCTGGCACGCTGAGTTTAAAAAAAGGACTGGCTTTGAAAAGGCATTCCATGTCCTCGACACCCGTTTCTTTCTCCAGCTCCAGGTAGGTCATTATGGAATAGGTATGAAAGACAGGAGCCTGAATGATGGAGAGAGAGAAGGCGAAGTCCTGCCTGTCGAGGACTCTCTTTATTTCGGACATGATCTGCTTTTCTGCTGAAGAAAAACCGTTTTTATCAGGCCTCTCAGTATGGGAGAGAATATTAAAGGCAATTTGATCCCTGAAGACTTTCTTGGAGACAGAGGTGCTACCGAGGAGAGCTGCACTCTGGCTGGCCAGCTCTTCGATGCCAGACT
The DNA here is from genome assembly GCA_964584535.1 of uncultured Eubacteriales bacterium. Classification (GTDB taxonomy): domain Bacteria; phylum Acidobacteriota; class Aminicenantia; order Aminicenantales; family CAZPAX01; genus CAZPAX01. The sequence continues at coordinate 5,040 of CAZPAX010000141.1, forward strand.
CATCAAAGGCGGAAACTGGCTGAAGGACAAAGGAGATAGTCTTTGAAATTCCAAATTTGGGGAGGACAAGATGAAAGATGTGGGAAAGGATAATCGTCACCGGATTGGGATTGGCGATGATGGGAAATCTTTTTCTTCCTAATATTTCGTCGTTGACTCCGGCGACAACAACAGGAATTTCTTCCTGCTCATTAAATGTCTCACTCAAATCAATAGCCTGAAATTTCTGCTGGGAAGCAAGGGAAGCACATTCCTGGTTTGTTTTTTTATCAGCAGCTAAAAAAACAAGGTCTGCTTTCTCCAGAGAATCCTTCTCCGGGTGGTGAATGACCCTCGGCTCTCCCTGAAATTCTGTCAGCTTGCTGTACTCTTCCTCCACATCCGGGTCAAAAAACTCAATGCGCTCAATGGGAAATCTCTTGACACTGAGGACACTCTTTATTTCTTTTCCGCGGAGAGAATCTGTTCCCACTATGGCAACTCGGAATTTCTTTTTTGTGTTCATTTCAATAGATGGTTTTTAAAGGGATTTTTTAAATTTTGTCATCATCAGATACATCTTATCTTTGAGGGCAAGCTTCTTTTTCTTCAAGCCTCTCTCTTCGAGCTCTTCTTCCTCGGTCAGAAAGCTCTTCTCTTTGAATTGATCGAGCTTTTTCTCACACTCCTGGTGCTCTTCATAGAGTTTCCGGAATTCCTCACTTTGTTTAAGCATAAGTTCTTTTAATTCTTTCTCTTCCATCAGGTCTTGCCTCCAGGGAAAGGATATCACAATGAAAAGCCTATTTCAATTTCACTCTGAGCGGAAAATTTCCTCTAATTTATCGACCAAACGCGCCCAGGTGAATTCCTGAATTTTCTCATAGCCAGCCTGGGCCAGGCGAAGGCTGAGCTCTTTTTCTTCAATCAGCCTTTTGATCTGGCGGCGTAAGAAAAATGGGTGAGAGAAAGGAACGACAAGGGCTGTCTTGTTGTGAAAGGCGAAATCCTGTGTGCCGCTTTTTGTGCAGACAACAGGAAGGCAGCAAGCCATAGCCTCAGCTGTGGTGTTTGACCAGCCTGCCCGCCATTCGGCGCTAACAAAGATATCAGCCTGGGAAAAGAGCCAGGCCATTTTGCTCTGGGGTAGATTCAGGTAAAAGTCATAAGGCATTTTTGTTTTAATCATCGGCCGAGGGTCCCGCTTTTCCTCGCCAACAAGAGTATCAAAAAAAATTAGCCTGAGATGGGGAAATCTTTTGTAGAGGCTTCCTGCTGCTCCGATGACGTGCTTTATCCCCTTTCTTTTCTTATAGATACGGCC
>CAZPAX010000142.1:0-6326 GCA_964584535.1 uncultured Eubacteriales bacterium
GCAGCTAAAAACTCTGTCTGTAAACTCCAATATTGCCGTGGCTGTCTTTGACTCTAAGGGTTATCAGATTATCTGATTTTAAAGAAAGACTCACTCTAATCTTGAAGCTCTCCTGTTTCGAATCACATATCCCATCTTCCGGAAAAACGACACGCCAATCGTCGGGCCGAACAAGATATTTGACTTCTTTGATATAAGAGAAGGAATCCTCGGCCTGGAAAGTCACATCCAGCTTATCTTTATCCCTCTGAGCCAAAAAATTCTTGATCAAAGGAGCGGAATTGTCTATGGTCAGAGGCTGGCTCGTTTTTTCTGTTCTAAGTTCTGAACCCTGAGGATTGGAAGGAAGATCAGAGGCCACAATCTTTATAAAATAGATTCCATCAGGGAAGGAGACGGTATCAAAAGCAAAGAGAGTGTCAGGCCATCTTTCCTCTAGGACCCGCCACTCTTTCTCTCCCTCTTTCTTCAAAGTGATTGTGTAGGAGAGAATATCTTCATTTTCATCATCAGCTTTCCAGGTAACAGTCTGGAATCCTTTCCTTTCGACTTTTTTAGCTACGGCCACTGTCTTGGCTTCTTCCTTTTTTATTTCTTGCTCCGATACGCTTCTCTCAATCCCCCAGATCACTTCTTCCTGCTCGAGAGGCTTGAGAAAAACTTCGTTGGCAGCCAGCAATTCAAGCTCCAAAATCGCTGGAGCCACATTTGTCTGGAGATAGAAGAGAGCAACTTTCTGAAGGAGAGGAGAGGCCTTTCCTGATTGAGTTTTAAACAGCGCTCTGAATTGAACGTAGCGGGCTTTGGGGCTCAAGATCTGCTCCCCTTCTTTTTTTTGATAGGGAGGAGACCAATCACTCCAAGACTGATTTGGCTCGGCTAAATTTCCACTTCGCGTCTGAAATTGAAGAGTTACTCCGAGAGAGACATCAGCTTCCCAGCTAATTTTTCCCCAGGATGAAATAGTCCTGGCATCTAGCACTGAACTCAGATATTCTCCTGCTGATCTCTGCTCGGGATAGAGGAGATCTAATCGAGGGGGATTATTGGAAATGACATAAATATTCGAATCATAGGAAAGGAGGGAATAAACCTGTTCTGAACTCTTCTGGATAAGGAGGGAGGTTTTCTCATCTTTATCTATGGCGTATATTCTCCCTTTGTTTCCAGTGCCAAAGACAATTTTTCTATCGCCTTCATTCCAGAGCAAGGTGTAGATTAATTCTTCGCTTGAAGTCCAGAGTCTCTTGGTCATTCCTGAAGACTCTATCCTGTACAGGGCACCAGGCTCTTTCTGAAGGGAAGCAGCCATCTGCCCGGCCTCAGTGGAAATACGAGAAGGCGTCACCATAATCTCTGCCTCTGTGATTGTTGATATTGTTGGCGTTTGAGCTATTTCTTCTTTTTTGGCTTTGGTGACAGTCCCTCCGGCTGCTGCATAAATATTTCCCTCCGCATCTAGAGCGATACTCTTTATCTCCTCATAAGGGGATTCGAAGAGAACAGAAACTTTGCCTGCCTTAGAGAGGTGATAGAGGAGGCCATTGCCTCCGGTCCCGGCCAGAAAATCTCCATTTCTATCCATCCTCAAGCAAAGGATGTGGTTCTGCTCAGCTTTGAGGATAAGTCTTCCCCCTCCTTCCTGGTTTATTTCATAAATTCCACCGCTCTCCCCTACCGCAACCAGCAAAGAACCCTCTTCGGTGAAAAGTAGATCCCAAATATATTTCTCATTGGGATTGAAAAACATATCTCCCTTATTTTTTGCAGTGATTTTGTAAATTTTGCCGTTTGGTGATGTCCCGGCAAAAAGATTCCCTTTTTTATCTAGAGCAAGGCAGGTGACATCCATTTCAGGAGCCTGGAAATAAAGCTCTGAACTGCCATCTTTTCCGATTCTGTATATTTTCCCCTCATGACCTGTTCCCAGATAGGCAACTTTCTCAGGAGTAAAGAGAAAAGATAAATAGAATTCCTCAGATGGCCCTTCAATTTTTTCTTCACGGGGAGATAGGGAAAGAATTCCGTCAAAGGAGACGGAGATTCCCTCAAATTTACCCTTTAAAAAATCGTCTTTGCTTCGCACTTCCCATTTCTGAGGAACAACTCCCAGAGCTACGTGAGCAAAAAAGAATAGAAAAGCGAAAAGACCGATCAATATCTTTTTCATTCCCTTAGTCTCCTATTTCCTGATTTTAATAGGAATGCTGGCTACGCCCTTGAAAACATAAGGAACAGGCAATTGATACTCATTTAGAGTGGAGCGGGTAAGCTCTGTAGGCGAAGAAGCAGCAGCACGAGGAGAGGAAAACATGAATTTCATTGTCGGAGGCAAGTTGGGCATTTCCTCGCCTCGCAGAAAAAGGCCAGGCTTAGAAGCGACGATCTTAAAATAGATGCGGTTGTTCTTCCTGAGATTGTTCAACATTCGAATCAACTGGCTTAAATTCCGCGGCACAAAGATCTGGCTTCGGTACTGGCTCGTCTCTATCTGATGCATGGAGGCAGCATCAGCGATGATAAGCTGAAATTCAGAGCCTGTGGGAAGATTGGGGGCAAGAATCGGAACTTCCTGCTCAATTCTCTCTCCCCCGAATGTCCGATAATAAATCTTTGTCTGAATCCTCTCCCCTGGCGAAACTTCATACTTATCCAGCCAGACTCTCTCCAAGAAACAGAATTTGGCCTGCTCACTGGCCTGAATGGTCAAGTCCATGCGGTGAATGCCCAGTTCTTTGAATTCATTGTTGGTCAAGAAATAGACAACGGCTAGGAGAAGCCCTGAAAGATTTGTAGTGGAACTATCCAGATTTCCTGAAAAGAGGTCTTCCAAGTGTACACTCATGCTATTATCCAGATAAATATCTCCTTCAAGCTCCAAGGAGAGATCTCCCACAGACCTCTCCTCACTGATCAGGATATTGGAAAGGGCAACATTGGCAAGAAGAGGGCTGAGGATCTTGTCATGGACGATTTTTATTGTAAAATCTTTTATTTCCTTTTTTGGTCCCAAAATCTTGACATTTAGAGGGATGAGCTGAGGCATTTTCCCTATCTCGCCATAAGCTCCGCAGCTACGATCCTGGGAAAATTTCCCGACCAGGACATCAGCCATGGCCAGCTTGAAAGAAATTTCAAGGCTGGGAACAACAGTGATCACTTTGGCCTTAGTCATGGCGTAGTCCACTGTTCCCAAATTGTAGAGAGGGTGACCAAAGGCCAGGATTTTATTGCCATCAACATAAGTCACGGTTCCCAGGGCGACAAGACTTAAATCTCCTCCTATCAATTGAGCACCCACAGGATCACCTTCGCCGAGAGTGAGGTCAGGGGGAGAAATTGTCTCCAAGCTCTGGCTTGAAGAGCCTCCCTTCACAGGGAAAAGGCCCATCTTTGCAAAAAAGGGCTTTGCCTTCTCAAAAGCCTGGGAAGAAAAGCCACTAAAGAAAAGGGGAACTCGAAGGGGAAGGAAAGTCTGTCCTTCAGAAAAAAAGCCAGCTTGGGTAGAGAAAAAATCTTTATTGATTTCGAAAAATTCCTCTAAAGTCAGAGATTTCTTGAAGGGAACGGGGAGAGTAAAAGAGGGAGCGGGCTTTTCTTTTTCCCCTGAGATGGCCAGCATGTCGGCGATGGGTGTAATCCCAGTAATGGCTTCTTTAGAAAAGGGGAAATTGAAGGCGATCGCACCGATAAGCTTCCCATCGATGTAGACCGGACTTCCGCTCATGCCGCTGATGACGCCGGCATTATCCACACTCTTTCCACTGAGCTTGGCCAAAATGACGCTTCTCTTTGGCAGGTCGATGTTGCTCATGACACCCAAGATCTCAACATCGAATTCTTCTATTTTGGATTCCTCAAAAACACTCTTGCCTTTACCTTTCATCCCGGCCTTGATCTGGTCCAAAGGCATAATGACTGTCGATCCCTCAGTCCCCAGATAGCAAAAACAGAAGAGGAACCAAGGAAAAAGAATTCGTCCTATTTTCTTCTTCATTTTTTCCTGCGTATTGACTTCTGAGTCTTCCTCTTTGTCCTTATATTTTTTTATTTCTACTTTATAAGTCCTATGAGCTTGCCGCACTTTTCAAAGCTACGGAGGACGATATCAAGTTCATCATCGGTATGAGTGGCAGAGTAACTTGTCCTTATCAGCGATTGACCCTTTGGCACGGCTGGATAGATGACGGGGTTGGTGAAAAGGCCATCTTCTCTCAAAAATCTCCAGAGCAAGAAAGCCATCTCATCATTGCCGATGATAATCGGAATGATGGGGGTCTCTGTTGGACCTGTGTTATAGCCCATAGCCTGAAATCCCTGTTTCATTTTATTTGTAATCTGCCACAACCTCTCCCTTCTCTCAGGCTCGGTCTCAATGATATCCAGAGTAGCCAGTACTGTGGCAACTGAAGCAGGAGTTATGCTGGCGCTGAAAATCAAAGCACGAGCAAAGTGTTTAATGTAGGAGATGACTTGCTTTTTACCAGACACAAAACCTCCGAGAGAAGCAAAGGACTTGCTGAAGGTTCCCATAATCAGGTCGATCTCTTCCTCCACTCCGAAATGTTCGGCAGTGCCTCTGCCATTTCTCCCCATGACTCCTATACCATGGGCATCATCGACCATAATCTTGGCCTTGTGCTTTTTAGCCAGCTTGACGATTTCTGGCAGATTAGCTAAATCTCCTTCCATACTAAAAACCCCGTCGACAACAATTAGCTTTCCCCCCTTCTTATCCAAAGAGGAAAGGATTCTCTCCAGATCTTCCATATCATTGTGTTTGAACTTGTAGATGCTCCCGAAAGAAAGGCGGCAGGCGTCAATGATACTGGCATGAACCATCCGATCTGTGATAACTGCATCTCCCTTGCCAACAAGAGTGGAGATGATCCCCTGGTTTGTCTGAAACCCGGTGCTGAAGGTAAGGGCAGCCTCTCTCTTCATAAACTTGGCCAGTCTCTCTTCCAGCTCAACATGAATATCGAGGGTGCCATTGAGGAATCTCGATCCGCAAGTGGCGACGCCGTACCTATCCACTGCCGCCTGAGCCGCTTTCATTACCCGAGGATGATTGATCAATCCCAGATAATTGTTGGATCCAACCATAATCATCTCTTTGCCATTGACCTTGATCCTGTTCCCTCTGACTTCCTGAATGGGCGTGAAATAGGGATACATATCCATGGCCATAGCTTCTTCCGCCCTGGTAAAACTGAAACATTTATCTAAAAGATCCGACATCTTCTCCTCCTTTGACATTCATCGGAAAATGAATAATAGCTTGAGATTTGACCATAAAATAAGATTTTTCATAAAATTGAAGTAATGAAAGCCTTTATCACTGGCGGAACCGGTTTTATCGGAAGCCATCTCATTGATTTTCTATTAAATAAGGGCACCCAAATATTTGCCCTTGTTCGGGATCTCGACAACTTAAAAGCATTAAAAGGCCTCAACGTCCATTTCTTGGAGGGAGGACTCTTCTCCCTCCCCTCTCTTCCCTCTGATCTTGATTATGTCTTTCATCTTGCTGGCTTAACAAAAGCCTCAAAATCGGCTGATTATTATACTGTAAACCAGCAAGGATCGGCAAGTCTTTTTCAGTTCATCTCTAATCAAAAAATTTCTCCGAAAGTCGTCTACCTCAGTAGTCTGGCCGCTGCAGGACCTTGCTTGGATGAGAAGCCGATCAAAGAAAGTGATTCACCTAACCCTGTCACTCCTTATGGCAAAAGCAAACTGAAAGGAGAGGAAGAAGCCCTAAAATTCAAGGACAGGTTTCCTATCGTTATCCTCAGGGCAGGAGCAGTCTTTGGCCCGAGGGATCAGGATTTTCTTAATTTTTTTAAATTCATAAATAGAGGAATTCTGCCTACCTTTGATGTAAGCCAAAGACCACTGAGCCTCTGTTATGTCAAAGATCTGGTCAATGCCCTTTACCTGGCAAGCCAGAAAGAACTGGCCAGCGGAGAAATCATCAACATCGCCAATCCTCAACCTTATTCCTGGGATGAAATCGGCAGGGCTGCAGGCCAAGCCTTGGGCAAAAATCTGAGAAGGATAGTCATCCCTCTGCCCATTGTCTATCTTTTTGCCCTTGTTTCTGGCGGAATCAGCACCCTGCGCCGAAAGCCAAGCATCATCAATCGCCACAAGTTTAAAGAAATGAGACAGAAGGGTTGGGTTGCGGATGTGGTCAAAGCCAGGGAAAAGCTTTCTTTCCAGACTCAATATTCCCTGGAAGAGGCGATGCAAGAAACCATCGACTGGTATCAAAGGTACAATTGGCTGTAATTGGGGTCAGACTTTTAAAAGTTTTATAATTT
>CAZPAX010000143.1:0-4873 GCA_964584535.1 uncultured Eubacteriales bacterium
CAGAAAAGCTCCAATCATCATTGTCACCGGAGTCTATAGGGAGGCTCTCTACAAAAGGGAGGCTCTCCGATTTTATGGAGCTTCTGCCTATTTTGAAAAACCATGGTCGCGCCAAGAACTCCGCTCGACGATTCTCAATTTATTGATTAAGCCAGAAGAGGAGGCAGAAAGCCTGCCAGTCGAAAAACAGGAATTGCCTGAAGAGTATGTGCAAAAAGAAGAGGTGAAGACAAAAAGAAAAGCAAAAATTGAGCAGGAAGTAGAAGAGATGCTCCAGAATACTCTGGCTGATCTGAAAATAAATTTAAACGGTAGAAAGAAAAAGACAGTTTTTGAACCTGAACATGAACGACAGCTCCCTGAGCTAGAAGAAATCCAAGAAAAAAAAGACTTGCCGCCGCCGAGGGTGCGGAGAATTCCCTTTGAAGATTACAGGGAGAAAAAGAAAACATCGATTCATTTTCCTGTGATTAGCCTGATTGTCTTCATCCTCCTTGTCAGCTGCGCGACGATCATCCTCTTCAATTCCAAAAAAAGCAATCTCTCCCCAAAAGAAACAGTTGCCTCTCCTCCACCTGCTCCTCAAGTGGCATTCGCCCAAAAACAGGTCAGCACAGAGCCTTCTCCTATCGAGCAGAAAATAACTCCTGGTTCTGAGATAAAAAAAGAGGCACCAGAAGAGTCAGGGGAAAGCGATTTAAAAATTATTGAGCCAGAGCTTCCCGAAGCTCCTCTTCTAAAAATCCAGGGGGAGCCCGCAGCCAATCCTGAGACATCAAAAAAGGAGGACCAAGAGAAAATAGCCTCCAAAGAGGAAATCAACCCTGCCAAAGGGGTTCAGGCTAAGGAGCAAGTCGAGGAGGAAGATTCATCCCAGGTGAATATCAGACCTGGGGATGTCATTTCTCTTAGCCTTGTCGATACTCCCCCAGTACTTCTGAAAACCGTTGAACCTAAATATCCCTCCATGGCTTATACCATGGGGATCGAGGGAACAGTCATTATCAATGCTTTAATTTCAGAATATGGCGATGTCTTAAAGACCGTAGTTATTCAAGGAATAAAAAATTCCTTTGGGCTTGAGAAAGCTGCTCAAAATGCTATCCAGCAATGGAAATTCAAGCCCGCCCAGAAACAAGGGATAAATGTTAGAGTCTGGAAAGTCATCTCCATCGTCTTCAAGAAAAAATGACTTTAGCTAAAGGAGCCCAAAATGGCTTTGAATAAAGAGCAAGAAGAGCTTTACAGAAGAATAATGGAAGAAGCAAAGAGACAATTGGAGACAATCGACGTTCAGATTGAGAAGGAGCTTCAAAAAGTTAGAGAAAGGCTGGCTGAACTTCAGGAATCTAAAAAGTCATTCAAAATGATTTATGAAGGTTCAGCCAAGCTTCTCGGTCTAGAAACTGAACAGGAAGAGGAAGAGGAGGCTTCTTCTCTGACAAAGATGTAAAGGTATCTGACCCCAAATCTTTACCCCAGGTGTCTGACCCCGAAACTCCAGATCTCTGATCCCGAATCAATTAATTGAAGTTCCCCTTTTGCCAGGGTTATAATGATTGAGCCATGGATGTCAAGGAACACTTCTATAACGATAACCCTGCCCATGGCCCTGCTGATGCACTGACGACCCTTCCGGGGGTCAACTATTTTTTTCTCGGCAATGGCTTTATCCAGGCTGCAGTCCAGGTCTGTACCTCCGGACAGGGAACCCCTCTGGGTCTTCTCATCATGCATCCTGAAAAATTTGGGCCGAAGCGAAACTCGCTTACTTTTGACCAAGACTCAGGGCTTCAATCCACTTGGCTACGAATTTTCTCAAGGGGTAAGCTTTTGTCTCCTTCTCCATCGCAACTCAAATCCTGCTGGAAAGAGAGAGTCGGAATTCCTGCCCTGGAAGTGATTTGGAAAGGTTCCCCCTTTTTTGTCTCTGAAGTTTTTTATTGTCCGGACAGAAAAAGACCCTGGCTTGTTCGTGAAGTAATAATCAAAAATCTTTCAGAAAAGAAATACAGAGTCATAATCGAGACAGGGGTCAAAAACCAGACACTCGAAAAAATACTTGAGTTTGGTCCGGGGAAAGCAATAAGACTCTGCCTCGAGTATGAAATCAAACAAAAGAGACAAAAATCAGAAGTCCTTGCCAGATGGGGGAAAGCGTTTCACATTTACCGGGAGGCGATCGCCTTCTGGAAGAGTTCTGCCAACATGCACTTTTTCTCTCCCCTTCTTGACCATTTCTTTAAGGCCTCAAAATATCAGCTTCCCTCCAGTGTCTCCAAAACTGGAAAGCTCGATGGATCAATCTGGCAGTACAACCGGGAGTGGCCTCGGGATCAGTCCATGGTTGCCACAGGGCTGGCGATGATCGGCCAGTTTGAATTGGCAAAAACAATCCTCAGTCGCAACCTCAACCAGTTTGTCAGCGATGAGGGCGATACAATTGATTCAAGCTGTCTGAGGCCTCCTGAGGAATGCGAGCTTGACCAGAATGGCCTGCTTCTTTCCGCTCTCAAAACCTATGTCAACTGGAGTGGCGATCGAGACATTTTGAAAAAGCACTGGCCAAAAATCCAGGCTGCAGCCAATTTCCCTTTAAAAAAAGTTTTCCTCCATCCTCAATCAGGCCTTGTCCATAATCAACGCGAATTTTGGGAGAGGCATGCTGCTCACGGTATAGAGGATGGCTTAGAACTTGCCCACCAGGTCTATGTCTCCCTCGGACTTCAAGCTGCAGCTTATTTGGCTCGGCTCGTAGGAAAAGAGAATGAAGCGACTCGCTGGGAAAAAGCTTCAGCAGAAATCAGGAAGGCCACGCTCTTTAATAAAAAATTCGGGCTTGTCCATAAAGGATATTTGATTAAAAGGCGCAAAACAAGAGGAGGAATCCAGCGAGAGATCTCGCCCAAGCCTGATTCAAAACTTCCGACTGGCGTCCCCCTCTTTGAAGAAGGCCCGCATTATCTGAATCCAGATAGTTCCACTGCCCTTCCCATTGCCCTCGAATTCATCAATCCTAAAGACAAGCTGGCCTCCAGAACTCTTGCCGAACTCGAAAAACTCTGGAATCAGAGATGGACCGGAGGAGGCTATGCCCGCTACCATGTCAGTTCTGAGCCAGACTCTCCAGGCCCATGGCCCTTTCCTTCCCTTTTTATTGCCCGCGCTTATTTTGAGGCAGGCCAGGATGAAAAAGTCTGGCGCATTCTCCACTGGCTGAGCACAGTCCCTGGAGCAAAGGCAGGGAGCTGGTTTGAATTTTATGGACCAAGGCCAGTTCCACCCTATCCCCAGATAGGAATTGTTCCCTGGACCTGGGCAGAAATTCTCATTTTTCTCATCCACCATCTGTGTGGAGTCAGGCCAGAGTGGAAAGAGATTCTTCTCCGGCCGCGGCTTCTGCAAGGGCTGGAAAAGATGAGGGCCTCCTTTCGTCTCAGAAATATTCTCCTGAGTTTATCCATTCGAAAAGCCAGGGGAAAAGAAAAGCCGGTTTTCTTTATCAACGGGAAATCTAGGCCTTTCCAGGAAGGCGGCCTCCGTCTTCCTTTATCCGAAAAAGATATCAAGATAGAAGCGATTCTTCGCTAATAAATTCATAAAAAGCTCGATGCCTGATCGTCTGCAAAAGAAAAAGCCAAAGGAGGGACTCTGATGTCTCCAAATAAAATTCATCTTATCTGCAATGCCCATCTTGATCCTGTCTGGCTCTGGGAATGGGAAGAGGGCGCCGCAGAAGCCCTCTCCACTTTCAGACAAACCTCTCAGCTCTGCCAGGAATTCAAAGATTTTGTCTTTAACCATAATGAAGCCATCCTTTACAAATGGGTGGAAGAATATGAGCCTTCGCTTTTCAGGAAAATCCAGAGGCTGGTTAAGCAGAAAAGATGGCAGGTCATGGGAGGATGGTATCTTCAGCCAGATTGCAACATGCCTTGCGGCGAGTCTTTTGTCCGCCAGATTCTCCTCGGAAAGAGATATTTCAGGCAAAAATTTGGAATCGATATCAGGGCGGCCGCAAACCTCGACCCTTTCGGACACAGCCGAGGACTTGTCCAGATCCTCAAGAAATCAGGCTTTGACTCCTACCTTTTCTGTAGGCCTTCAAAGCACGAATGTCTTCTGCCAGCAGATGAATTCATCTGGGTTGGCTACGACGGTTCAGAAATCATGGCCACAAGGGCCAGCGCCCACTACAACTCCCTCGGCGGCCAGGCAGCCAAGAAAGTTGAAGAGTGGATGAAGAATAATCCTCGGAAAAAAGTGAGCATTCTCCTCTGGGGGGTTGGCAATCATGGAGGAGGAGCTTCAAGACAAGACCTGAAAGCTTTGGCCAGGCTGATAAGGAAAGAGAAATCTTTTTCTATCATCCACTCGACGCCTAAAGCCTATTTTAAAGAGCTCAAAAGACACGTCTCCCGTCTCCCTCGCCATGCAAAAGACATCAATCCCTGGGCAGTTGGCTGCTATACTTCCATGATTAGGGTTAAGCAGAAGCACAGAGCCCTTGAAAATGAGATCTACTCAGCAGAGAAAATGGCTTCAGCAGCCTGGGTTCAGGGATTGTTCAGATACCCGCAGGCTTTAATCCGAGAAGCTCTCTACGACCTGGCCCTTAGCGAGTTCCACGATATCCTCCCTGGCTCCTCGATTCAGCCTGCAGAAGAAGCTGCCTTGCGATTAATGGATCACGGTCTGGAAATCTCTTCCAGAATAAAGGCGAGAGCTTTCTTTGCCCTGGCTGCAGGAGAGCCCAAAGCCAAACCAGGAGAGTTTCCCATCCTTGTCTATAATCCTCATCCCTATAAAGCGAAAAGCATTATCGCCTGTGAACTTCAGCCCTATGAGCCAAACTGGTCAGGAGGATTTCTCT
>CAZPAX010000143.1:4973-6292 GCA_964584535.1 uncultured Eubacteriales bacterium
TTGACTATCTGGAGAAAAATGCCTTTCAGCCTCTAGTCATGAAAGACAGTTCAGACCCATGGGAGATGAGAGCCAGAAATTTTCGTCGCCTGGAGGGAAAATTTGTGCTAGCAGCAAAGGATGAAGGTGGGCGATTCTCGGGAATAGAAACTGGCCTTCCAGACTCGGTTAGGGTCATCGAAGACGGCCCGGTTAGGACAGTTGTAGAAGTGGCTTTATGCTACAGGAATTCCTTTATCTTCGAGCGCTATAAACTTCCCAAGCAGGGCACTGAAATCGAACTTGAATTGCGAGTTTTCTGGAATGAAAAGGATAAAATGCTTAAGCTTTCCATCCCGACTCTAATCAAGGAAGGCAAATATCTCGGACAGGTTGCCTATGGCCTTGATGAACTTCCTTCAAATGGCGATGAGGCAGTTTCGCAGAAATGGGTGGCCATTGTCTCCCAGAAAAGCGACATGGCTCTTACAGTCATTAATGACGGAGTCTATGGCTCTGACTTTCTGAATGGCGAATTGAGGATTTCACTCCTCCGTTCGCCAGCCTATTCTGCTGACCCGGTCGAGGGAAGGCCGATGCTCGTCCAGGACCGTTATGTCCCCCGGCATGACCAGGGTGAAAGAATTTTCCGTTTCTGGCTGAAGGCTGGAAAAGCCAATGAAAGACTGAAAAAAGTCGACCGGGAATCCCTTTTCAAGAATGAAAAACCCTATGTCCTCTGCTTCTCTCCGCCTGGATCCGGCAAAAAGGCAAAGCCTTTCGCTGTTTTGAGCGATAATGCTGTACAAATCACGGCCTTGAAAAAAGCTGAACAAGGAAACTGCCTGATTATCCGTCTTTTTGAGCCGGAAGGTAAGAAACAGGAAACTTTTCTTTCTCTTCCTTTTATCCCACTCAAAAGGAAAATCGTCCTCTCCCCTTTTGAAATTAAAACTCTAAAGTTCAACCTCAAGACTCACCAATTTCAGGAAGTCGACCTTTTGGAAAGGCCAATATAAATTATGAGCAAACCTATATCAATTGTGCTAGTGGGAATCAGTGGCATGGGCTCAGTCTACGTTCAGGAGCTCCTTGAAAAGAGAGAGAGCGGAAAATTCGAGATCAAAGGGGCAGTCGACCCCTGGCCTGAGAGATGTCCCCAGCTTGTCGAGCTTCAAAAATTGGATATTCCCATTTTTAAGAGCCTCGAAAAGTTCTATAAAAAAAATAGAGCAGAGCTGGCCATCATCTCCTCGCCCATCCATTTCCATTCGCCTCAAACTCTACTTGCCCTATCCCGGGGAAGCCATGTCCTCTGCGAAAAACACATTTCTGCCACC
>CAZPAX010000144.1:0-6141 GCA_964584535.1 uncultured Eubacteriales bacterium
TTTTGCTTTTAATTGGCATTTTCTCTTTTGCCTTAAATAAGAAGTTTGTAGTTTGGGATAAACCGAAAGACAGAACCCTGCTTACTGAAGCCATGCTTCGTCAGCATATGCTGATTTAGAATCTGAAAATCAACACAGTGGGAGTCCTAGAAGATGACAAATGTTGGCATAATTGGGCTTGGAAGAATGGGACGACTCCACATGCTGAATTGTTTGCAGGTAGATGACACTAAGGTAATCGCAGTGGCTGATTCATCAAAAAACACCCTCAACAAAGCGAGATCTCTCGGTGTGAAAAGTCTCTATACTGATTATCGAGAATTGTTGAACGATGTTCATTCGCCTAATCTCGATGCTGTTGTCATCTCTCTGCCAAACTATATTCATTCTGAAAGCATTCAATTGGCATTAGAAGCTGGACTGCATGTTTTTACAGAGAAGCCAATGGCGAACAGCGCAGATGTTTTTTCTTTTTTTTTCATCTTTCCTCTCCTCTCCCATGCTTCCATTCTAAAGATCACCGTTAACGCCCCTATTCATCCCATCTCTTCTGAATACATAAAAAATGCCCTCGATAGAGCGGAGAAAGAGAAGAGCCAGTTGCTGATTATGATCCTCAACACCCCTGGAGGCTTAGACACATCGATGAGAGAGATTATCGAAAGAATCTTAAGCTCAAAAGTGCCTGTGGCGGCCTTTGTCAGTCCGAGCGGAGCCAGGGCTGCTTCAGCCGGCTTTTTTATCGGCATTGCCTGTGATCTCTTTGTCATGGCTCCTGGCACAAACACAGGAGCAGCTCATCCTGTGGGAATCTCTGTGACCGGTCAAGCCATGGACAAAACAATGGAAGAAAAAGTCACCCATGATGCAGCCTCCTATATAAAAACGCTGGCTGAAAAAAGACAAAGAAACATCAAAATGGCCGAAGATGCGGTTAGAAAAAGCCTCTCCTTCACGGAAAAAGAAGCTCTCGAGGGAGGGCTAATCGAACTTGTTGCCAAGAGCGAGCAGGAGATCATAGATCATTTTAATGGAAAAAAAATAAGGCGGTTCAATGGAGAAGAACTCCTCCTTGAACTCAAGGGAAAGGAAATTGTCAATTTCCCCATGACAGCCAGGCAGAAATTCTTAATCACCATTTCCAATCCTAACCTGGCCTATATCCTTCTCATGCTTGGGCTTTTGGGGCTCTACTTTGAATTTGCCAATCCCGGAGCCATTTTGCCGGGAGTGTTAGGAGCCATCTTCCTTCTTTTGGCCATATTCTCTTTCCAGATTTTGCCGATCAACTATGTGGGATTGCTCCTGATTCTTTTGGCCATCGGCCTCTTCATACTTGAAGTCAAAGTCCATAGTTATGGAATTTTATCGGTAGGAGGAATTATCGCCATGGTCATCGGCTCAATCATGCTTATCAATGCTCCCATCCCTGAATTAAGGCCAAGCTTGAAGCTTATTATTCCTGTCGCAGCCAGTATTTCCCTGGTCTTCATCTTTTTGGTTTATCTTATCATCCGCGCTCATATGCGGAGGGCCTTCACAGGTAAAGAAGGGCTTGTCGGAGAAATCGGCGTAGCTCAGACTCCTCTTGCTCTGGAAGGTAAAGTTTTTGTCCATGGAGAAATCTGGAATGCAGAAGCTACAGAAGATATTTCCAAAGGGGAAAAGGTCAAAGTCATTGAAGTTAAAGACAATTTAAAAATAAAAGTCACAAAAATCTAAGGATCAAGAGTAATTCCGGATAGCGATGACTTATGGCAAGCAAAGAAATGAAACTTAATTAATAAAAAAAGGAGGTTAAGATGTTAACTTTTCCTATTATTGTTATTTCTTTCATTGTTCTCTACATATTGAATTCAATCAAGATCTTAAGGGAATATGAAAGAGGAGTAATTTTCCGCTTGGGCAGGGTCCTTCCCAGGCCAAAAGGCCCAGGCATCATCCTCGTTTTCGCTCCTGTCGACCGCATGGTCAGAGTCAGCCTACGGCTGATCACCATGGATATTCCTCCTCAAGATGTCATCACCAGAGATAATGTTTCCGTGAAAGTGAATGCTGTTGCTTATTTTCGGGTGATAGAACCTCTGAAGGCGATCATCGAAGTCCAGGATTATCTCTACGCTACCTCCCAGCTCTCACAGACTAACTTAAGGAGTGTCCTGGGCCAGGTTGAGCTAGATGATCTTCTCTCCAAGAGAGAAAAACTCAACTTGCAGCTCCAGGAAATTATCGACAAGCACACAGATCCCTGGGGGATCAAGGTCCAGCTGGTGGAGATGAAGCATGTCGACCTGCCTGAAAACATGGTCCGGGCGATTGCCAAACAGGCAGAAGCCGAGAGGGAGAGAAGGGCGAAAATCATTCATGCTGAAGGCGAATTCCAGGCCGCTGACAAACTCACCCAGGCTGCGGATATCATCTCCACAAATCCTCAGGCTCTCCAGCTCCGCTTTCTGGGCACTCTGACCGAAATTGCCACTGAAAAAAATTCAACCATCGTCTTCCCCCTTCCTCTTGAACTCCTCAAAGCCTTCAGTTATGAAAAATCTAAAGAAAAAAAGACCAAAGAATGAAGGACAGAGATTATAGAGAGCTTCAGCTTTCGCGGCCTCAGCTTATCTCCATCTTTCTGGGGATGCTCATCATCGGTATCTTTATCTTTCTCCTCGGGATATCTGTTGGCAAAAGGCAGGCTCAAATTGCCGGGAAAGCTCCCCAAAAAGAAGGAGAGAAAATAAAGGAAAAGGCAACACCGGCTCAAGCAGAAACAAGTCTCATCAGTGAGGAAATTCGTTCTGCCCAAAAAATTCAGGAGGAAGCAAAAGAACCAGAAAAAGAGCAACAGCCTGCTCCCGTTGCGGAGAAAGCAACTCCCTACTATATCCAGATCGCTGCCCTTAACAGCAAAGAGGCAGCTTTAGCGCTTTCTGAAAAATTCAAGCAGGATGGATACCCATCGCTTGTCCTTGACCCTTTTCCCAGTGACAGAAGAGATGTCTTCCGGGTAAGAGTCGGAGGTTTTGAAACCAAAGAAGAGGCAGAAAAAGTCAGAACAAAGCTAAAGCCAATATCAAAAAAGAAGGTGGATTACTTTATCGTCAGAGATTAAAGTTTACCTCTTAGAGCAGACTCCCTTAAGGGAAGCTAGGGAGTGAAGGGTTCTCTCCAAGGCAGAGAAGGTTGAAGATTAGCGTATCCCATCTTTTTTTTGCAGCTCTTAGCGGGATATTAACAGCTCTTTCTTTTCCGAAGTTTAACCTTTATTTTCTTGCCTGGATTTCTCTTCTACCCCTCTTTTTTATCATTCTAAAAAAAAGTGCAAAACAATCCTTTCTTCTGGGCTATTTGGCAGGCATATTTTTCTATGGCCTCCTTCTTTATTGGATTCCTTCTGTTCCTGCCCATTACGGCAATCTCTCTTTAGGATTAAGCCTGGTTATCTATGCCATCTTTGTTCTCTTTCTGGCCCTCTTCTGGGCCTTCTTCTTCCTACTTTTAACAAAGATCCAGGAGGCCTTTCCGAAATTCGTTTATCTCCTTGCACCTTTTCTCTGGATTTCTTTTGAGTACATCCTGACCTATATTTTAACCGGGTTTCCTTGGGGATTGCTCGGTGCCAGTCAATTTAAAAATATCTATTTCATTCAAATGGCTTCTCTTGGAGGAGTCTATGGACTTTCCTTTGTGCTTGTTCTCTTTCAGAGCATGTTTACCTTTTCCATTACTTACAGAAGACGTTCTCCCTTCTTCATTGGCCTGGCCCTTATCCTTCTCATCCACCTCGGTGGGATTCTCAGCCTTAAGAAAATTCCTCACACTGAAAAATCTTTTCCGGCAGCAGTCATCCAGGGAAATGTCTCCTCAGATATCTATTGGAATGAAATTTCAACCGCCGAGATCTTCGACCTCTTCAAGCAACATCTCGACCTCAGCCAGAAGTCTTACCTTCAAGGGGCCCTTCTCATCATCTGGCCCGAATTTTCCGTTCCCCTCTGTTTTAGCTGTGAGGAGAGCCTTTATCAAAACTTCAAGGAAACACTTTTCCAATTTGTCCGAGAAACAAATTGCACGCTCCTTCTGGGTAGCAATGAGAAAGCTGGTCTGCCCCCGAATGTCCGCTATTACAACACAGCCCTCTGCCTTTCTCCAGACCTCTCTGTCAGCCAATACTACAAAATGCATCTTGTCCCTTTTGGTGAGTACACACCCTATAAAAAAATCTTTTTCTTTATCGAAAAAATGACCCATGCGATTGGCGACATCACTGCGGGAACTGAGTCTGTCTTCCATCAATTCAAAGGCCTAAAATTTGGCTCTCCCATCTGCTATGAAATTGTCTTTCCCAACCTAGTCCGAGGCTTTGCCAAAAGAGGAGCAAACTTCCTGGTCACCATCACCAACGATGGCTGGTATGGAAAAAGCTCAGCACCCTACCAGCATTTTGCTCATGCTGTTTTCAGGGCAGTTGAAAACCGGCGCTTCCTCCTCAGGGCCGCCACTACTGGCATCAGCGGAATCATCGATCCTTACGGGAGAATCATTCGCCAATCTGAGCTCCAGACCCAGACTTTTCTGACAGCAGACATTACTCCCTCAGATAAGCTCACTTTTTATACAAAATATGGCGACATCCTTCCCCTGGCCAGCTTGACTTTAGCCGCTATCTTCTTTATTCTGGCTATGATAAAGAAAAAAGATGAAAGGAAAAAACACTTCTCTCCAAGAAGGATACTCTGAACTCCAGGCTAAAATAAAAGAGTACCTCCTGAAATTTGAAGAGCTCAGAGGTTTTCTTTGACGTCAATCAAAAGAAGGCCGAGATTGAAGCCATCAATCAGGAGCTGGCCTCTCCCCTGACCTGGCAGGATCAAAAAAAATCTCAGTCCCTCCAGCAAAACAAAAAAAGACTGGAAAGGGATCTTGAATTTTTTGAAAAGCTCAATGAAAAAAAAGAAGAGCTGGAGGTTTTGATTGAACTTGCCAAAGAAGGCGAGAATGTTGAGGGAGAATTAAAAAAGAGTCTGGAGGCATTTGAAAAAAACCTGGCTGAGGCAGAGCTTCAAACGCTTTTTTCTGAAGAGGATGATCCCCGCGACGCCATTC
Organism: uncultured Eubacteriales bacterium; assembly: GCA_964584535.1. Lineage (GTDB taxonomy): Bacteria > Acidobacteriota > Aminicenantia > Aminicenantales > CAZPAX01 > CAZPAX01. The sequence goes on from CAZPAX010000144.1 coordinate 5,104, forward strand.
TCACCATTCATCCCGGAGCAGGAGGAACAGAATCCCAAGACTGGGCTCAGATGCTGCTTAGGATGTATCTGCGCTATGCCGAGAGGAGAGGATTTAAAGCGGAAGTTCTCGACTTTCTCCCCGGAGAAGAGGCAGGCCTGAAGAGTGTCACGATCCGGGTTGAAGGTGATTATGTCTATGGCAATTTAAGCCAGGAATCTGGTGTCCATCGCCTGGTCAGAATCTCCCCCTTTGATGCCAACCGCAGGCGTCACACTTCTTTTGCTGCTGTCTTTGTCTATCCTGAGGTCGAAGAAGACATAGAGATTGCCATAAATCCTGAAGATTTGCGGATCGATACCTATCGCTCCTCAGGCCGGGGAGGACAACACGTCAATGTCACAGACTCTGCGGTCAGAATAACGCATCTTCCCACAGGAATTGTTGTCCAGTGCCAGAACGAAAGATCCCAGCACAAAAATAAGGCCACAGCCATGAAGGTTCTCAAGGCTCGACTCTATGAATTGGAAAAAAAGCGGAAGTTTGAGAAATTCGAAAAAATGGAAGAGGCAAAATCAGATATCGCCTGGGGAAATCAGATCCGCTCCTACGTCCTTCATCCCTACCGCTTGATAAAGGACCTGAGGACAAAAGTCGAGACTGGAGATGTGGAGCGAGTGCTGGACGGGGATATCGATGAGTTCATCAAAGCCAGCCTTTTTTTGAGAAAGAGAGGAACTCCCGCTGGTTAAGATTTCTTCGAGAATTCCCCGCCGCGGACAGCTTCAGGGACACATCCCGAGCTCTCCCTTGTTACTGTTACGCCGTCCTTGACATCTTTTTTTCTCATGATCTATACTTCCTCACGATGGTTGGATAGGCAAATGGGGGACAAAGATGGTCAATCGACAAGCTCAGCCGAAAATTAAATTCTTCTGCTGTAAATCAAAGAATGTTTCGTGTTTTATTCACTGAAATTTTAGACTTTTATAATTAGAGACGAAAAGAGGGCCGCCCGCACGGACGGCCCTCTCGGGGTTGTTGTTAGGTTTAGTAGTG
>CAZPAX010000145.1:0-6072 GCA_964584535.1 uncultured Eubacteriales bacterium
AGGAGAATAGAGAAGGAGCCCATCTCTCTGGTCCAGAAAATAGTCGAGAAATGTCTCTATCCGGGAAAGAAGAGGAAGTTCCAAGACTGCTGCCTTAAAGGCTTCTGTTTTTTCGGGTGTCATAATCCCCTCGTAAACAGAAATGGGAGAGAGGGTGCCGTAGAGGCTGTAGATGAAGTAATAAAAAAGAAAAAAGGAGAGAAAGGGAAAAAGAAGAAAGAAGAAAATTTTTCCTCTTGCTTTGTGGTTTTTCAAAAGGAGAAAGACTGAAACTCCAAGTAGAGGCCAGAAAATGAAATTGTACTTGAGGCCAAACCAGAAAAATGTGGAAAGGAGAAAGCCTAGAAAGAGATAATGAAAGAGCGAAAGATGGGCAGGAGAAGAGATTTTCCTCCAGATGTAAAAGGAGAGGAAGGCAAGAGGAATTTCAGGGTAGAGATGGATGGCGTAAAAAAGAATAGGTGTGCTGAAGGAATAGAGAAACCAGAGGGCTAAACTCAGCCTTTCCCTTTTCCAGCGCTCCCTAGCGAAAAGGTAGAGCTGGAGTCCAAGCAGAACTGCCCAGATGGAAAGACTTCCTTTAAGGATAAAGGTGAGTATTTTTCCTTTGAAATTCTGGCTCACCCAGTAATAGGGCAATATCAAGACAGAAATTCCAGGAAGATTAATGGGATAGATGTAGCTTTTCCCTTTCCGACCATACTGGCCATAAATGCCGAGCCTGAGGCGGGGATGTTCTTCCCTGGAGTAGAAGGAGAAATAATCTCTCCGGGCATAATTATTGGCAAGATTGATGTCCTTATCCCTGAGCAGGCTGTGAGTGGTGAGAAGATAATTGGGCTCATCTCCTGAGAAACTTACTCCACGCGAGACAAGGAGAAAAGTGCAGAGATTGTAGATAAAAAAAGCGACAAGGAAAAGGATGACCAGCTTTTTTTTTAAGGAGATGCCAAAAAAACGGGCTTCCCATTTTTCAAGAAAATAGAATTTCCTTTTGCCTATCCGATTCCATTCGATGAGCTTCAGATAGATCGTCGCCAGAAGAACTGCGATGGCCAGGAACTTAAGCCGGGCTTGAAGGTCTTCCCTAGTCAAATAGTGCTGGAGGCAAAAAGGCGTGAGCAGGAAAAAACTGAAAGGCCAGGAAGCAAGAAATCCCTGCCAGAGACAGGAGCTTTTGTTTAGGCCAAAAAATCTGGCCTCCCACCTGGCCAAAAGGAGCCAGGCTAAAACAAAAAACAGATAAACGGTAAGTAAAAAGAGAGAAAAAATAAGAGGGTTAAAACTCAGAGAATGATTTAGGATGGAGAAATGGGATGACTGAAAATAGAGAGTCAGATAAAAGGCAATGCCTGCAGAGAAAAGGAAAAAAGAGACAAGAGCAAGGAGAATCTCATTCTTTTTCATTTTCTTGAGTAATAGTAAAGTTAAAGGAAGATGTCAAGCTCCATAAGAAGTGAATCAAGAAATTCGAAGTCTTCAGCTCTGGGCCTTGATAGAAAAAAGATAGGGCTTCTCTCCAGTTAAAACTTCTGACTTATTTTCCAGATAAATGCTTATCCGGTAGAGATTTGTTTTTCTAAGGCGGTAGAGAGGAGGGGAAAAAAAGACTTTTGACTTTATTTCTTTAGCTGTAGTTTCAGTAAAAAATTTGTGGTCAAAGAGACTGAGGTCGAGAGAATAATTTCCTTCAAGAGAGCCAAACTCGATTTGAAGGTTTTCTATTTTTCGCCAGGAAGTGAAGTAAAAATTGTAAGGCCGGTTATCCTCAAGCAGCAAAAATTTTCCAGGCTCACTCATCCGAGCCACACGGGAGAGAGAGTAAAAAGTCAGGCTTTTTCCGGAGGGGAAAGGAGCCTTGACCGGATTGAGGAGGACAACTCTCGGATAAAGGGCAAACCAGATAAGAAAGACAGCGATTCCAGAAAATGCAAGAAGAAGATGAAAGGAGAATCTGGGATTAAAAGTATGCTTTTTCAGGGCCAGATAGGCTGCAATGAAAAGGAGCAAGAGTCCTATCCAGATAAAATTGGGCAGCCATTTTTCTTCGACTTTGAGGAAAGAGGGAAGAAAATCCGGCAGGTAAAAGTGGAGATTGCTGAGAAAGAGAAAAAGCCCGCCAGCATGTTCTGTCGTCCCTGAGGTTGTCTCCTGGTAGAGGAAAAGAGGGTTTTTGAGAAGGAGGTAGACAAAAACAAAGCTCAGAGATGCAGCCAAGGAGAAAAAATAAGAAAAGATTTTCTTGTCGTTATAGACAAGGAAATAGCTGAGGAGGATGGCCATTCCCCAGAAAACAGCGATCTGAGTTCTTGCCTGTGGCGCGTAAGCTGTTCTCTGGGCCAGGAAAGCTAAGTTGAGGATATAAGGAGAGGTTAAGAAAAGTAGAGTCAGAAAATCTCTGCCCTTTCTCTTTATCATCTCCACTGCTCCGAGCAGGGCAAAAAAATAGAGGGGAGAATAAAGAAGAAGGCCATCTCTCTGGTCTAATAAATAGCCGGCCAGAGTTTCCAATCTGTAGCGAAAAGGGATGTTGGAAAAGAGAGTTTTGAGAAAATTGAGGGATCCCTCGCCTGTGGTTGCCCCTCTTAAGGTGGCTGAGAAAATAGAGAAAGAGCCATAAACAAAATACTGAAAAAGAAAATAGAGGATAGTCAGGCCAAAGGGAAAAGCAAAAAAGTAGCCGAGGTTCCAGCCTATCTTGTATTTTTTAACCAGAATCCAGAGAGTGTAGAGAAAAAGGGGGAGGAGGATGAAGAGATATTTGAGGGCGTGAAACCAGAGAAATAGAGAGAGAAGGAAGCCGAAGAGGAGAATCTTTTCTCGGGAAAGATGCCCAGAGAAGCGAAGGAGGCGGTAGATTGTGAAAGAAAAAAGGGCAATGATGATTTCCGGGTAGACATGGATAGAATAGAAAAAAAGAGGCGCGCTGAAGCTTGCTAGAAACCAGAGCCAAAAAGCCAACTTCTCTTTCTGCCATTCTTGCCGGGCAAAGAGAAAAATCTGGAGACCGAAGAGGGCGCCAAAGATGCTCATTCCAAAGCGGATGAAGAGGACGAGAAACTTTTTCCCAAAAAGGGAGCCCAGAGCATAAAAAGGAGAAAGGAAGAGGGATAGTCCGGGGGAATGAAAGGAGAATCGGCCTTCTTTTTTTGCGCCAAGAACGACATGAGGGCTGAGTTTCACATCGGAAAACATGTAACTTCTATAATCCCTTTGAGCATAGTTATTTTCTAGGTTGAAATCGCCATCATGGAGAATGCTATGGGTAATAAGGAGATAGTGAGGTTCGTCTCCTGAAAAAGCCATTCCTCGAGAAGTCATCAAAGCTGAGCCGGCGTTATAAATGATGAGGGCGGCCAAAAAGAGAAAGGCCAGTTTCTTTTTCAAGGAGAGAGAAGAAATTTTTTCTAAGAATTCTTTCCAGGGAGCTTGCTTTTCCCTGCTCCATCGATAAATCTGGATGAACTTGAGATAGAAAAAAGTGAAAATGATGGCCAGGATGGAGAGCTTGAGGCGGGCCAAAAGATCGTTATTGGTCAGGTAATGGGTCAGAGTGAGAGGCGTAAGAGAGAGGAAAACGATAGGGAGGAAAGTCAATAAATCTTGAGAGAGTGTTTCGCCGTATTTTAAAGAAAAGAATTTGGAGACAATTCTGGAATAGAGGAGCCAGATTCCAAGAAGGCTGAGGAAAAAGAAGAATGCAAGGAGAAAAAAAGATGGGACTTCAGGACGAAAAGAATGATTGAGGAAGGAAAATTTTGAAGTCTGGCGGGAAAAAAGGAGGAAGAAGCTAAGCAGAAAAGAAAAAAGAAGAAAGAGTGGCAGATAGAGGAAGAGACGAGCTTTTTTCATCCCCATGACTAATAGTAAAGTTCCCTCTTCTTGTCAAGGTCTGGAGATTGGGGGTCAGTAGCAAAACATTGGGGGGTGAAGGCAATAATTCGTGTGACATACCGTATTGGGCGGGATGGATGCCGCCCTGAAGTCCCCGTAGCGGAAGGGGGTCCCATCGGCTTCTCCGATGGGGGGAACCGACGGGACTGGTTCCCTCGGGGCTCGGGGGCTAGGGGCGGCTTCAGCCCGCACAGAGAATGTAACTTCATTTGCTGCTTTGAAATTAGTAGCTGCGTAGTACCCCCTAGAGATTTGCTACTTCACCTCCCTGAATACTTGACAAAAGGAGCCAGCTATTTTGTCTTTGAATCCATAAATAATAGTCCGCCTTTTGCGAAAAAAGCATAATTTCTAATCATTTCAATTATTAATTTGTCTTTAATTTCTTCGCCCGTCTGGCTATTTTTTTTCTAATTTTCTTAAAAGATGGAGGAGGCCCTGTTCTGATTTGCTTCCCATCGATAAATAACGCATCCGAGATTCCCCATTCCAAAAGAGTTTCCCTGTTAATTGTCCAGATCTCTTGAAAGTCCACTTTTTCCCCGAATTCTGATGCAGCTCGCTTGGCTCTTTCAAAGGTCGTATTCATGGCAGGACACCAGCCATTCAAAAAAGCTGTTACCATGACCTTATCCTCTCTTTTATCTGGCTTTTTCTTCTCTTTTATCCATTTTGGCCGGACGGCATCCTGAGTGAAAGGCTTCCATAACAAGACCTGAATTCCTATCTTATCAGCTTTTGTATACCCGTGTTTTCTGAACCATGAGGCTTTCATAAAAAAAGGCAAGGAAACTCCCCAGGCGACAATTCCTTTGGCACCCCTTGATTTTGCATCCTCTTCGGCTGCATGAAGCAAGGCTTTCCCTATCCCTCTTTTCTGATAATTTCCCACTCCCTTTTTGTGGCCATGAACCCAGATACAGTGTATAAAATACAAGTCTTTGCCTTCGGCAAAGCCATGTTCAATGGGGATATATTGGATCATGCCGCAGGCTTTTTTATCAACCAAGGCCAATTTAACACGCAGGCCTTTGTCCTTCATTTGATGAAACCATAATTGTTTGTGGTTTCCTGCTTCTTTCATCTCTTCCGACCAATCTTCAAGGCAGGCAAAGTATTTCTCATAATATTTTTCTGTAAGGTCAATAATTTCCATAAAATCCTCCTCGTCATTCACTGAGAGCAAAAGATTTTACTCCAATATTTTAATTTTTGCTATTTCATTGACATCGATGGGGACTTAAATTAATCTTGGGGCAAGATGTTGAAGGGAGGAGGTTAGAGATGAAAACGTTTTTAATTTTCAGCCCCATCATTCTTATCGTCATCGGATTAAGCGGCTTTTTAACCACAGTCTCTCAGGAAAAGCTGACCGAAGAGCCTGAGCCATCGTTTGCAGAGGACGCCAAGTCAAACCACCGCCATCCAGAAGTTGACACCAATGTTGACCTGTACATCAACCATTGGAGGAACTCTCTTCCCTATGAAGGCCACGGCGGTCTCATCGAACGTGATATTCTCTTTCCAGGCGACCCACTCCATCCTCCAAAAAAAGGCGCAGTCTTGAAGTACCTTAAAGCTTACAAGAGAGGCGTTCTCCAGCCCCGCTGTCACACATCGCCCGTCAAAGATGATAAAGAACAAGTATTTTTCTATGCGATGAGTGGAAAGGGACTGGTGGAAGCTGGTGGCAAGAAAGCTGAACTTGAAGAGGGGACAGCTGTCTTTATTCCGGCTGGGCTCGAATATCGCTTCTTCAACCCCACCGAAGAACCGCTTGAAATGATCATCGTTGTTGAAGAAATAACAAGCGATTTCATCCCCAACAAGGAAATGTCTGTCGGGAGTTATCATGATTCAAAGCCGAGCGTAGGTTATCACTGGGCCCATATCAGCCGAGGATTTGCTTGGGATGTGAACCCCAAGTTTTCAAACCCTATGGGGTTTGGGATTGTCTCCATCGACAAGTTCGATATCGCCCAGCCCCATGTCCATGGACCAGGATGCGAGGAGATATGGTGCCAGTTGAAAGGAAAGAGCCTTCTGTTTTTCGGCAACCGTCTCTTGTGGCAGGAGCCTGGTGAAGCATTTCTCATCCCTCCTAACAACAAAGTCCCTCACTGCTCGATAAATCATACTGAGGAGCATATGCTCTGGCTCTACCTCGGCAATCGTCAC
>CAZPAX010000146.1:0-662 GCA_964584535.1 uncultured Eubacteriales bacterium
TATTATTTTATTATGCTACTAAATATAGTATATCCTTCGAATCATTTATGCCGTAAAATACAGGAATCAGGGAGAAATGTCAAGCGTTCAAGCCTATCAAAAATTGCCGGTTTAACACTGAAATTCCTTCATTCATGGGTGCGAGATAGAAGGTTACAATAATCACTCGATGGGTTGCCGGTTAGACTCCAGGCGTTCGAAGACCAGGGGCCGGGCGGGTTTTGGTCGACAACAGGCAGGGACTGGCCTTGTCCTATCCTTTTTTTTCGGCAATATTGGCGGGTGGGAAAGAATGGCAATGTCTGGAACCGAGGGCTTTTCAAAGATTTCCGCTTGACTTGAGCAGAGATTCTTCTCACAATTGAGGCTAAAATCTAAAGAAAATTGCCTAAAAGGTGAAAAGATGAGGAAAAATACTCTTTTTCTTGTTTTGCTTCTTTTTTGCTTTCAGAGCATCTCTGCTGAGATATCCAGCCTCTCTCACCTCTTCCTCCTGGGAAAGGGGATATCGGACCTGGATGGGGATAATCTCGCAGAGAAAATTGATATCCAGATTATTATTCCTGACAATCCTACTGCCTATGAACTTGCCGTGGCTGCTGATATTGCAGCCAGAGCAAACCTGGAAAGCTTGGTCTTGGACTTATCCCTCGTCAAGCGAG
>CAZPAX010000146.1:672-6059 GCA_964584535.1 uncultured Eubacteriales bacterium
CCGATTCTTATGGGGAGCAATCTGAAATGGATAAAAGAAATGACAAAAAAAGGGGACCTCAATCCTTCCCGGCTTAGCCCTAGCCAGGGACTTGTCTTTCTCTTTTCTCATCAAAATAGAAGAGGAGTGGCTCTTATTGCTGGATCTGATGAGGCATTCCTTCAGACAGGACGATCTTTTTTCATTCGCTGGCCCTATTTCTGGGAAATATGGGGAAGAGATGAAGGGATAACCTATTTATCCTTTGAAAAAGATTTAACCCGATTTCTCGAAGAGGAGGGAATTGTTCCCCAAAAGATAACCATCAAATCTGCACTCTATGAATTTCCTCCCAAGAAAGCTCCGGAGTCGCTGAAAAGGTTGAAATTCAACTCTGGCCAGATAAAAAATCTGGTTGTCGAAATAGATTTCTCAGACGCTAAAACTCAGGAAAAGGCTTTTCAAGCCTTCCGATCTCTTAAAGAAAAGCAGTGCAAAGGCCAAAGGACAGATGTTCTTTCCTTGCCCAGTTGCGCCGAGACAACTTTTGAGCTCAGCCACGGGCAAAATAGCCTTTCCATCATCCTCCCTCGCCAGGGTTACCCCTTGCGTATTTTAACTCCTTCTTTTAGAACGCCCCTCAGGACAAATATTCCGGAAAGAGATTTTGACCTCCAGAATCTTTTCTCGGCTAAAGGATTCTACTCAGACAGTGACAAAGACAATATTCTGGACAAACTCGAGACATCTCTCATTGTTCCCCAAAAATCAAGTATCCTGGGCACAGTCCCTCTGGCTTCAAAGCTTGTTCTTGATTCGGCAGGTGCATCTTTTCCCATCGTCTCTCTGGATGAGGAAATTGAAACAAGCAAGAACTTAGTGGCACCAATCCTTATCGGCTCCAACATCCTTACTCAGGAGCTCCTGAGAACTGGCAAATTGAATATTCCGCCTCTGCAGCCCGGCTGGGGACTGGCCAAGATTATTTCCAAGGCATTCAACAAAACAAATGGCTTAGCTTTTCTGGCCGCTGATGAGGAGGGTCTGGAGAAAACGCTTTCTTACTTCAGTCAGACATTTCCCTATTTCGATGAATACAGGGAGGGCAAGGCCAAGCTCAGCGATGTCTCTTCAGATCTAGAAAAATTTCTAAAAGGGGAAAAAGGAAGCGCTGAGGCCTATTTTTACAGATATTTGAAAAAAGTTGTGGAGGAGATCAAAGAAAAGAATCTTGAATACTTCAAGGCAGAGTTCTGTCTTCCCCAGAAAAATCAAAATTTCGAAGAGACAATAAAGGATTACCTCCAAAAGTCGCTCCAAGCAGGGATTTTGGAGATAAAAAGTCTATCTTTCAGAGAGGGCAAAAAAATTTTTGAAAAAGAAAACGAATTTCCCTGGGAGGGGGATGAGGCTCTCAACTTGATCAGAGAGAAGGTCAAAGCTCTGGATTCTTCCAAGAAGCCTCTGAAAATAAGTCTAGGACTGAGCGAATCGCCGCAGGTCAGGGAAAAACTGAAAAAGAAGATTGAGATTCTTCTTAAAGAAAACAATATCAACAATTTTGAGATCGATGTCCTTTCAGCTTATAAACAGGGATTCTTCTGGCTTCTGGAAAAAGTCCTGCCATCCCTCATCGGGAAAAATATCTCTCGGCTGACCATAAGATTTGCTGAAGAAAGGGAGGATCTTAGCCAGCTCAAGCGATTCTACTCTGAGCATGTCCGCTGGCTCCAGGAGCTTTATCCTGGGGATGAAATCCTTTCCAAGGAACTCCATCTTCCCCTTGAAAAGATTGAGTTTGAGATGAGAAGAGAAAAAGAACCTGTCTATGAAATCCTGGCCTATGATGAATCTAATTCACTTTTTTCAAAGCAGGCTTTCTCTCCAAGGAAGAAAGAAATATCTTATCTTAAAATTCTCCCAGAATGGGGAAAGGTGACTCTGACCACAGGCTGGATAAAAATGGAGAGAGGAAGCGAGGTTTTGCTTGACATGCCCTTGAAATGCGATTTGGAAAAATTCTGGGATTATTACCAAGAAGAAATCCTCTCCTCTGTCTATTCCTACATCATGAAAAAGACAGGAAATGAACCCACCTTCTCCAAACAACCTTATTTCAAGAGGCTCCTGCTCGAAATGTGGTTCAGTGAACCAGATTACAGACTAGGCTTGGACGAAGAAATTGTGAGCAGTCTCGAATCTCTCCACGATGAAGTCTACTTCGATACGCTGGATTTTCTGAGAGGAATAACAGAAATTGAACTCGAAGAGAGTGAGATGACCGAGGATACATCCCGTTACTCTGCTCCTGGAAACATCCTTCCCCTCATCCATCCCTCCTCAGAAGGAGGCAAGGGGAAGATAAAGGTGACTTTCGAAGACTTCGAGGCCTCCATACCCGAGCTTCGTTTCCAATGGAAAGTAAAAGGACAAGACGAAGTCAACAGAAAAATTATTTTTCCATCACTGAAAGCAAAATCTCTGCGGATTCCTTATTTCATTTACAACGGAAAGGAAGAGAGGATAGATAATTTTCTGATCGAGCTTGAGCTGGAGAAAGAGGCTGACTACCTGACTCTTCTCGATATTATCGACTCCTGCCGGCAACTTTTGGATAAGAGTTCTATCCAAAACACTTTTGCTTATCCAAAGCTTAATTCTCTGATCTTGAAAATCAAATATAAAGAACTGGAAAAGGAAGAGCGCATCCCAGTCTTCTTCAATGAAGTGAAGGAAAAAATCCCCTCCTGGCCAGAGCCGAAAGAGGAAATCGTCTCTACGGATAAAATCCTCTCGCCAGAGACATGCCTGGATATTGCCCATCGCCTGAGCGGATACAAAAATATCCAAACCTACATTGCTGGCCTCTCCTATGAAAACAGAAAAATTCCTGTTCTGGAGATATTCACTCCCAGCGAAAAGTACGTCTCTCTTGCCCGCCTCATCACCTTCAAGCCGACACTCTATTTGAGCGCCCGCCAGCACGCCAATGAAGTTTCCTCGACAAACTATGTCTTAAAACTGGCTGAACTCCTGGCAAGAGATAAATCCTATGAGGAATACACAAAAAAGATCAATTTTGTCTTCCAGCCTTTAGAGAATCCTGATGGAGCTGCTTTGGCCTATGAGCTCCAAAAATTGACTCCCTTTCACAGCCTCCATGCTGGCCGCTACAGTTCCCTGGGCATGGATATCGGCACTCAGGTTGGCGCCTCCAGGCCTCTTCTTCCTGAAGCAGCAGTCAGGAAAAATCTCTACAACAGGTGGCTGCCTGATATTTACCTCAATCTTCACGGCTATCCTTCCCACGAATGGGTTCAGCAATTCTCCAACTATTCTCCCTATCTCTTCCGAGACTACTGGATTCCCAGAGGCTGGTATGCCTATTACAGAGCTCTCACCCTTCCTCTCTATGAGAGATGGAAGGAAGCTGGGGAAGAGCTGCAGAAGTTCATCATTTCGGAAATGGCGGCTGAAGAAAGAATCAAGGAATCCAACAGGAAGTTTTATGACCGCTACTTTCGCTGGGCCAGCCGCTGGCAGCCCCATCTGGATTATCTCGAGCTCTACAAAGGAGTGAATCTCTATGCCAAGAGGCGCTCCTCTCAGGAGAGCAAACTTACCTCCCGCAGCCAAATGACATTTGTCGAAGAGACACCTGAGCTCATGGATGAGACTGCCCATGGAGCCTGGCTCGATTTCCTCTCCGAGCAGGGAATCTCCTACCTCCGAGCTCATCTCAAATATCTTGCTCTGGCAAAATATGAAATCGTTCGCATCGATGAAGAAATCCAGGACAGAATTCAGATTCAGTTCAGCCGCAGTCGGCCGGGAAAAATTCAAAAAAAGAGAGAGAATCAAAACTAAAAGATTTGTAAATTCCTAAAGAAATTGCTAAGATAGGACAAGATTAGGAATCCATGAAGGGCATCGCAAATAAAAAGAGATGAAATTTGGCACAAATCTCCTGATCATTGCTGAAGACCTATCCCTCTATGATCAGATAAAGAATTCTCCTATCTCCATCAACTTCAATATTTTCTTCTGCGGAACCCACGAGGATATTTTTTCTTTCATCAAAAATAACAGCATTAAAGTCATCATTTTGGATCTGGAGGGAATGGAGAGGGAAAAACTAAACCTTCTCAAAAGGCTCAAAAAATTTGATCCTCTGGTTGATGTGATTATTGTCGATAGGCCAACGAGCTCAGAGAAGGTGATGAACTGGATCAACCAGGGTGCGACAGATTACCTGGCCAAGCCTCTCGAGATGAATGCTTTTCGGATCATATTAAATAAGATCGCCGAGAGGAGAGCACTGAGAAGAGAGGCTTTTCTTTTAGAGAAAAAACTAGAAAAAAAATACATCTTCCAGGGGATGATCAGCAAAAATCCTTATATGCTGGAAGTCTTTACCCTTATTGAGAACATTTCAAAATATTTCACCAGCGTTCTCATTACCGGCGAAACGGGGACCGGCAAAGAAATGGTCGCCAGGGCCATCCATCAATTGAGCCTGAACAGGAATAAGGCCCTAGTCATCTGCGATTGTGTCTCGATTCCCGAAAACCTGTTTGAATCCGAACTCTTTGGTTATGTTAAGGGAGCCTTTACTGGCGCTGACAAGAACAAACGCGGATTATTTGAAGAAGCCCATGAAGGAATTATCTTCTTGGATGAAATCGGAGAAATCCCTGTTTCTATCCAGGCAAAATTGCTCCGGGTTCTGGAGAATCATCAGTTCAGGCCCTTGGGTTCTAATGAAAACAAAACAATTGACGTCAAAGTGGTAGCAGCCACGAGCCAGAACCTGAGAGAGGCAATAAAAAATAACACTTTCCGAGAGGATCTTTTCCATCGATTGAATAAAGTGGAAATCTATCTTCCTCCCCTCAGAGAAAGACTGGAAGACTTGCCTCTTCTGGTGAGATATTTCCTTCATCGCTGCAACAAAAAATTTTCCCGGGAAATCAAAGGAGTTTCCCGTCAAGTCCAGAAATTGTTCCTCAAATATGACTGGCCAGGGAATGTCAGGGAGCTGGAGAATGTCTTGGAGAGCTCCGCCATTCTCTGCAAAAAGGATTTTATTGATATCATCGATCTGCCAAAATATCTTCGGGATTTTCTGCCGTCCAAGAGCAAAATCCCCTTTATTGATAAGGACAATCTTACAACCCTGAATAATCTGGAAAAGGAATATATTCATTATCTCCTGAAATTATCCAATAAAAACTTGAGAAAAACAGCAAAAATCCTTGGAATTTCCCGGACTACACTCTATAACAAGTTATACAAGTACAATATTCCCCGCTAAATCTTATTCACCGAAAAACCCTGAACATGACCAATTTTTGTACATTGTTATGTCAATAATATTTAATCTCTTTATTATCAATAATTTATATAAT
>CAZPAX010000147.1:0-6047 GCA_964584535.1 uncultured Eubacteriales bacterium
CATCTCTAAGGGAAAATTCAGAGAAGACCTGTTTTTCAGGTTGAATGTCATCCCCCTGACTATCCCCCCATTAAGAGAAAGGACTGAAGATATTCCTCTGCTCATCGATTTCTTCCTGGAATTTTTTTCAGCAGAATATGGTAAAAAACAAAAAGCAATGAGCGAAGAGGCCATGAAAGCCTTCCTCAACTATTCTTGGCCAGGAAATGTCAGTGAGCTCATGAATGTGATGGAGAGATTTGTTATCATGGTCAAGGAAGATTATATTGCTTCCTCCCATCTTTCTCTTCTTGTCGAGACCAGAGAAATCGAGCATGCGCCAGGACTGAATAACAATCAAACTCTAAAAGAAGCCAAAGAAAAGTTCGAAAGAAAATTTCTCCATCAAGCCCTGATCAGAAACAACTGGGATATTTCCAGGACAGCTTCTTCTCTTAAGGTGGAGGAAGGCTTCCTGAAAGAGAGAATCAAGGCACTCAACATCACTTTTATCGATTGACCGCCCATGAGTCTTGACCAGTGCGAAGCGATTGTCCTGAGAACTTTCAATGTCGGCGAGCAGGACAAAATTGTTGTCTTTTTTTCTGGCGATAAAGGCCTTATGCGAGGGATTGCCAAAGGCGCCCGCAAATTCGGCAATCGTTTTGGAAGCACCCTGGAGCCCATGTCAGTAGTGAAAATCTTTTATTATGAAAAAGAAAGAAAAGATCTGGTGACGGTGAACAGTTGTGATCTCATCGAGTCTTTCTTCGACATCCAGAAGGATCTCGAAGTATCTTTCACTCTTTCTTATTTTGCTGAGCTTATAGAGGAGTTCTTCCCCTCGAGGGCAAAAGAGGAGATCCTCTACCGTCTCTTGCTTTCAGTCCTTCATTCCCTGAAAGAAAAGGAAGACTTGAATTTCATCAGCCGCTATTTCGAAGCCTGGCTCCTTCAAATTAGCGGCCTTCTGCCTGATTTTAAAAAATGCAAGAAATGCCGGAAGGAACTTGCGAATTCCAGCTGGCTCTCCCCGAAAAAAGATGGAGTCTATTGCTCAAATTGCGCTCCCCAAAAAAAGGAAGAAACCGCGCCTGAGATTAAGGTTTTCCTGAGCTGGATTAAGAAAAATCCTCCTCTGAAAAGAGACAATTTCCCCCTTTTTGCGGATGAGCTGGAAGCGATCAAAAAGATGCTCCAGGGGATTATCATCTATCACTTAGAGAAAGAACCCAAAACCCTTCACTATTTGAAGATTTGATATTTTCTCTTCAATGCCGCTTTTGATTTTTGAGCAAAAGGATTAAACTATAATCACCAAGGAGGTCAATGATGAAAGAGGAGAGTATGGCTCGATGCAAAATCTGTGCTAAAAAAATTGATCCAAAAGATCCTCACTTCACTGTTACCTTCAATAGAGAAGTCTTCGAGGAAGACACAAAGCGAATCTTACAATCAGAGGAGGCTGCTTGGATCTGCCAGGAATGCGGCGAGGAAGGTCTCCCCTCTGTTTTCTGGAACCTGAAGCTCATCCATGATGCCGATACAGAACTCAAAAAGAAAATGGAACTGCTCCGCAAATCTGTCGAGATGATGGAATTGATGAAACATTACGGTATTTCTGCAGAAAAGGTTGGAGTCAACAATCAGTACCTAGCAGCCTGTCCTTTTCATGACCAAGAGTCATCATTCTTCATCGATGCTGATAAAAAAGAATATTTCTGTTTCTGTGAGGGGCTTAGGGGAGATATCTTTAGTTTTGTCATCAATTACGACCGGGACATCAACAAAAAGCACACAACCCTCAAACAAGCCGTTGATTTCCTTCTGGAGAAATTCCCGGCTCAATAGATTGCTGTTTTTCTAATAGCTTTTAAATAATTCCCCCCAAGCTGTTTTGAGAATCATCTTGGTTCTCTGTTTCCCGATAAAGGGGTGCCAGATCCAGTCGTGAAAAATAACCGAGGCCACATAGGACCAGGGAGTGAGAACTGTTCTGAGCAGAAATTTTTCTAATGGCCGAAGAGGCCCCCAGTAGATGAGCTTCTGGCCATAGCTAGCCACAGTGTTTCTTGCTTTCTCGAAATGGAAATTGACCTCAGAGATATCTTCTCCGACGACATCAATCCCCTCAATCTCGCCACAGCCAAGCCCTGCCTCATGGGCAAGCCGGATAAATTTTAGATTCATCGGCTCAAATCCCATCATTTTCGAAGCCACAGCATCAATGGCGACCTGGTCAGCGCTGGCTAGAATATAATTTTTGACATAGGGGACCATACATCTGGGGCCTGGCCCATCACCCGCCAGAGTCCCATCCATGACAGCAAAAATTCCCGGATGGATCTCCTTCTGAATCATCAACAGATCAACCAGTGTTTCATGAATCACAGAATGGGTCCAATGCCTTCTCTCATGGAGAAGCCCACCAAAAGCATTTTTCATGGCTCCTGTCATCGTCGTGAAGACGTGGGTTTTCATGGTCGGAAGATGAAGGATATTTCCGCCAATAAGCCTTTTGGGAATCTCAATCCCCTTGGGAAAGATCTGGTCAAGAACCAGAATCTTCCCTTTTGGTTCGTATCTTGTCCATTTCTCATTTTCATAGAGATGAATATTTCGCAGCCCGTATTTCTGGACAACCGGGAGGTGCTTATTCGTCCTTTCTCCCTTCTTGGCTGAGACGACCACAGTCCGGTTATGACAGGCATAGATGGATTCCCGGCGATAGCCATCAGCAAGGAGTGTCTGGATGACACCTTCCAACTGCCAGGGAGTTGAGGAACAAGCTGGATAAAAATAATGCCAGGAAATATTGATTTTTAGGGCAGTGTCTCTATCCTTGGGAAGAAATTTTTCATATTCGGCCAGATGCATAAGTCGCTTGTAATCCTCAAGCACAGTCTGCGGTGAGGTTTTAAGGACAGCGACCTTTGGACGTGGCACCCTCTGCTCCTCTCAAATCAAATAAAGAATAACGACGATTGAGCTTATCCAGAGCAAAATATCGACCAGCAAAGGCTTATCTTTTAGGACCAATTCTTCAGGACTTCCCCCCTTGCCTTGCTGGTGGATGAGATAGAGATAGCGGAAGATTCCATAGAGGACAAAAGGAGTAGAATAAATCAAATTTTTAGTTCCAAATTTTCTCACCGTCTCCTCGGATATTGTATAAAGGCAATAGGCGATGAGAGTCGAAGCTGTGACCACACCAATCATCTGGTCGAGGAGATAGGAACTGTATTCTTTGAGAATAGGACGGTGGCTGAAAGCATTTTCCTCTAAAAGAACAAGCTCATGCCTTCTCTTGCTCATAGCCAAAAAGAGAGCAAGCAACGTTGTACAGATTAATAACCAGGAAGAGAGGGAAACAGCGATTACCAGGCCTCCGGCAATAACCCTGATGACAAATCCGGAAGCGACGAGAAAGACATCCAGAATAATGACATGCTTCAATTTCAAGGAATAGGAAACTTGGAGTAAAAAATAGATTACCGAGATAAGAAAGAAATTCCTGTTGAGGAAGAAGGCTAGAGTGAGACTAGAGAGGCTCAAAATGATGAAAATCAAAATCGCTTCGCTTCTTCTCACTTTTCCTAAAGCAATCGGCCTTTGCGATTTCTTGGGATGGAACTTGTCCTCTTCCAAATCAAAGACATCGTTGAGGATGTAAAGAGAACTGGAAAGAATACAGAAAATAGCAAAGGCGGCAGTGTTCTTGAGGAGTAGCGGAAAATCAAAAAATTTCTTGGCGAAAATGAGAGCAGCAAAGATAAAAAAATTCTTTGTCCACTGGGCAGGCCGCAAGGACTTTAGAATCTCTCCTGTTTTCATGATTCCATCCTGCTTCTGAGGCGTAAAAACTCAATCATTTGGTTTATTCTATAAAAAAGGAAGCCAAGAGGCAATCTTTAAGGTAGCTGGCCAATGCTGGAGGAGTGACAGTCTCTTACTTAGGGTGGGTCCAGGATTTGCAGAGATTTTTCTTTTCAGAGGAAGAGATTCTGGAGAAGACTGAAAAAAAATGAAAAAGGCATTCTGGGATATCGCCAGCACAATGGAAAAATACAATGTGACAATGAGAGAGGCCGCTTACATCCTTGCTGTGGGAAGAGTCGCCGAGAGTCTGAGAGCCCTGGGAAGAGCAGCTTGAGATAAAATATGTATCACTTCTTCTTAACCTAATTCATTTTTGAGAGGGAAAGGGAATTTCTCCTTTTCCTCTCAAAATTCCAGCCAATATCATTAATTAAGACTAATCTCTCTCTCAAACTGAAGATAATTGATGGTTTCACCAAGAACGTCTTTGAGAGCGAGAGAGAACATGTAATAACTCGCTTTAACGTTCATCTCAGCGTAATAGGGATAATAGCTCTTCAGAGCTACCTCATAATCTTTCTTTGGAATTTTTATTTCTTCTGATAATTCGTGGCAAGGAGAGACAAGGCCGTCTCGATCCATTAAGGCAATATAAACCTTAATCTGGCCGAAATAATCATCCTGGCGAGGAAGGAGAGTGATTCTTTTGATGGGGATAAGTAGCTTTATCGTCAGACGAATGTTCTCTGATCCAGGAATCTTCTCCACAGGCATCATCTGGACCATAATCTCCATAGGATTGTACTTGCGGCCGAGGAAGAGCCGTGAAAATACACTCTCTTTGATTTTTTCTTCTTGGGAAATGCGCAGATAGCCATGCCGGAGGCGAACGTCATATTTTTCTTTAAGCCCAACGATCTTAACCTCGATGGAATGATATTTATTATCTTCACGATGAGGTGAGACATATCCAAGGGAATAGTAAAACTGGAGGTCATTCTCTATTTTTTCTAAGCCCCGTTCAATGTCATTGGTGTTGAGGATGGCCAGCCCTCCTGTATCATTGGCCATGATTTTGAGAGCTTCATCATGGAGCCTTGACCCTGGCTTTGCCAAGCCAGAGCCTCGAGAATAGACCCCCCACCCTTCCTCTTTATCGGCAGACAGGATTGTGCTTTCCAGGCCCTGGGCATTTATGGGATAAAGAGAAATTTCATTGGCATTGGCTTTGGCTGTGAGTTCCTTAAAAAATTGAGTCGCATCATAGCTCATTGCTTCTGAGCGGGCGTTGCCCTGAGGGAAAGCCCAGTCAATAAAACCAAAGGCTTCCTCAGCAGGATTAATCGGCAATCCATCGCTGACATAGATCAGCACTTTTTTGCCTTCGATTCCCATTAAATAATCAATGAAAGCGCTTAAGGATTTCAGGGAATAGAGAAGGTCATTCTGGTCAGCCTCCACATAATTTCGGGCAAAGCTGAGAGCTCTTTCATAGTTCTCAGATCTGTCAAAAACCCTCGCCTCCAAATTCCCGCTACTTCCCTCAGTAACTATTCTGTTCAGCTCCTTTTTGAGGTCTTCTTTATTCTTGGCACGTAAAAGCGCCTGGCCAGAGAGGCCTTTGACCTCATTAATGGCCCGCAGGATCTGCCATTGATTTGAGCTAAAATCCTGGAGGATGGAAAGTCTCTGATCAAGACAGACGACCATTCCCAAATTATCCTTACTTTCTTCAGAAAAATTATTCTTGATGAATGACTCCAACTTCTTGATGCTCCAATTTCTATTTAAAGGGTGGAGATGCCAGTTATCAAAAAAAATGATGATTCTATTCCTCACCTGGCCAGGTCTTGGAGCTAAAGGCTGGCCTTGTGGCAATAATTTGCTGCTTTCTTTATCTGGAAAATAGGGATAGACTTCCATTCCCTTGAATTCAAAAAAATTGGTCAGCTTCTGGAGAAGGCCATCTTCGTAGATTTCAAAATTTTCGGGCTTGAGGCTTGATATTCTCTTTCCTGATTTGTCAGTCACAATCACGTCGACATTGGTGACAATGACTTCTACCTTATAGGTTGGCTGGGGGATTTGTTGCTCTACCTGCTTGGAGAAATTCGATTCTGGTTTTTTTGAAAAAATCGATGGAGAAAGGAAAAAGAAGATAAGAATGATAAGGAACGAAATTGGAAAGATTGTTCTCTTACCTGCCATTTTCTTTGATTTTATAAAAAATTACAAATAAAATACAAAAT
>CAZPAX010000148.1:0-6004 GCA_964584535.1 uncultured Eubacteriales bacterium
TGTGCGTGTGTTTATTTTACAATATCGATGATCTAATGCCAATTTCCTTTTTTTCACCCTTTTTCTATATATAGCTCTTTCATTCTAGCTCTAACCATTTGATTCTATATAAGTTGCTGAGTCAAAACAAAAAATATTTTTTTACAATCGGCTCAAGAATTCTAATTTGATCAGGAAAGAAGATGATAATCTGAGGCAGGCCCCTGTACTCTTCCAAAAAGCCGGTGACAGATAAGACTTTGTTCTGGAAAGATTCTCGATCAGGAAAAAGAGCAAGATTTTGCCTCGGAATGAGTGCTTGAAACTCACCCTGAAGAGAATGAAGAAACAAAAAATTCCTCCTCTCTTCCACTTTCGACGAGAAGAATTGGACAGAGAGGACTTTGCCTAGATAATGTCTGGCTTCAGAGGCTGGGATGGATCGAAACTCTCCTTTTCTCCACAACCCATTCCCTTTCTTCTTTGCTTCGTCCTCAGCCTTTCTGAATCGCCTCATATATTCTTTCTTGATTGAAGAGTTTGAGAAAACAAAGGCAAATCCCTCCCGGATCATAAACTCATTGAAAAGTCCATGCTCTTTGTCCTGGATATAGGCCAGAACTCTTCCATACTTATCTTCAATCTCTGCTTCATAGGAGAGACGAACTTCCCGGCGATAAAGATAGAAAGAAACAAATCTCTTGGCCATCTGCGCCCAAAAGCGATTCTCCTCTTTCGAGTCATTTATCTCTGGAGCATCAATTCCAAGAAGCCTTACCTTTCTTTCTGCGCCATTCTTGAACCTGACTTTAATCGAATCCCCATCATCGACAGCAATAATCACTCCCCTCTGGGGGAGAGCGGGGGATGGAGAAGACGAATTTTTCTGAGGTGTTCCGAGTTCAATAAAGCCAAAAATTAGTAAAAAAGCGAAAAAAACCCTACCTTTTTTCTTAGACAGAATCATTGTTGGATAGCACTGCCTCGCCCTGCCTCTCCCTGCAAGGGAGAAGATAAAGGTTTTTAGACATCAACCAGGAGATCGCCGCCCTCAATTTTTACTTTAAAAACAGCTGCTGCTTTTTTGGCCGGACCTTTGAGCACCTTGCCTGTTTTGATGTCGAAAATGGAGCCATGGCAGGGACACTCGACACTTTCCCCCTGAAGAGAACCCTCGGAGAGGTCGCATCCCATGTGGGTGCAGCTATTATCCAGGCCGAAATATTTACCCTTGAGATTGACAAAAAGGATATCCTTTCCCCCGGCTTTGAAACCTTTCATTGCTACTGGCCCAATATCCTTTATAGAAGCCACTTTAATAAAGCCCATTTTATTCACCTCCCAAGTTTATTCTACTTCATAGGCCTTATTATCTAGCTTATGACTCTTTGATCATCTCTTTAATGGCATCTTTGATATGCTTGGCATTTATTGCATATTTATCCATCAACTCTGCCGGTTTTCCAGACCTGGGAAGATCTTTGATGCAGAGGTGAGTGATCTTTGCCCTCCCACAGAGAGCCTGGGCAACTGCATCCCCAAGACCGCCATTCTGAAAATGATCCTCAACGACAACAACCCTTCCCTTTGTCTCCTCGACTTCCCGCCTGATATTTTCCTTATCTAAAGGTTCTACCGAATAGGCATCAATAATCCGCACTCCTATATTTTCTGCTTTCAGCTCCTCATAGGCTTTTAGCGCTTCATGGACAGTTATGCCTGCAGCAATCACGGTTGCTAGGTCATTCTCGCTCTTTCTCAAAACTTTGGACCCGCCTATCGGAAATTCCTCTTCCTTTGAATAGACGAGCGGTGTGGCTGGCCTTGTTGTTCGCAAATAAGAAAGGCCTCTGTGTTTGGCCATGGACTCGACACAGCCTTCTGTGGAATAGGCATCGCAGGGATAAAGGACAACGCAGCCTGGAATGGGCCTGAACATGGCCAGATCCTCAAGCCCCATCTGGGAAGGCCCATCCTCGCCAATACTGACTCCTACATGAGAACCAACAAATTTGATATTGGAAAAAGAATAACCCGCCATCCTGATCTGGTCATGGGCCCGGGTCAGGAAAGCAGCAAAAGTAGCGATAAAAGGCAAATAGCCTTTTGCTGATAAGCCGATTCCCATGCCGACCATATTTTGCTCGGCGATATAGGACTGGAATGATCTCTGGGGAAAGACTTCAAAAAATTTCTCAGCATAGGTGGAGTTCTTGACATCCCCATCAAGGGCGATGACGGCATTATTGACTTTGCCTAAATTTAAGAGGGCATTGCCATAAGCCAGCCGCGTGGCTGTTTTATCCTTATAAACATTTTTTTGAAAATGATATTTTTTTATGAGTTCAAGCTTTGGCGAGCCTTTAGGCTTATGGACATATTTTCTAGCCTCAATCTCTGGCATTGGGCCAAGCTCCTGGAGGCCAGCCTGAAGCTCCTCTTCCTTCAATGGCTTGCCATGCCAGCCATTCCTGTCTTCAAGGAAAGAAACTCCCTTGCCTTTAGTTGTCCTGGCCAGGATGGCAGTCGGTCTAGGTCTTTTGCCCAGGCTTTTGAAGGTGTTTAAAATTTCTTCGACACTATGACCTTCAATTTTAGCCACATCCCAGCCAAAGGCTTCGAATTTTCGGGCATAAGCTTCGAAGTCATGGCCGTGCATTGTCGCCTCTGACTGGCCTAATCTGTTGATGTCAATCACAGCAAAGAGATTATTCAGCTTCAAAAGGCGAGCTGCATTGGCTGCTTCCCAGACTGCTCCCTCAGCACATTCTCCATCACCCATCATGACAAACACCCGGCCTGGAGACCTTCCGAGCTTCATCGCCAGAGCCATTCCCGCTCCCACCGAAAGCCCTTGCCCCAGAGAGCCGGTGGCCGCTTTAATCCATTTCATTCTTGGCGTGGGATGACCTTCAAGGTTGCTTTCGAGCTTCCTCAGGTCCATCAGTTCCGCCTGAGGGATGATGCCTGCTTCTGCATAAGCTGCCCAGAGGATAGGAGCTGCATGGCCTTTGGAAAGGACAAGTTCATCATTGGCCCAATCCTCCGCATCATCTGGGTTGTACTTCATTTCATCAAAAAATAAGCAGGACATGAGCTCAGCCATGGATAAGCAAGTTGTGGGATGACCTGAACCTGCTCTGGTCGTCATCATCAAGGAATGAATGCGCAACCTTCTGGCTATATTTTCTAACGCTTCCTTCCGATTCATCAGGATCTTCCCTCCCTTCATAAAAATATTTTTCAAAGTGGATAATTATAATATCTTATTCGCATCATAACAACATTTTCATTTCTCTCTCTGTTGCCAATTTGAGAATTCTGCTGTATGAAAGGCAAAAATTTACTATGTAGAGGAAGAAATGAAGATAAAGAGCTGTGGGAAAGATTGAAAAAAGACGAAGAAAATCATGCCAGATTGAATGAGGCTTTAAAAGATATACTCTCGGAGAAAATCGATTTTGTTCAGCAGGCTCAAGCGTAGAAACAGTCTCCTCACTGTCTGGGGCTTACAAGTTCGACCAAACGCTGTCCCAGTGCGGAGATGTGGTCGGAGATTAAAGGCGGGGACAGGCACCTTTTTCGGGGGAAAAAGGTGCCTGTCCCCATTTGGTCCTTATTTAATTCGAGGGTTTAATCGGCAATTTTGACTTTTCACCTCTTTTGCCTATTTAATGAGGCTAATCGTTTAAGGTGAGAAAAAGCAAAAAAAATTCCCATCTTGAATCATCCTTAAGGGTGATTGACCGGAAAAGACAAAAAACTTATTAATTTATTAAATCGATAGAATTGATTTTAGTGCATTAATTCATGATATCTCCCCATACCTTCCCCTCAAGCATGAGGGCTATATTGGCAGATTTAAGTTTATTTAATGATTATTAAAGAAATGGAATTTTGAACAATATAAGGAGGCTAATATAATGCCTAAACGGAAAGAAAAGTGGATTGTTTTGGCCATCTTCATCCTGGTTCTGAGCTCCTTCTCCTTCAAGTTCAATCCAGGAGCGCCCGGTTTCCAAGATGAAGAGAAGATGAAAATTGACTCAGGCAAATCCGTATTTTTTACTCAGAAGAGGGATGTCAAGCTCTGGAACAATTTCCTTGAAAATGAGATCTCTTCAGGCAATCTCAGGCTGGCAACAACGCAGGTGGAAGACCCGGAAAATCTCGTTCACGAAAGGTATGATCAATATTTTCAGGGGATTAGGATCTGGGGAGCACAGCTTATTCGCCATCTGAGAAGCGGGCTGCCCTACTGCATCAATGGGAATTATTATGATGACATCAAAATTTCCATAAATCCCGGCATCGGAAAAGAACAGGCCCTCGAAATCGCCAAAAATGACTTTATGAGGGAAGAGCACAGAGTCTGGGGAGAACCAGAGCTCGTTATCTTTCCAGCAGAGAAAGAATATTATCTGACCTATCAAGTAAGGCTGGCAAAATTTGATATTTTGATGGTCTATTTCATCAATGCCTGGACTGGAGAAATCCTCTTCAAATACAACGATGTCAAGACCGATGCGACTATTGGCTTGGGGACAGGCACCCTAAGTGACCAGAAAAAAATGAGCACAGAATACAAAAGCAACCTCTATTATGCGATTGATATCATGAGGCCGGCAAAGCTCATCACTGGCAACCTGAATAATACTGAGAATGTCTATTATGCCTATTATATTACGGACATGGACAATATCTGGACTGACGGAACTGCAGTCGATGCTCATGCTTATCTGGGCTGGGTTTATGATTATTATTACCTTATTCATAACCGGAAGGGCATGAATAACGCCAATATGCAGCAGGTCATTTGTATTCATGTTGGTACAAACTTCCAGAATGCCTTCTACACTCCTGAAACCGATTGGATCTATTTCGGAGACAGAGACCCAGCCAGCGAATATCCGACAGCGACTGCTCTTGATGTTGTTGCCCACGAATTCACTCATGGCGTCACTCAATACTCCTCCAATCTAACCTATGCCTTCGAATCAGGGGCTTTGAACGAGGCTCTCTCTGATATCATGGGCGTGAGCTGTGAGTTCTTCCATCAGCCTGAAGGCTATGGATATCTCAAGGCAGAATGGTGGGAAGGCGAGGATTATCACAAGTCTTTCCAGCCTGGCAGGGATCTCTCTGATCCATCGCGGCTCTATGTCATTCCCCAGTGGGGATGGCGTTACCCTGATCACTACTCAACAAGATACATTCTGCCCTATGATTTTGATAATGGAGGAGTTCACATCAACATGACCATAGTGACACACTGGTATTACCTTTTAGCTAACGGTGGAACAAACAAAACATCCAACCAGAGTGTCTCAGGGATCGGCATCACGAAGGCTGAAAAAATTGCCTATCGTGGTTGGGTTTATTACTTAGTCCCATCCTCAAATTTCGCCCATGCCCGTTCAGCCACCTATCAAGCAGCTGTCGACCTGTATGGAAGTGGAAGCACAGAAGCGCTCCGAGTTGCTCAAGCCTGGAATGCTGTTGGCGTTTATTGAAATCGCATGAAAAGGGAGGAAATAGAATGAAACTATTAAATAAAATAACAAATGTGTTGCTCATCCTTTTTTTTATTGCCTTTGCTTTTTCCATCTATGCTGAAGGGTCTGACCTAAAAGTGAGAGTTATTGTCAATACAGCCAATATCAGGCTCAAGCCGAGCTTGGACAGCACAATTATCAGTAAGGGAAGAAGAGGTGAGATCTTTAAAGTCATAAAGAAAGTGCAGGATTGGTACCAGATAGGCCTCCCGCCAACTGAAAAGGGGATCTCCGCTTCAGGTTATATTCACCGCAGCGTTGTTGAAGAAATAAGTGAAGAGGCGCTTGCCCAGAAAGAAGTAAAAACCGAGCCTGAAAAGAAGCCTTCCCCTCCTGAAAAGCGCGTAGCTGTCCCTCCTTCTAAACAAAAGGAGCTTAAAGCTCTTCAGCCAGCAAGAAAAAAGTTTTTTGTCCGCATCAGCGGCGGTTACGCTTCAAAGACCTTCTCTTATGACAGAAACTGGTCTTTT
>CAZPAX010000149.1:0-5879 GCA_964584535.1 uncultured Eubacteriales bacterium
TTTGATGTCCGCTCTGCTGCTTTCATTCTCTTCTCCTGCTACAAATTTTTTCCCGGGAAAACGATTTTTTTAACTGTTGTCGATCCAGGTGTTGGCTCTTCGCGGCGAATTCTTCTCGTTGAGACAAAGAACTATTTTTTCATCGCTCCTGATAACGGTCTCTTGAGTTTTGTCCTAGAAAATGAAGATTCTCCTCTGATAAGGGAAGTGACCAATCCTCGCTTTTTTCTCTCCAAGTCAAGCCGGACTTTCGAAGCCCGCGACAAAATGGCACCTTTGGCAGCTTGGCTCTCCACAGGCATGAGGTGTTCTGAGTTTGGCCCGCAGACAAGTGAGTACAAGAAGTTTAGCATCCCAAAACCTCTCCGCCTTGGAAAAGAGATAGTTGGCTCAATTCTCTACATAGACAAGTTTGGGAATCTGATCACAAATATCCCAGTGGAAATGGTCTGCGGCCAGACAAAAGGCCAAATCTCCCTTCTGACGAGAGGGAAGGAGATCACTTCTTTTGAGGAGACATTTTCCTCTGCCAAGAAAGGAGAGCTCTTTTTTCTCGTCGGTAGCCTTGGTTTTATTGAGATTGCGGCAAGGGAGGCTTCTGCTGCAAAGAAAATAAAAGCCAGAACAGGCGATGAAGTGAGAATCAAAACTCGGGATTAGACCATGGATTATATTGAAGGCACGATAGAGCAGATACTTTTTTACAATCCTGAAAATGGTTACACTGTCTGCAGATTTGCACCTGAAAGTGGAGAGCTACTGACTATCGTTGGCTTTTTTCCGCCCTTATCTCCCGGAGAAGTGTTGAAGATAAAGGGAGATTGGGAGATGAATCCCAAGTTCGGGCAGCAATTCAAGGTTGAAAATTTCGTCCCTGTTCTTCCTTCTGGAGTCAAGGGAATTGAGAAATTCCTTTCCTCTGGATTAATTAAAGGTATAGGACCAGTCCTGGCTCGGAGGATCATCAAAAAATTCGGAGCTGAGACGGTCTCGATCCTTTCTAAAAATCCAGAGAGGATGAGAGAAGTTGAAGGAATAGGAAGCGCCAAGCTCAAGGAAATTAAAAAATCCTGGGCTGAGCATCAGGATATTCGGGACTTGATCATTTTTCTCCAGGAACACAATGTCTCGACCAATCTGGCCACAAAAATCTACCGCCAGTATGGACAGAAATCATTCCAGGTGCTCAAGGCCAATCCCTTTCAGCTCTGCCTGGATATCTGGGGAATAGGCTTTAAAACTGCAGACCAGATTGCCCTCAAGCTGGGCATGGATCCCACCTCTCTGGAAAGGATAAAAGCTTTCATTCTCTATCTTTTAGAGAAAGACAATGAGCAGGGCCATGTCTTTTCCTTCCAGGATGAATTGGAAAAGAATTGTGAACAGGAGCTTGAAGTTGAACCGGAAAGAATTAGGCTTGCTCTGGAAGAGCTGAAGGAAAAGAAGCTGGTCATTGCCGAAAAGCTTGGCGATCAAGTGGCTGTTTATCTCCCCTTTTTCTACGAGGCGCAGGAAGAAGTTGTCCATTCCATTCACCAGCTTTCCTCTTTCCCTTTTCTCAGCCCTCCCTTTGACCTGGACAAGGCTATCTCTGAGGTGGAGAAGGAGCTTGGCCTTGAGTTTTCTTCAAAGCAGAAGCTGGCCATAAAAGAAAGCTTTAACAGGAAAATTCTGGTCATCACTGGAGGTCCAGGCACGGGCAAAACAACCATCATCAAAGCTGTGGTTGATATCTTTGAAAAATGGGGGAGAAAGGTTCTCCTGGCAGCTCCAACAGGAAGGGCAGCCAAAAGGCTTTCCGAGACAACAGGAAAGGAAGCAAAGACTATCCATCGCATCCTCGAATACAACCCAAAGATGGGAGTCTTCAGGCGAAGTGAGAAATATCCCCTCAAAGGGGATTCTCTGATTATCGATGAGTTTTCTATGGTTGATTTGCCTCTAATGTATCATCTGATCAAAGCAGTGCCTTCCTGGATGCGCCTTGTTTTTGTCGGGGATAAAGACCAGCTCCCTTCTGTTGGGCCAGGAAGCCTGCTCAGGGATATCATTGAATCCCAGAAAGTAGAGGTGGTCAGGCTGGATGAGATTTTCAGGCAGGAAAAAGATAGCCTGATCGTGATCAATGCTCACCGGGTTAACCAGGGCCAGTCGCTCATCTATCCACCCCGAGGGGATAAGAATGCGGACTTTTATTTCATCCATCAGGAAGATCAAGAGAAAGTCTTCAAGACAATCATGAATCTTGCCTGTTATAGCATTCCCCGCAAGCTCAACCTCAGCCCCATCAGTCCACAAATCCAGGTCATAAGCCCGATGTACAAAGGATTGGTTGGGGTTGATAATCTGAATGCTGAGCTCCAGCGAAGGCTCAATCCCCATGGGGAGGGCCTCAGGATTGGGAATCGAGAGTTCAGGCTTCGCGATAAATTAATGCAGATCCGCAACAATTACGAAAAAGAAATTTTTAATGGAGACATCGGCACTGTTGTCCATATTGATAAACAGAAGTTCCGCATCATTGTCGATTTTGATGGCAGAGCAGTAAGCTATGAGAAGGAGGAGATGAATGATCTCACCTTGGCCTACGCTGTCTCTGTGCATAAATCTCAGGGGAGCGAATATCAGGCGGTTGTCATTCCTCTTCTGACCCAGCACTTCATCTTGCTCCAGAGGAATCTTTTTTACACGGCCTTGACCCGGGCCAAGAAATTGAGCGTCATTATAGGCTCTTACAAGGCTCTCCATATTGCCATCAAAAACGATAAGCCGGTTAAAAGAAATTGTCTGATCAAGGAAAAGCTGATCCAGATAGGAGGCATCTCATAATAAAAGATGGTATAGCCGCTCACTCAGGGTGAGCCATACCAAAAGGAGGTGAAGGTGAAAAGGCATTTTCATTTTGCCTTCTTGATTTTCGCGCTTTTTCTCCTCTTTGTTTTTTTGATTGCAGCTGAGACTTTTATTGTCAAAATTCAATCGACAAATCTGAGAAAAGAGCCAAAGTTTTATGCCCAGACAGTGGCTATTCTCAAGGCAGGGGAGAGTCTGGAGAAAGTGAACATTCAGGATGGCTGGATTCAGGTCAGGACTAAAGGAGGGCTTTTGGGCTGGGTTCATTCCAGTGCTGTTGAGACAAAAAAATTCAGTCTTCTGGCCATGGACAAAGGACTGAAGACCCAGGCTTCTGCCAGTGAAGTGGCTCTTGCTTCCAAAGGATTCAACAAACAGGTTGAGGAGAGTTACCGGGCCAAACACAAGGAGATTAGTTTCGTTGGAGTGGACAGGATGCTCCAGATCAAGGTTTCGACTTCCCAGGTCGAAAGCTTTCTCAGGAAAGGAAAACTGGGAGAATTTAGAGGTTTAAAATGAGAGTGAGAAAATTCGAAGTGATAGTGTTCCTTTGTATTGGTCTCGCTGCTTTCTTCTCAAGCTGTGCTGTTGTCCAGAAAGGGGCTGATGTTTTGGCTGAAACTGGAAAGATTTCGGAGAGCGACAGAGAAGCCATCGTCAAGACAAGCGAGGCTGTGCGCTCGACTTTTGCCGATATCACTGAGGAAGAAGAATATTATATCGGCCGGGCAGTCTCTGCTCTCATCCTTTCCCGCTATTCTATCTATGAAGATAATGCCCTCACTCAGTATATAAACACAGTCGGGACTGCGGTCGTTTTTTATTCTGATCGTCCTGAAACATATGCGGGTTACCATTTTCTTGTTCTGGATACAGATGAGGTCAATGCGCTGGCTGCTCCTGGCGGATTTATTTTCGTCACTAAGGGTCTTGTGAAAAGATGCAAGGACGAAGAAATGCTTGCCTCTATTCTGGCCCATGAAGTGGGTCATGTTTCGGCTAAGCATGGTTTGCAGTCCATAAAGAAGTCACGCTTGATTGACGCTTTTAAAGTCATCGGCCAAGAAGCTGTGGAGAGATACGCACCAGAGAAATTGGCCCAACTGACGAGTATTTTCGAAGGGGCTCTGGGTGACATTGTCGAGAGCCTTATTGAGAGAGGCTATGACCGCAAATACGAGTATGAAGCTGACATGCTTTCTATCAAGTTTGGGGCAAAGACGGGATATTCGCCTTCAGGTCTTCTGGATTTCCTCCAAACAATGGTTGGAGACACTTCCGTAGTTTCCGGCAAAGGATGGTTCAAAACTCATCCCATGCCTTCTGAAAGGATAGAAAAAGCAAAAAAAGATATTCAGGCTTTGGGAGAAGTGCCTCAAAAAGAAGCAGTGCGAACAACGCGGTTTAAACAAAGTATTGGCGGCCTAGAATAGCGGCTAAAATTTACATGGCGAGCAAGGGAGTGATGAAGCGACCCTATTCTTTTTCAGCCAAAATTAAAAAAAGGTTTGAAAAAAGGTTTGTGTCCCCATGATCCAGAAAAAATTCATAAGAGGAATAGCTGTTGGGTTGGTGGCTTTTCTAGTGGCCTTCATCATTTCCTCTCTCAAACTCGATCGTCCTCTGGAATGGAAATCATGGGATCTCCGCTTGCGCCTTTTCTCCAAGCCATCCCAAGCAAGCCAGGATATTGCGATCTTCTTGATTGACCAGTACAGCCTCGATGTCTACGAGAAAGAGCAGGGTCTTCCCTGGCCCTGGCCGAGGCAAATGTATTCTGCGGTTATCAAGTTCTTGCAGGCAGGAGGAGCAAAAGCCATTATTTTCGATTTGATTCTGACCGAGGGCTCAGGATATGGGGTTGAGGATGATAGAAATTTCGCCGAAGCTATGGCCAGGTCGGCAAATGTCTTCTTGCCGCTTTTCGTCAGTCAGAAGGAAGAGCAAAGAGAAGCTATTCCTCTTGATCTCCTCAAACGCTTTTCCTTAAGGCGCGAAGGGCTTCAAAGCAGAGCCCTCTTTGAAGCCACATCTTTGACAATTCCCATTGAAAACCTGATCAAATATGCCAGGGGGACTGGCAATGTTCAATTTGCTCCTGATAGCGACAGCATCTACCGGCGTATACCCCTTCTTTTTGCCTACAAGGATTTTGTCATCCCCTCTCTTCCTTTGGCTGTTTCCTGGTTTGTCCAAGGAGGCGGTAAAGTCCAGACTATCCCTCTTGATGAGAGCGGCCAGATGATTCTCTACTATCATGGGCCGCAAGGCACCTACCGGACCTATTCGATTGCCTCGATCATCAATTCCTGGGCCCTCATCGAGGAGGGCAAGCCTCCTCAGATCTCGCCTCAGGAGTTTTCGGGAAAGATTATTCTCATCGGAGGAAGCGCAGCAGGCCTTCTCGATTTGCGTCCAACTCCATTCAGTGCCATTTATCCAGGAGTCGAGATTCAGGCAACTGCCATTGACAATCTTCTGCAAAGGAACTTTGTCCGTCTTCCCCCCAAGGTTTTCTCTGTCTTGCTCATTTTGTTCTTTGCCCTCTTAACAGGCATTGGCGTTTCCCTGCTGCGAAGAATCTGGAAAATTGTCCTCTTTTTTATCCTCTGCCTTGCTCTTCCTGCAGCCGCAGCTTGTCTGGCTTTTCTTTCAGGCTACTGGCTTGAATTTATTGGCCCTGCCTTCGGAGTCCTGCTCAGTTTCATAGGCGCTTCGCTTTTAAACTATAGCCTTGAGGGAAGGCAGCGGCGGTTCATAAAAAATGTCTTCCGCCATTATCTGAGCCCGGAAGTTATTGAGAGAATCCTGCGCAATCCTTCTCTTCTCCAACTGGGAGGAGAAAAAAGGGAAATCACTTCTTTTTTCTCGGACGTGGCTGGCTTTACTTCGATTTCCGAAGGGCTTACTCCAGAAGATTTGGTCAATCTCTTGAATGTCTATCTTTCAGAGATGACAGAAATTATTCTCTCCCATGGTGGCACTCTGGATAAATATGAAGGAGACGCTATCATTGCCTTCTGGAA
>CAZPAX010000150.1:0-5854 GCA_964584535.1 uncultured Eubacteriales bacterium
CGCTTCTGGACTCCCTTTACCCTGATGATGATCTATTTTGCCTGGATGTGGGGAGGCTGGGCTTCTGCGGCCGGACAGAGTCTCTTCACTCTTTTCACTGGAAGGCCAAATACTCCCCAGGAGCTTGAATGGGTGCGCCTTATCGGAGTTGGATTGCTCATTGTCGCTTTTTCAATTTTTCTCTTCGGTAAGAAAATCTCCCGGACCATGGAGGTCTTCAACACGCTTATGGTCTTCCTCATCCTCTTCTACCTCATTATCTTAACTGCAGCCTTGGTTCCGATAGCTCTCTGGAAAGAAGCCTTTATCTCTATGCTTAAATTTTCCAGGCCACCATCTGGGATTGATGCCTCCCTCTTGGGCGCGATAGCCGGCTACACCGGCTTTGCTTCTGGAATGAACTTCATGCTCATTAATTATTATCGGGATAAAGGCTATGGCATGGGCCACAGAGTTGGTTTTATTTCCGGCCTACTGGGAGGAAAACAAGAGCAAGTGCTTTCTTCAGGGGTAACATTTTCCGAGACTGAGCAAAACAAAAAACTCTGGAAGCGCTGGTTCAGGTTCCTGGCCATCGACCAATGGGCAGTTTTTTTTGTCGGAGCTATTGTCGGCATGATGGTTCCCAGCATCCTGGTCAGATACCTGGCAATTCTTCCAGGGGCTAAAGTTCCCGACCAGGCCAATATGCCCATTTACGCTGCTTCTGAGCTTGGCCTCAGGTATGGCTCGCTTCTTTTTTATTCAACCCTCTTTGTTGGCGCCTTAACCCTTTTCAAGACCCAATGCACAATTCTGGAGATGCTTGTCCGTAATACGACAGATGCTGCTTACGCTATGAGCGAAAGATTTCGGAACTTCCTCAAGGGCGATCCCAGGCGCTTTTATTATCCTTTCGCCGCAATTATGATTATCCTCATCAGTGTCATCATCCATCTCGCTCTGCCGACTTCGCTTCTTGTCATTTCAGCCAATACAGCAAACTTTGCTGCCCTTGTCTTTCCTTTTGTGGTTATCTATTTGAACAGCCGCCTGCCCAAGCCAGCCAGGCTCAGGTGGTGGGGATATCTTATTCTTATCCTGAATGTCATTTTCTTCGGATTTTTCTTTGTCAACTTTCTTGTCGTTCAACTCAGAGGAACACCACTGGTTAAGTTCTAGGACTAGATGATGGGATTTTGAAGATCAGGCAAGACCAAGCAAGGGAAGCAGTATTCGAAGCCCCAGCCAGAGAATAGCTCCCCCAAGGAAGTCAAAGATTGCACCTGCCCTTATCATCTTTGTAATGGGCACCATGCCTGTACCGTAAACAATTGCATTGGGCGGAGTGGATACAGGCAGCATAAAACCCCAACTTGCGCCAAGCGTAGATCCTATAGCTGGTGGAATAGGATCAACACCTGCAGCCATTGAAATAGATATCACAACAGGGACGACCATCGAAGCTGCAGCTGTGTTTGAGGTTGTCTCACTGACAATGATGCTGATGTAGATGGCGACAAAGGTAATACCCCAGACTGATGTTGCTCCGCTCAGCTTGAGGAGTCCATTGCCGATCGCTTCAGCAAGTTTCGTCTGGAACATGAGGCCTCCGAGAGTCAATCCGCCGCCAAAGAGCAAAAGGGTTCCCCAGTCAATTTTCACGGCCTGCCTCCAGGAAAGGGTGAACTCCCTCTTTTTCCAGTCAACAGGGAGAATAAAGAGTAATGAAGCGGCAATAAGAGCAGCCACCCCTTCTGGTATTCGGCTGCTATAGATTTTTGAGAGTGGAGCCTGGGTTCCCAAGATTAAGGCTAAAAAACCAGGAATAATCCAGAGGATTACTGCCACCAGGAAGGCAAAAAATGCATTTTTCTCACCCCTTTTCCATTTTCCAAGTTTTTTGAGTTCCTGGCGGACAAATTCCTGACTTCCCTCTATGCGCCTAACCTCAGGCTTATGGAGAAAATGCATCATGAAATAGAGATAAAAATACATAAGAACTAGAAGAGGAATAGCAAATATCATCCACTGGAAGAAAGGAATCTTGACCTTCACAAATTTTTCTATCATGGCAATTCCGATCAGGTTAGGAGGTGAACCCACTGGTGTCCCTATGCCGCCTGCTGAGGAAGCATAGGCTGCCATCAACATCATCCCGGTTCCATAGCGCAGGCGCTGGGGGTTGATTTCCTTTCCTGTCTTTTTTGAAATCATATCAGAGAGGACATAGATAATTCCTACTCCAATGGGGAACATCATGGCTGTTGTTGCTGTGTTGCTGATCCACATCGAGATAAAGGCTGAAATAGCGCCGTAAGCAAATAGAATCCGACCTGCACTGTTTCCCACCCAGCGGATGGACAAAATACCATAGGCGAATCGCTTATCCAGACCATGGACAGACATAGCTCTGGCCAGCATAAAACTGCCTAGGAAAAGATATATGATGGGGTCAGAAAAAGAAGCAAAAGCTGCCCTGGCGCTTGCCACGTTGAAGAGGACGCAGAAAGCAGCTCCGAGCAAAGCAGTGACTGGAATCGGAATTGGCTCGGTCACCCACCAGGTAATAACCCAGCCGATGATAGCAGCCAGCCGATGTGCTTGCTCACTGAGAGAAGTCATGGGCAGGAGATAAAGGACGAGGGCGACAAGAGGGCCTAAGAAAAGCCCGATTGTCCTCCGCCAGCGTTCAAATCGTTCCTCAGCCTCAGTTATCGTTTCTTTTATCTCGCTTGAACTCTTCAAGCTCTTGCCTTCCTTTTCTGTCATTTCTTTCCTCTGTCCTTTTTCCCGTGAGAAATTCTCTTGATTTATTTATAATTTTAGAGGAAATTTTTCAATAAAAATAATAATATAGTCATGAGTTCTTGAGGATCAGAATGAGAAAATCGCTAAAAATATTTATTTTGGCTATTTTCATTGCTCTTATATTTTCTCAGTGCCGGTATAAGACAGTCCCGCTGGCTAAGCCAGAAGAAGTGGGGATGTCTTCAGAGCATCTGCGAATTCTTGATAAAATTGTCAAAGAAGCCATTGGCCGCCGCGATTTCCCGGGAGCTGTGCTCCTCGTGGCAAGACAGGGAAAAGTTGTTATCCGCAAAGCTTATGGGGAAAGCCAGAGGGTTCCCAAGCGCCGGCCAATGTCTTTAGAAATGATCTTTGACCTCGCTTCAATC
This sequence comes from uncultured Eubacteriales bacterium, assembly GCA_964584535.1. Classification (GTDB taxonomy): domain Bacteria; phylum Acidobacteriota; class Aminicenantia; order Aminicenantales; family CAZPAX01; genus CAZPAX01. The sequence goes on from CAZPAX010000150.1 coordinate 3,159, forward strand.
ACAAAGCCTGTGGCCACAGCAACATCAATCATGATTCTCGCCGAGCAGGGGAAAATTTCCCTCTGGGACAAAGTCAAAAATTATGTTCCAGAATTTGTTGCTTATGTTGACGAAAATGGAAAACCGGGGGAGGATGCCCGGCTCTGGCATCTCTTAACCCATACCTCGGGATTACTCCCATATACAGATGCAGCCGAGCTGGAGAAACAGTACGGCAGTCCCTTTCCCTTGGATTTGCTGGTAAAGCATATTGCTCAGCTCAAAAAATCCGATCCACCAGGCAAAGCCTTTCATTATAGCTGCCTTGGCTATATCACCCTGGCTTACATTCTAAAAAAAGTCACAGGCCAGACAATTGCTGAATTCTCTGAAAAAAATATTTTCAAGCCTTTGAAGATGAAACACACTTTTTATAATCCAGCCAAAAAACTCTATCCTCTCTGCGTTCCGACAGAAGTCATCAAGGGCAAGCCTCTAATCGGTGTTGTCCACGATCCTCTGGCCAGGCTTCAAGGAGGTGTCTCGGGCAATGCTGGCCTTTTCTCAACAGCTGATGACCTGGCAGTTTTTTCCCAGATGATGCTCAATAAAGGAGAATTCAAAGGTGTTCGCGTTCTGAGTCCCCTGACAGTGGAGAGGATGACATCTGTCTCGCCCGAGGTTCCCTTTTCCGGCCGCGGTCTGGGCTGGGATCTCAATTCTTCTTATGCCACAGCCGGGGGCGATATTTTTGGGCCTAGCTCCTTTGGCCATACAGGATACACAGGCACATCGATCTGGATTGACCCTGAGACAGAGACATTTGTTATTTTTCTCACCAACCGTGTCCATCCTGACGATAAAGGCGAGATTGTCTCTATGAGGAGCAGAGTGGCGAATATTGTCGCCAGCTCCATAATTAAAAAATAAAAGGAGGGAGGACGATGCTTAAGGAATTCAAAGAATTCGCCATGCGGGGAAATGTCATCGACATGGCAGTTGGAATCATTATTGGGGCTGCCTTTGGCACGATTGTCAGCTCACTTGTCGCTGATGTGATCATGCCACCTATTGGATTGCTGCTGGGCAGGGTTGATTTTTCCAATCTCTTTGTAGTGCTCAGAGGAGGAGGCGTTCCTGGCCCTTATGGAACTCTGGTTGCAGCCAAGCAGGCAGGAGCAGTGACCCTCAATTATGGCGCCTTTGTTAATACGGTTATCAGCTTCCTCATTGTTGCTTTTTCTGTTTTTCTTCTTATCCGCGGCATCAATAGGCTGAGACGCCAGAAGGAGGCGCCACCCGCTGTGCCAACGACAAAAACCTGCCCTTATTGTTTTTCAACTATTCCGATTAAGGCAACAAGATGCGCCTTTTGCACATCTGAGCTCAAAGCAGAATAAAAAATAGGGAAGGCACGGAATTGAAAAAATTATCTTGAGTTCTTATGATGGGAAAAATGCATGCTTTAATGATTGTAGCAACGGCATTCTGCCTCCTTCTTGGGAGCAGCTGCGCCCCAGAAGTAAAAGATCACCTGACGATTTGCTGCGCTGGGGACAGCATAATGAGGCCTGTGCCATATCATCTTAGAAGTCTGCTCAGTGGCTCAAAGCATGAAGTTGAGATTAAAGAATGGGCGCAGGGCGGTTTGACTTCTGAAAGCTATAAATCATTTTTCGCCCGGCGCTTCCCCAATTGGAAAAAGACAAGGAGCGATTTCATTCTTCTCCAGTTGGGGACAAATGATGTTTTCCCATTGCTCGAGCGCCGCTATACTCTTCTTCAATTCAAAGAGAATATGAGCTCGATCATTAAAGAGTTCAAGAAATTCAAAGGGATAAAAAATAAACACCCGAGAATCTTGATCGCCAGCGTCCCTCTCTTCTGTTTTCAAATAGCAAGCCCTGCAAGGAACAGTTTGGTTGAGAACGAAATAAATCCGGCCATTCAGGAAATCGCTCAAAGAGAAAAGGCCATTTTTGTCGATAACTATTCTGTCTTGCACAACAGGTGCGATCTCTACGACCCTGACGGGGTTCATCCCAATCAAGAAGGAGAGATAGCCCTTGCCAGAAATTGGCTCTTCTCTATAAGGAGAGAGCTAAGATAAAGATTTTTGAAAGTATTTCTGAATATGTGATCTCTATAATGGGTGCGGGGGCTTGCGGGCAGCATCCTGCACGTGATTGAATCACATAAAAAGAGATGCATCCAAGATTTTTCATCGAGCTCTGATATATTGACAAAGAGCAAGAACGAGGAGCAGAAAAAGAAGGAGTAAATCAATGGGAGAGAGGAGTGGAGAATGAAGCGTTTTATTGTTCTAGCATTTCTCATCAGTTTTTTTATATTCCTTTCTTCGAGCGCTTCTGGAGAAAAGAAAAACTCAAAGGTTGAGATTCAGGCAGTCAGGATTCCGCCTGCAGAAGGTTCAAACAGCTATTATGTCTCCAACAGGCCGCCTTTGCTCGGAAGTCCGCTCATCAAGCTCCCGATCGGGAGCATCCAGCCAAAAGGCTGGCTGCTCAGCCAGCTTCAAATGATGAGAGATGGATTTACAGGCCGACTTCCAGAATTGAGCAAATTCCTCAAGTCAGAAAGCGGCTGGTTGGACTTCAAGAGCCAAGGCTGGGAAGAGGTTCCTTACTGGCTCAAAGGGTATGGTGATCTTGGCTATGTTCTCAAAGACCCAAAGATCATTGCCGGGGCAAAAAAAT
>CAZPAX010000151.1:0-5796 GCA_964584535.1 uncultured Eubacteriales bacterium
CAGACTCTCTTTCAGACCAGAAAGAGCAGATGAGGCAGCCTGAACTTCAATTTTACTTTCTGGCGCTAAGATATCGGCTGGGATCGTCACTTTTTCTTCTATTTCTTCCTCAATCTCGCCAAAGAGAGCAACAGTTTCAAAAGGCCGAGGCACCAGGAGGGGAAGAGTTATTTCCAGTCCGTCTCTCTCTTCTCCCATCTGAGCCCTGAAGGAAAGCACAGCTTTGCCAGGCTTTTCTACTTCAAAGGAATAGAGGATTTCTTTTGATTGTCCAGGCTCTAAAGATATTTGGCGAATATTATTTTTATCAAGAAGGCCAATCTCCTTGGCCTCAACACTGACAATGGCTTCTCCTTTTTTGGAGGAGTAATTATGAATGACCACTCCACCTTGAAATTTATCTCCCATCCGAGCAAAGCGAGGCAAGGCTGGTTGGAGAAGAAGAGGCTTAGAGACTCGAAAAGTGGAATCCTTTCGGCCAAACTGGGAATCTTGTGTCTGGGCAACAGCCATGATGCGAAAAGTCGTCAGATTATCAGGGAGAGTAAAGCTCACTGAGGCTTCTCCCTTATCGTCAGTCAAAAGAGAGGGATTCCAGTAGGCTGTTGACTTAAAATCGCCCCGAAGTTCAACTTCGGCCAGGCTCATGGCCATCAGAGCCTCTTTTTCCTCTCCGCCGCCACCCACATCTTCTCCTTTTTCTCCATATTCTCTCTGGCCAACCAGATGGAGCCTTGTCTCTGATGTCTGGACAGATAAAGGCTTTTTCTGGTAAAAGCTGGAGAAGGGATCTGGGGTTTGATAGCCGATAAGGTTGAGGACTCCAACATCGACCACAGCTAAGGAAAGGCAGACTTTGGCGGCTGAATTTTTCCAGCCTTTGACCTTGAGATGGACAGTGACCTTGTCTTTGGGCTTATAGGTTTCTTTATCTTTTGATATGTCCACTTCGAGACGCTTTTCTGAGGGGTCGATATTAAGGCTCGCATAACCTATCTTAAAAGATGGCTTCCCGAGATCTTCATTCTCTGTCACCTTTGCTTTTTCAGTTCGGCCTTGGATGAGAAGCACAGAAACAAAGGCATTGGGAATGTATTCAGAAAGGATAGGAATCTCTATCTGCTCAGAGCTTCCCTGAATTTCAAGAACTCTGCTTTCCAAGACAAACTCCCTCTCAATGGTCAGCAGAGCTTTGGCCCTTTCATAGGGAGATTTGACCAGGATTTTGGCTGTTTGACCAGGATTATAGTTTTCGCTATCAGGAACAAGCTCGACTGTGTCGTCATCTCTTCTTTCCCAGGGGACATAATCCTTTCCCGTCACATAAAAAGATGTTGTGGTTGTGATCTTATTGCCTCGGCTATCTTTGCCTTCAGCATAGAGAAAATAGAGCCCAGATTTTTCAGGCTTGAAAGCCACATTTATTGGCTCGTTTTTTGTCTGCACTGCTTGAGAAGTTACTTCCTGATCTTCCTTTTGAGAGATCCATTTGAACCTGCCCCCAACTCCTGCTTTTCTCACCGAATGCCATTCTCTTTTGAGGAGCTTGAGAATGATTTTCTGCCCAGCAACAAGTTTCCCTTCTGGCTCGGTGGCGATGATATTAAAAGATAATTCATCTCCCTTTTTCAGAAAGGTTGTGCTTGGCCTCAGTCCAATGTAATATTCGCCGCGGTGGACAATGTTCTGGATGCGATTAGATATGGAGCGGCGGCTTGGGCTTTGGACAGTTGCTTCCAAGGTGACCAGCACAGAGTCTTTTTCTTTCTCAGGAACAAGCGGGACTTTTATTTCAAGCTTCCCTTCTGGATTAAGTATGCCTTCCCCAGAGGCTAACAAACGGCTTTCTTCTCTCTCTTCCCATTCTCCCCAGTCTAGCTCGTTGCCAAAGATATAGCCCTCGTATCCTGAAGGCCTGAAATAAGAAGGATTGAAACGGAGATGCCAGGATGCCTTCTGGCCTCCCATGGCTCCGCCAAAGAGATAATTGGCTCTGATCTGGGCCTGGTAATCTTCGCCAAAAACAAAGCTTTCCTTTGGGGTACGACAATGAACCTCAAATTCAGCAGGCCGGAAAGCTTCGATGCGGAATGACTCATAGATAGTAGTTGCTTTTTCTTTTTCTGTTTCAGGAGGAATTTTGGTTATGATCTGATAATAGCCCAGAGGAGCATCTTCTTTTGTTTCCAGGTCAAAGGAAAAAGAGCCATAAGAATCAAGGTCAAATTTACTTTTGTAAAAACTCTTTTGAAATGGATCCTGAACTTCACATTCTATTTCTTTTATTGAAGGAAGAAGCCATTTTGCTTTTTCCCTTTTCCTGATAATGCTTTTGATATGGACTTTCTCTCCAGCCCTGTAGATGCCTCTCTCAGTGAAAATATAACCTTGAATTTTCTGTGGTTCAGGATTCCAGTCATAGTCAATTCCAAAACGGTAGGGATCAATCCCTGTTCCCCACTCAGAGGACATAAAAGCAATGTCCTTCCCCCGTCTGGCGAAGACCCACTGCTGGGGCTTCGTCCACCTGTCTTTGCTTTTTATGCCCAGGATTTTCCATCCCGGTGTCTCAGCCTTTCCTTCCCTGTCTGTTTTGCCTTGCCAGCGGAGACTATTCCAATCATCCCTTATCTCAACTTCTGCCTCAGGAATAGGGAGGCCTGATTTGAGTTCTGTGACCCAGATGACATTGCCCTCCGCAGAGAATTTGCCTGAGATCCCCATTTCTGTTACCTGGAGAAAAACCTTGGGATATCTCTGCCAGGAGTCGGCAAGTTCTGTGTCGAGTTGGAGGAATAGGAAGCCGTATTTCTCTGGAAGAAGTTCCTCGAGTCCGATGGGAACGATTTGCCTCTTGTTCCTGGGAATATCGAGTCGCAGAGGTTTTTCGATTTGAAAAAAGCCCTGTGATGGCTTGAATTTTTCACTCATCCAGAGAACTTTGGGACTGTTTAAGAGAGAAATAACTTCATCTTTTTTGACATTGGCCGCCTGGAAGAATACTTCAGGGCTATTGACAGCGTAAAAAGGATATTTCATTTCCCCATAAGCTTCCAGGATGCCGTAGCCAGTGGTCATTGATACAGAAGGAGGATAAGAAGACGTGGAGAAGGCAAGCTTTATTTCTTTTCCCAGCCTGTTTCCAAACTCGTCCTCAAGTTCTGGGTCAATCCAGACAGAATATTCTGCTTCTGGCTGCAAAGGAAGGGATATCCAGAGGGTGTCGCTGCCATGATCCCACTCAGAATAATAATCGGGGATGGCGATATCAGGCTGAAAACGAATCTTCTGAATGAAATCTTTATAGGTCACGCGGTTAGAGAACTCGAATTTCAGAGGTTCATAAGGATTATGGCCTTGGGCTGCTGCCAGATTTTTGAATTCAAAAGATTTATAGGTCTCAAAGCTAAAAATGACGTCTTTCTCCATCCCCAAAGTCCCCTCTCGGCCAGGAAATCCTTTTTTGACTTCCAGATAATAGGTGAAATCAGGCTTGAGTCTCTCTTTTGGCTCAAGAAGAAGAGCCTCTTCAGGGGAAGAAGTTATCTCCTGCTCTTCAAGAATTTTGGCTGAGGGATGCTTGAGCAGAAAATTCAGGGATGTCTCTTTGTTTTCTTTGCTCACTCCGAGAAGAGAAAGGAAATCTTTGGCTTTCTCTTCACTTAGCGGTTGATTGAAAATGAGGAGAATTAGTGCATCGAGCTTGACCCATTTCTCTTTATCATCAGGAAAATGCCTTACAAGTTGAGGCTGGATGGTTCGGAATGTCCAGGTGAAATCTTCTTTTAGGCTGTAACCATCAACTGATCTTGTTCCCCTGGGAACAGTCACTTTGATTGGAGTGGCAAAAGGAAAGCGGTTTTCTGGGCTAAAGGTCAATGTTCTTGTTCCCAGCCAGCGGTATTTACCGGACAAAGAAGGTTCGAGCATCAGAAGAGAGGAATACTCTCTTTCAGGGAGAGCTTCTAGAGGAACCATAGGCCTGTCAAAAATGACCACAATTGTCTCCGCTTCACGGGGCGAAGAAGTCCTGCCTTGAGGATTCACATTGAGGATCCGCAGATCTCCGGCGCTTTGAGCAGCTATCTCTCGAAGAGCCATGACTTTCTCTTTTTCCTTTTTCTTGCAGCCCAAGGAGGCAAGGAAGAGAAATATTCCAAGGAGAATCAAAAAAAGACGGATTATTTTCCCCATTTTCAATCCCCTTATTCAGGAAAGCTCTGCAAGTGATGCCAGGAGAAACTTCCAGAAGTTCTCTACTGACTGGATATGGACTCTCTCTTCAGGAGAGTGGGGATGCACTATTGTCGGACCAAAGGAGATCATATCCATCCCTGGAAATTTTTCTCCTATGATTCCACATTCAAGGCCAGCATGAACGGCTTTGATGAGGGGCTCTTTGTTGGAGATTTTTTTGTAGACTTCTTTCAATCTTTGCAGCAGAACAGACTGGAGGTTGGGTGACCAGCCAGGATAGCCCTCAGGCTGGCTAATTTTTGCTCCGACAAGGTCTGAGAGAGCTTTGATCATATTGCGTGTTGCCTCCAGAGCAGAGGAAAGGGAACTGCGGCTGCTGCATATAATCTGAGCTTCCTTCTGGCCGCAGCGAACAATAGCCAGATTGGTCGAAGTCTCGACAAGCCCTTCTATCTCGGGATTCATGGCCATAACCCCGTGAGGAAGGCCGAAAAGGAAATTGATCAGAGTCTGCTGAGATTTTCCAGCGAGCGGAGCTTCTTTTTGATTTTCTTTCTTTTCGAAAGAAAATTTGGCCTCCTTTTCAACGGCCTTATATTCTTTCTGGATTTTTTCAAATGCTTTCTTGAAGTAAGAGAGCATGGATTTAGATTGGCCTCGGTCAACAAGAAGGTTTGCCCAGGCTTCACGGGCTATAGCATTTCTTTTATTCCCGCCTTCAATCCCAATCAATTCAAATGGAAATTCCCTTTGAGCCTCGAAGAGGAGGCGAGCCAGCATTTTTATGGCATTCCCTCGGCCAAGATGAATATCAAGCCCTGAGTGCCCTCCCCTGAAGCCATGAATTTTGAGTTGGAAAAGACTCCTTTTCGTTATCTTTTTCCTCTTCAAAGGAAGCAAGATTTCTGTATCTCCGCCTCCAGAACAGCCGATGGTGAAAGTTCCTTCTTCCTCGCTGTCAAGATTGAGGAGTTTTTTTCCTTTGAGGAAGCCTTCCTCAAGATTGCCTGCACCTGTAATCCCTGTTTCCTCACTTACAGTGAAGAGAAACTCGAGGGGACCATGGACTGCGGACTTCTCCTCCATGACAGCAAGGGCTGCAGCCAAGGCAATCCCGTTGTCTGCGCCAAGGGTTGTCCCTTTAGCGCCGAGCCATTCTCCTTGAATTTCTGATTCTATTGGATCTTTACTAAAATCATGGACCACATCTGAATTTTTTTCACAGACCATATCCATATGTCCCTGAAGAATGACTGTTTCCGCCTTCTCATGGCCAGGAGAAGCCTTCTTCTCAACATGGACATTTCCCGCCCTATCCTTTTTGCAGGGGAGATTCAAGCCTTTGGCGAAAGATATGATGTAATCCCCTAGAGCCCGTTCATTGCCAGAACAATGAGGGATACTCAAAATTTTTTCAAAATGTTTCCAGAGATGAGATGGTCTGAGCCCAGAAGAGAGAATTGCCATTATTGCCTCCTTTTAAAGAAATTTTCAATTTGTCGAAATCATGCCATAAAAAACATCCTGATTCAAGGAGATCATCGATTTGAGGAAGCATCTTTTTCCCCGTGTAACCTTTATTTTTTGAATGGATGGGTG
>CAZPAX010000152.1:0-5751 GCA_964584535.1 uncultured Eubacteriales bacterium
CCAGGGGGATATTTCCTCCTGGTCGCAGGCCGAAGGCCGAGAAGGGGAGGCAGCGGGTCCCCCCTCCGCTACGGGGGCTTCCAGGCAGCCTCCTGCACCCGTCATAAAGATCAAATATTCATAGATGCTATCCCTACTTGGCAAATATTTGACATCAATTTTTTGCTGTGCTAAAAGTCTTGGCGGGGAAAGAGAGAAAGACAAAGGGTTGGACGATGTGCAATAAAGGAGCTGTGCTGAAATGTCTCTTTAGGATTGGCATCTCGATAGCCGGGCTTATCCTGGCAGTTCTAATCTTGTTCGTCCTTTTGCCTTCAAGCCGAAACCTAGCTCGAAAATGGCTGGGCTTGGAAATTAGCCCGAGAGAGAAAAGTCTGGCAGTCCTGCCTTTTGCCGTCAAGGAAGGAGACGCAAGCAGCCGGGCTTTTTGTGACGGCCTGGTGGAAGATCTCACTAGCAAGCTGATCCAGCTCAGACAATTCCAAAGGTGGCCTTGGGTTGTGCCAGCCCGGCAAGTGAGCGAATGGGTCGTCACCAGCGCAAGCGAAGCAAAGAGATTATTTAAGGTCACCTTTGTTATTAGTGGAACTCTACAGCGCATCGGGGATATGATCCGGCTCACTTTATCTGTGGTCAACACTAAAACCCTCCGACAACTGCCAAATCTTGAAGTCACAGATCATTCCGGCAATATCCTCACTCTTCAGAAAGGAATCATCACCAGACTGGCAAAGATCTTTGATATAGAAATGACTTCCAGAGAAATTTCGCTATTGACTGCTGGAGAGAAAGTTCTGCCTCGCGCCTATGAATTCTACCTTGAGGGTCGCGGCTTCCTGCTCCATTCCAATAAGGTTGAAAATCTAGACTCGGCCATCAGCGCCTTTGAGCAGGCAATTGAACAGCATCCAAACTATGCTTTGGCCTTCGCTGGATTAGGGGAAGCATACTGGCTGAAATATAAACTTAGCAAAGATCCTCTCCTGCTCGAAAAAGCTCAAGCAAATTGTACTCAAGCCATTCAGATGAATGATGGCCTGACTTCTGCGCATATCACTCTAGCAGGAATTTACAAAGGAAAAAGCCAAGATGAGGACTCCCTCCGGGAATTTCAGAAAGCGATAGAGTTTGAGCCGCAAAACTTTGATGCCCATCTCAACCTGGCCATAGCTCTTGAAGAATTTGGAAAGCTCACTGAAGCAGAAAAGGCCTATAAAACGGCAATAGAGCTCAATCGGAGCTACTGGGAGGGATATATCAATCTTGGCGTTTTCTATTACCAGCATGGTCGCTATAGAGAAGCGGAAAAAATGTTTCGCAAGGCCACTCGATTGATGCCTGAAAATGTCACCGCCTATAATAACCTGATCACCGTCTACTATTTGTTGGGCCAGAATGACCAGGCTGCAGCTATATTTGAAAAATCCATTGCTATCAAACCCACTCTTGAAGCCTACTCCAACATGGGCACAATCTATTTTTATCAGGGACGCTATGTTGATGCTATGGCCAAATATGAAGAGGGTATCTCTCTGGGGGAGGCCAATTACATGATTTGGGCAAACCTGGCTGATAGTTATCGCTACACTCCTGGATATCTGGAAAAGGCAAAAGGAGCTTATCAGCATGCTCTTCAATTGGCTGAAGAATTGCTTTCCAACAATCCATCCAATGCCCTTCTTCGCTCAAGCTTGGCCCTCTATCACGCTAAATTGGGTGACCAGGAAAATGCGCTAGCTGAAATTACGCAGGCCAGACAAATAGCGCCGGAGGATCCAACCATTCTCTTCAAAAGCATTATTGTCTTTGAACTATGTAATCAACGCGAGCTAGCCCTTTCTGCGCTTGAGGAATATTTGACCCTGGGCGGCTCTCTGGAAGAAATTCTCAAAGACCCAGATCTTTCCGGGCTTCGCATCGATGCCCATTTCCAACAATTGGTGTTGAAATAAAAATAGTTTATCCCACCTCTATTTATTGTCCGCAGATAAGATGGAGAAAAAACTAGGAAATTCTCTTGATTAGGACAAGAGTTCTGTCGTCCATTTGTTCAACTCCTGAGGAAAACGAATTCAGTTCCGTGCAGATTTTTTCAATCAGTTTTTGGGCAGAGAGCTTGGCATTCTTTTGCAAAAGGCTGGAAAGCCTCTGCTCGCCGAATTCTTCATTCTTTTTGTTTCGGCTTTCTGTGATCCCATCTGTAAAAAGAAGGGCCATATCTCCAATCTTTAAAGTCACACTTTTGGCTTCATAACTCTCAGAGGCAAACATCCCTAGACAGAGGCCACAGCTCTCTAGACGTTCGATTTCCCCTTTTCGACTAACGATAAGAGGAGGATTATGTCCAGCATTGATGTATCTCAATTGGCCATTTTTTCTGTTCAGTTCGCAAAAGAAAAAAGTGATAAAACTATTGGAGGCAGAACTGCGATGAACAAAATCATTCACCTTTGAAGCCATTCTCTCCAATTTATATTCGGGGTGAATCTCTGAATGAAGGGCTGCCCTTAAAGAGGCCATGAGCAGAGAAGCGCTGACCCCTTTCCCGGAAACATCGGCAATAACGATCCCCAGCAAACAGGGATCAATGGGAATAAAGTCATAGTAATCGCCGCCCACCTGATAGCAGGGGATGTTCATTCCTGCGATTTCAAAATTTTCACACTCAGGATTTCCTTTGGGCAGAAAATCTTTTTGAATCTTAGAAGCCATGGCAAGCTCTCTTTCCATTTTTTCTTTTTCAATGGCCTTCTCGATAAGTCTGGCGTTTTCGATTTTTACAGCAGCCAAATTAGAGAGAAGAGTCAGAAGCTTAAGATCATTCTCTGAGAATTGTTCAAGAACAGAAATCCGGTCGGCATAGATGATTCCGATGATTTCCTTATTATTCCAGAGAGGAACACACATGGCCGAATGGATGTTTGATTGAATAATGCTTTCCCGAGTGCGAAATCGTGGATCAGCCTGGGCATCGTAGGTCAGGACTGAGGAATTCTGTTTAAGGACGACATTGATAATGCTCTGACTGACTTGAATTTTTTGGGTCTTAAGGCTCTTGCTGACAATCCGGATGACTTTTGGAATCAATTGGGGAGGATTCCCCTCTTCAAGCATCAGAATTCCTCTATCCATAGGCAAATTCTGGCAGATGAGGTCCATGACTTCTTCAAGGAGCTCATCGAGTGGCTTATGGAGAATCAGAGCTTTGCTGACATCGCTCAAGACAGAGAAGGCCTTATACTCAGACTTGATTTTATTCAAATCTGGTGCAGTAGCAAAATCTTTTAAGGTTGTCTCAATATCAGTCTTCTTCAGAATCTCTTTGAGATGGATGATGGTGTTGACATTTGTCAAAGGCATTAATCCATCAACGACTTCGACATTAGTTGAAAGCTCTTTATCAAAGATTATCCTTGTTGACCCAATCAGGATTTCATCTCCTCTTTTGAGCTGAGTCTCAGCCACAATTCTTTGTCCATTGAGAAAAGTTCCATTTTTGCTGGCATTATCCCGGATGGCATATCCCGTTTCCGAAGGAAAGATGAAGGCATGATGGCCAGAGGAATAGGCATCATCAGTAGTTATATCGTTGTCGGTCAGGCGGCCGATGGAAATTTTTTCTCCTTTAAGGGAAAAAATGAAACCCTCACCTTTACTCGGATAAACAAAAAGCTTTGGCATAGGCGATTTTGATTATAGCTCTAGGAGAAAAAGAGTTCAAGCCAATGCTATGATTGAGGTCTATTTTGTTATGGCTAGTTCCAAGGCGATGAAAAGGCAAATATTATTGAAATTAATAAGAGATTTATCGATCAGGCAAAAAAGCAAATCATCTGGCTTTTTCAGGGGGGATGCCGATGCGCTGGAGCAGGTCTTGATATCGAGGGTCAGAGCTCAAAATATCAAAGCGCCGGTCACATTTAATATAAGGCAAAAAGCCGGAACGTTCTTCATAAGCTTTATTAAGCCATTCAAAGGCCTGATCTCTATTCCCTAGGCCGACGTAAACCGCCGCAATATCGTAGGCTGGGACAAAGCGCTCTTTGGATTTTTCAATCAATTGATTCAATAGACCCTGCGCTTCTTTCTTCTTGCCAGTGACAGCATAGATGTGAGCAAGAGCAGCGACGGGCATCGAAACATCTTTCCAATTCGCTATCGCATTCTCAAACTCGGCGATGGCCTCTGCAAACATCGACTTCTGTTCATAAGCCCAACCGAGAATGACGCGTGCCCATGGATTGGGCAGTCCTTTCTTAGCATACCCAATCGACTCGTCATAATCATGAGCGGTCATGCAATGCCATCCGGTGCAAGCACTCACAAAACCAAAGGGATCAAGCTCCGAGGAGAGCTTGCTTTCTGCTAGAGATTCCTCTGCTCTGCCCATAACCATGAGATAATGGGCATAAAAGTGGTGAATCTTATAAAGGCTTGGGTTGAGCTTAAGGGCAAGCTTGAATTCTTTCTCAGCCTCTTTCCAATTATAATCATACTGCAGGTTGACCAGGCCAAGATAGCCGTGTGCCTCGGCGAGCAAGTCATCTTTTTCAAGGGCTTTCATGGCCGCCTCTTTCATCCTCAGAAAGCCCACTTTCGACGGGAGTCTGCCAAAAAAAGTAAGATAATAGTAACGATCTGCCAGGCCGACGTAAGCAGGGGCATAGTTAGGGTCGAGCTCGATAGCTTGCTGAAAATACTCCGTCGCTTTTTGATGGTCGCTCTCATTGATTCCCTTCAGATAAGCTTCAAAAGAAAGGGGATTGACTGTTTTGTTTTTGGTAAGCTGGATCTTTGCCTCTTCTGTCAGCCTGATGCCTATCTCCCTCGCAATAGACCTAGCGATCTCATCTTGCAGGGTCAGAATGTTGCCTAAGTCGCCCTCGTAGGTCTTGACCCATAGCTGTCTGTCCTCAGCAGCGTGAATCAGCTTAGCCGTAATTTTCACCTTCTCTCCAAATCGCTGGACCGATCCTTCGATTATGGCATCTGCATTCAACTCTTTGGCAATCTGGGGTATGGATTTAGTTGTTTTCTTGTACTGCATGGCCGAAGTGTGGGACTTCACAGAAATTGAGCTAATTTTTCCCAGCTCAGTGGTGATTGTGTCGCTCGTCCCATCAACAAAATATTCCTGATTTGGGTCACCCGAAAGGTTCTCAAAGGGAAGAACCGCCAGAGTCTGAACCTGGGGATGCGGAGTCCGGCTGAGTAGCCAAGATTTTAAACCTCCTATATTCAGAACAAACGCGACGCCTACCAGAACGATAGCCACGATTCCCCACGGCAGAGCTCTTCTCCAAAGAGGTTTGACCATGAGTTTCGCAGTTTTTGCTGCCAGCATAGAGGATGTTTGGAATTGACTCAAATCTTCAGCCAGCTCTTTAGCTGATTGATAGCGTTTTTCTTGATTCTTCTCCAGGCAGCGAAGGATCAGGCGGCTTATATCTTCAGGAACTTGGGGAAAAAGTCTCTTAGGGTCTGGAGGCAATTCGCTCTTGTGTTTCAATGCCACGCTAAAGGGTGTGTCTCCTTCAAAAGGCACTCGACCGGTCACCATCTCATAGAGAATCACTCCCAGAGAATAAATATCAGATCTCTGATCAACTTCTTTCCCCTCCACCTGCTCAGGACTCATATACTCCGGTGTCCCTATAATCACACCCTCCCCGGTTATGCTCTTGGTATAAAGTGACCGGGCAATCCCAAAATCCATGATACGGGCATCGCCCTCTTTATCGATCATGATGT
>CAZPAX010000153.1:0-5733 GCA_964584535.1 uncultured Eubacteriales bacterium
CTTCATTTTTTTTCGACTTTAGCACGCCTAAAAATTTGAGGTCAAGCAGAATTTAATTCTTTATGTGAATTTTCTTCAAATTCTGGTATTCTTTAGGACATTCCTTGAGGACTCCAATTGGAGGGAAAATAATGAAAACAATTGGCCTGATCGGAGGAATGAGCTGGGAATCATCTCTTGAGTATTACCGCATCATCAATGAGACTGTCAAGGAAATGCTTGGCGGATTTCATTCTGCTAAGTGCATCATGTATTCTTTTGATTTTGAAGAGGTGGAAAAGTTGCAGCATGAGGGAAAATGGGAAGAAGCTACAGCTCTCATGATTGATGCAGCCCAGAGAATAGAAAAAGCAGGGGCTGACTTTGTCGTTATCTGCGCAAACACAATGCACAAGATGGCAAAAGAAATCAAAAAGAGTGTCAGCATTCCCCTGCTCCATATCGCTGACGTCACGGCTGAAAAAATAAAAGAGAAAGGACTGAAAAAAGTTGGCTTGCTGGGGACAAAATTTACAATGGAGCATGATTTTTATAAGGGCAGATTGGAGAAAAACCATGGGCTAGAAGTGCTCGTTCCCGATGAAGAAGAAAGGCAAATCATTCACAGTATCCTCTACAATGAGCTCTGCATGGGGGAAATTAAAAAATTCTCTAAAAATGAGTTCAAAAGAATCATTCACCATCTTGTTTCGAGGGGGGCAGAAGGCATAATTCTGGGATGCACAGAAATCCCCTTGTTGGTCGACCAGAAAGACTACAAAATCCCTTTGTTTGACACAACTAGGGTTCATGCTGAAAGAGCTGTCGAGTATGCTCTCGGCAGGTACAAAATAAATGAGGAGAGCGAAACCTCCTTATGAGGCCTTCGATGTATGCCATTGGAGTTGATTCAGGAACCCAGGGAACAAAAGTTTTGATCGTCGACTTTAAGGGAAAAGTCCGAGGGAGAGGATTTGCGCCTCATCGCTCGATTGAGAATCTTCCTCCTGGATCAAGCGAACAGGATCCCTGGACCTGGATTGGAGCCCTTGAGCAGGCTCTAGCTCAGGCTTTAAAGGAAGCAAAAATAAACCCGCAGGATATTGTTTCCATGGGTGTTGGCGGCCAGCAGCATGGCTTTGTCCCTTTAGGCAAGGAGGGAACTCCTCTCCGGCCGGCAAAACTCTGGAATGACACCTCCACTCTGGAAGAAACAGAAATCATTATCGAAAGACTTGGAGGGGCAAAAAAGTTTATAGAAAAACTCGGAACGAGTCTTGCTGTAGGCTACACAGCTTCCAAGATACTCTGGCTAAAAAGGCATGAGCCTCACAATTACCGGAAGCTATGGTCGGTTCTTCTCCCTCACAATTTCTTGAACTATTACCTGACCGGAAAGTGCCAGATGGAATACGGAGATGCTTCAGGTACTGGTCTTATGGATATCCGGAAAAGAGCTTGGCACAGAGAAGCCATCGCCTCCATTGACCAGGAACTTGAGGCAAAGCTTCCCCCTCTTCTCCATCCTTCTCAACCCCTGGGATACATGAGGGAAGAAATCGTCTCCCATTTTGAGATGAGGAAGGTTCTGGTCTCAAGCGGCGGGGGAGATAACATGATGGGAGCGATTGGAACAGCCAATGTCTCACCCGGAGTTTGCACTCTTAGCCTTGGCACTTCAGGAACAATTTATTCCTATTTTCCAGAGCCATTTTGCGATCCAGAGGGCGAGATTGCAGCTTTCTGCGACAGCACTGGCGGATGGCTTCCCCTTCTCTGCACAATGAATGTGACCAATACAACTGAGTTCTTTAAGGCTGCTTTCAATCTCTCCAACCAAGAGCTGGAAAGGCGGGCCCTAAAAGCTCGACCAGGAGCAGAAGGCCTACTTTTTCTTCCTTTCCTTGACGGTGAAAGAGTTCCTGTTCTTCCTTTTGCCAGCGGTGTTTTTTTTGGACTCAGCAGGCAAAACTTTAATCCCTCTGAGATGGCCAGAGCCGTCATGGAAGGAACAATCCTTAACCTTGGATACGGCTTTTCCAGGATGCGCTCTCTTGGGCTCAAACCAGCAGAAATCAGAGCCACAGGAGGTGGAGCAAAGAGCAGACTCTGGCTTCAGATTGTCGCTGATATTTTTAAAACGCCGGTCATAACCCTCAAAGAGCAAGAAGCAGCAGCTTTTGGCGCAGCCCTTCAATCAATCTGGAACTACTTTAAGGAAAAAGGCGAGGATGTCAAAATCGAAGAAATCGCCAAAGAAAGCGTGAAAAAAGATAAATTAGCAGCAGAGCCGAGGCCAGAGAATTTTGCTCTTTATGACGCTTATCAAGAAAGATTTAATTCCCTGTGGAAGACTCTCAAAGAGGAATTCCATCTCCATAAAAAAGCCCTGGAAAAAACGAGAGGTTAAGCCCATTCTGAAGTTCTGGAAAGAGAAGTTCCTCCGCCTGATGCGAAAAGCAAATTCTTCCATCTCTTGTTCGGTGTGAAAATTTTCAACACATTATTCCTTAAATGGACTAAAATGGATGTGATGAAATTCTTCTCAAAATATATAAAAATATGCATAAGGAGGGAAAAATGAGAAAATTTCTGCTAGCGATTTTTTTCATCCTGGCGGGAGCCTCTTGTCATCTTTTTTCTACAAAAATCTACACCATTCCGCCCTGCGCTCTTGACCACTGGGACAGTGGAACGATATCTTTTCCTCATAACCGCTGGGAGACCGAATTTTCTTTTAAAACAATAGGTTCTTATGAAGATATTGTTATGATCACTCCCGTTAATCTTCCAGACGGCGTTACCCTGAAAAAGTTGACTACTTATCTAACAGACAACACCGATCGGGATGAAGCGAGGATGTTAATTATTCTAGGCCGTCATAACCTCCAAACTGCTGTTCGTGAACAAATGGTTAGTATAGGCACAAGAGGGTGCACTGCATCTCCCGATCAGAGAGAATTCAGCGCGTCAACAATCAACTTTGCCAGGATCAATAATGACAAATATTCCTATCATCTGATCGTAATCTTTGGCATGCAAGATCCCAACCTTAAGTTTCACGGCGCGAAGATTTATTACTAATCAATCTTCTCCTGCCGTCTTAAGAATTTTTCACTCATTTATCCTTTCACAGAATCATCGCCGCCTAAATTTGGGGGCTAGAGCTTAAGTCCAGCCATATTCATAGCCAGTTTTATACATCATGACAATGTTTTCTGGAGGACTGACGGCTTGAATATTGTGACAGGGAGCCAGGATATAACCACCCCCTTTGCCCAGAATTTTGATGTTATCCAGAACCTCCTGCTTGACTTCTTTAATTGTGCCAAAAGGAAGGGTGTATTGGTTGTCCATGGCGCCATGAAGAATGATCTTGTCCCCGAAATCTTTCTTCAATTTTCTGCGGTTCATGCCTTTTGTCCGCCACTGAATAGGATTGAGAATATCGATTCCGGCCTCAATCAAGTCGGGAATAATCGAGCGAATATTTCCGTCATTATGGTGAAAGACAAATGCGCCTGCCTGATGCGCAACCTTTATGATCCGCTTCATTCGGGGAAATAAGAACTCGCGGATATGGGAAGGAGAGAACATCAAGCCGCTCTGACTTCCCATATCCTCTGCGACATAGACAAGCATAATTTGACCGGGAACCTGCTCCAGGATGCGAAGAGTGCTTTCATAGGCCAGGCTGAAGAGTTTATCCAGACAGTAATGGACAATTTCAGGATTGGAGACAAGATCAACGAGGGCCTGCTCCTGACCCCGCAGTTTCTTGTAGATTAAGAATGGCTCAGACCCTCCGCCTCGGATAGGATAAGTCTCATTCCCTCTAATTTGGCTCTTGATGCGGCTATAGTCCCACCAGTCAGGATTGGGCCAGGTATAGTTGCGCTTAATCTCAGCACAGGAAGTGTATTTTGCCAAAGGATGAAATACACATTCTTTATAAATTCCTGATCCATAATCGATATTTCTGTACTTACAGCCAAAAGCATCGGTCAGTCTAGGACGCCTGGGGCCAGCATAAAGCGGATCAACCTTGACCACAAAATCAATATGAAGCTTTTGAAGCAACTGGCGAGAGCCCTGGCATCCCAGATGTTTCCTCAACTTGGCAGTAGCCTCTTTTGTCGCCCAATAATCCATGGGTATTCTGTCTGGCTTCTGGCGAGTGAGAACAGCCAACCACCGCTCGCGGGGAGTCATTGTTTCCTTGGGCATAATTTTCTAACCTTAATGCCGATGCAAATCTTTATGCATAATTTTTCGCATCTCATGAAGGCGGCTACGAGCAGGCAAGGAAGCCAATTTCCTGTTGAGGAACTCATCATCTTCAGCCTGAAGAAGCTCGGCCACATAGTCGATAACACTTGGCGAGAATACTCCATCCCGCTCATAAAGGTCCCGCTTCTGTATGAGGATGCGGCTGGATTCAACACAACTCGAAGGAAGCGGCGGCAATTTCTTGAGCAATCCTTGATTTTTAAAGATATTGCCCTTGACATAGAGCTTTTCCGCCAGTTGAAGGGGACTGTTCTTCTTGAAAAGAGATCGATCCTCCTTGAAAGCCCAATCTGCGGCCATGATTATCCCGGCCAGTACCAAATGAATAATGGCGCTTCCGTCAGGGCTGCGAAGCTCTATAGTCTGTCTCTTTTGTGGATCATGGAAGTCTTGTTTTTCTTGAGGATTGAGCTTCTTGGCTAGATTAGCTAAATTCGACCAGCCAAGAGGTACCCTAATCAAAACACTTCGATTCAAGTCACTCCAGCAGATGCGGGTGGGAGCTTCCTGATGGGGAACCAATCTCAAATAAGCTGAAGACACAGTATTCCCGAAAGCAGTCAACGAATCAGCATACTCACACAAGCCGCCAATGAGCTTCCGGGCAGCCTCTGATATTTTGCCGTCTGATCCGACTATAATATTCTTTCCTTTTTTTATGAGCTCGAGATGAAAATGGAGGCCATTTCCAGCAATTCCCTCTTCAATCTTGGGAGTGAAGGTGGCCAGACAACCGTGTTTATAGGCAGTGTTCCGGATCAGCCAACGAGCCAGAACTAAGTTGTCGGCTGTTTCTTCCACAGGCCGGGCCATGAACTCTACTTCTAACTGCTCTGCTCTTTTCCCCTTGATTTCCTCGACATCGCTGTGGACATTTTCGACAAAGCCAACTTCGCTATGTGCATATTTCACTGCACCTGTAACTTGAGTGATATGGCGAACCATCTCGTTAAGTATCAGTCCGCTTTTAAGATAAGGCGCTGAGGCCTGGTATCCCTGCTGCTTCTGGGAGGGATAGATGTTATGAGCCCTGTCACTGAGAAGAAAAAATTCCAACTCGCCCAAGGCATGAAGCTCCAATCCTGTATTTTTTAAGAAAACCTGGCAGGCTCGAGCCAGGATATTGTCAAGAGCAAAAGAAGCGAGTTCGCCTTCCTTGGTCAAATAACGACAGACAAAATCCAGGCTACCCTCATCAAAAGGATTCAAAAAAGCTGTCCTGTAAACTGGAACAACATAAAGATCAGAGAGAGCTTCATCAGCCATACCTTTAAACAGGGAGGAGCCATCCACCCTTTCCCCCTCAGCCAGAACAGATTCCGCCTGAAAGCTACTGGCCACAGGCAATTTCATCTCCTTGAGCTTTCCATCAAGGGCTGTGTAATGGAAGGTGATGCGCTCAATTCGCTTCTGCTCAATGATCTTTAAAAAATCAGCTCTTTGGAAATCCTGGCAAGGTTTATC
>CAZPAX010000154.1:0-5711 GCA_964584535.1 uncultured Eubacteriales bacterium
GTTAGAAACCTCTCGGCCTTCATTTTTCTTTTCTTTTTTTCGTTTCTTTTTCTTCAGGCCCAAACATTGCCAGAAGCTTTTTTGGGCTTTAAGGTTGGTGCTGACCGCAAGCTTGCTGATTACAACCAGATCCAGGCTTATTTCCAGAAACTTGACCAGGAATCCCCGAAGCTCCAGCTTTTCCCTATTGGCACATCTACCCTAAATAAGCCGATGATCATGGCAGTCATTACATCTACGGAGAATATGGCCAAGCTTGACACTTACCGAGCAATCACAAAAAGATTGCGTGATGAAGCAAGCTCTTTGCCTCAGGAAGAAGCTGAAAAGCTAGCTCAAGAAGGCAAAGTTTTCGTTGTCATCACTTGCAATATCCATGCCACAGAGATTGCTTCCACCCAGATGATCCTGGAACTAGCCTATGATTTAGTTACCGGCAATACTCCTTTCGATGCCAACAAAGTCCTGAATGATATCATTGTCCTCATCGTCCCCACCACCAATCCTGACGGCCAGCAGATGGTTGTCGACTGGTACAAAAAATATCTAGGAACAAAATACGAAGGCGGCTCCATGCCCTGGCTTTACCACCATTATGCAGGTCATGACAATAACCGTGATTGGTTCATGTTCAACCTCCCCGAAACCCGAGCTGTGAGCAAAGTTCTCTATCATGACTGGTTGCCTCAGATTCATATTGATGAGCACCAGATGGGCTCTACTGGCGCCCGGCTTTTTATTCCTCCTTTTATGGACCCTCCCATTCCCAATGTCCAACCTCTTCTCTGGCGCTCTGTCAATCTCTGCGGAGCAAATATGGCTTATGACCTGCAGAAGAATGGCTTCAGAGGAGTTGTCCATGGTAGAAGTTACACAGGTTGGTGGATTGGTGCCTGCGATGATACCTCCTGGCTCCATAATGTCGTTGGATTGCTGAGTGAGATGGCTTCTGTCAGAGTGGCCACTCCCATCTATATTGAACCCACTGAAATCCCCAAATCCTACGCCGAGAAGAGGATGGAATTTGTCGATCCTTGGCCAGGCGGCTGGTGGAGACTCCGGGATATGGTCGATTATGAACTCACCCTTTCCTTGAGCCTGATCAAGACTGCCTATCTCCACAAAAAGGATTTTCTATATAACTTCTACTCGATGTACAAAGCCTCCATCGAAACAATTGAAAAGAACCAGCCTTTTGCCTTTGTCATCTCAGCCAACCAGCATGACTACCCCACAGCCCTGAGGATGCTTGAGATTCTTCTTTTTGGCGGTGTGGAAATCCATCAGGCCAGGCAAGATTTTATCGCTGACGGCAAAGCCTATGCTGCTGGCTCTTTTGTGGTCAAGATGTCCCAGCCTTATAAATCCTATGCCTGGGCTTTACTTGAGAAACAAAAGTATCCAGATCTCCGGGAATATGCTGGTGGCCCGCCCATCCCTCCCTATGACAATGCTGGATGGACTCTTCCTTTGCAGATGGGAGTTGCCTGCGATGAGATCCGCCATCCCTTTGAAACAAAACTTGAAAAGATAGATAAAGTTCCCTATCCGGCCGTGTCTTTACCTCCAGAATCTTTCCCTTATCTTGTCCTCGATTCACGGATGAATGCTTCCTATGCGGTTGTCTTCTCCCTTCTCAAAGATAAAGCTGAGATCTATCGCTCCAAAGAAAAAATCGCAGGCAAGGGATTTGAAGCGGCTGCAGGAAGCTTTTTAATCAAGAATAGCCCTCAAGTCCAGAAAGCCCTTCCGGCGCTTTTAGAAAAATGGCATGTCCCTGCCTTTGGGCTTGAGGATGTAGCCAATATTGCCAAAGCGCCTCTCAAATTCCTTCGCATCGGCCTCTATCAATCCTGGAGAGGGAATATGGATGAAGGCTGGACAAGATATGTCTTTGATGATTTTGGCATTCCCTTCATCACCCTTCACAACAATGACATCAAAGGAACGAAGAAGGAAAAGGTCAACTTGAAGGCTAAATATGATGTCATTGTCTTTGCTGATGAAAGCGCTGATATCATTAAAACCGGAAAGCCAAGCCCGACTTCAGAATTTGCCCGATTCTTTGCTGCCACTCTGGTTCCCCCTGAATATGAAGGAGGGATTGAGAAGGAAGGTGTTGAAGCCTTGAAAGCCTTTGTCGAAGAGGGTGGAATTCTGGTCACACTCAACAATGCCTGTGAACTCGCTTTCAAAGAATTTGAAGTCCCAGCCAGAAATGTCTTGGATAGAATGGAGCGAACAAAATTTTTCTGCCCCACGTCCCTTTTAAAAATAAATGTTAATAACGAGACTCCTCTCGGCTATGGCTTGCCTCAAGAAGCTACAGCCATGTTCGTCCGCAGTCTGGCCATGGACACCTGGATTCCCTCAGGCGAATGGGACAGAAAAGTTGTGGCCAGCTACCCTGAAGAAGACATTCTCCTCAGCGGCTGGCTTCTCGGAGAGGAGATCATTGCTCGCAAGGCTGCAGTTGTTGATACACAGTATAAGAAAGGACATATCATTCTCATCGGCATCCGCAGCCAGAACCGTGCTCAATCCCATGGCACCTATAAATTCCTGCTGAACGCACTTCTCTATCCAGAAAAATAAAAAAAAATTCCATGGCTCAGGAAAAAAGAAAAAAACTCTCCATGATGGTTTTCAGCGGAGATTTGGACAGACTCTTTGCCGCTTTTATTATCGCTACAGGTGCAGCAGCCGCAAACATGGATGTGACCATGTTCTTTACCTTCTGGGGACTGCGGGCTCTCAAGAAAAAAGTCAGGACAGGAAAGAGTCTTTTTGGCCGGCTTCTCGGCCTAATGTACGGGGGAGACATTACTCGAGCCACACCGAGTAAGATGAGTTTTGGCGGCTTAGGCCGCTGGATGTTCAAGAAAATGATGAAAGCGAAAAAAGTTCCAACTCTCTCTCAACTCAGGCAGATGGCCTTAGACTTGGGAGTAAAGCTTTACGGTTGCCAGATGAGCATGGATGTCATGGAAATCCCTCGGGAAACAATGATTGACGAAATCGCCGCCTGTGTTGGGGTAGCCTTTTTTATTGAACAGGCCCAGCAGTCTGAAGTAACGCTTTTTATTTAGAATCTTTTTTCAGGCTGAGGACGACTCCGCCTGAGCCAAGCCCGAGCATGATCAGGGACTGGACAAAAGTCTGCCACCTGATCTGTGGAACAAGGAAAAGGGAAGCGATAAAAAAATAAATCCCGGCTACCGCAATAAGAGCGTAAAAAGCGAGCATGATTTTCCAGGCCCGGCGATTGGCCTGAGGAGTATCCTGGGAGAAATGGCGATTGTAAAGAAGCATTCCCAGAAGACAAAAAACCCCGAGGCCGGCAAAGATAAGCCAGAAAAGCCTGACCTGGCTGATCGCATTTGAAGCCAGGGGGATACCTGCTGCAACTGCTTCTTGGGCAGGGGTAACGGGTTTGAGAATCCTCTCATAGAGAATAGCGCCGACATTGCTTCCAATCAAACTGCCAATGACTCCGTAGAGAAAAGCATAGCCCATATAAACAGCCACTTTATCGCGAGGAGCAACAATCCCGATGTAGCTGTAGTATTTGGGATGGGCTGTCATTTCGCCAATCGAAAAAACAGCAATCCCAAGGATGAATATCCAGGGATTGGAGGAAAGAGCCAGGATCAAAAACCCGGTTGAGCCGATAATGATTCCTGCCCCCATCACTGGAAGAGGTTTTATGTTTTTGACAATGCGACTGATAAGAATGACAAGGAGAATAATTGTTCCGGCATTGATGACAGTCACATGTTCAGCGTCAAAAGTGAAAGGAATGCCCAGCCTGGCCATAAATCGATCCACAGGAGAGCGGGTGACAAAATCGCGGAGGTACCAGAGCACAGTCCCAAAGTTTTGAAAATAAATGATCCAGAAAAAGGAATAGACGACAATCATCAGCATAAAGCGAGAATCACGAAGCACGAGAAGCGCCTCGGCTAGCACTTTCCGCAAAGGCTTTGTGCTTTCTGGCTTCTTGGGATCTTTATAGAAAAAGAGGGCTGGAATGAGCATGAGAAAGGACCAGACAGCAGATGTGAAAAAGACATAGCGCCAGCTAAATCCTTTAATCCAACTGATAAAAAGAGGTGCCAGAAAAGCTCCCAGGTTGATGCTCCAGTAATAGAGGCCAAAGCCAAATCCAGAGCTTTCCGTAGTCGTGGTTTTAGCGATTGTGCCAGAGATAATCGGCTTGAACAGACCGCTGCCAGTAGCCATAACCAGGAGGAAAACGAAAATCAGACCATAAGAATCGAAATTGCCTGCTGCGAAATAACCCACAGATAATAGAGAAAAGGCGACAAGAAGCATTTTTCGATAGCCGAGACGCTCAGCCAGGGCACCACCCAGAATGGGAAGAATGTAGGTCAGGGCATAGACAAATCCTTGAAGGAAACCGACAGCCTGCTCCCTGAAAAAAAGAACCTTGGCCAGATAAACGGCCAGAACAGAATTCATGCCGTAATAGGCGCCACGCTCAAAAAGCTCCATCAGGTTAGCCACCCAGAAAGTGGTCGGAAATGAGGCAAAGACGCTTTTTCTCTTTTCTTGCTCGGCCATGGATCACTCCTTATTTTCTGAATTCGCACCGAACTCTGCTCCCCCTATTTAACCCTTCAAAATTTCCATTGCCCGCTCAATATCTGAAACATCGAGAATTACTGATGTCTCTGTTCCTTTTCGGCTAAGAGTTCCGTAGCAATATTCAATGTTGATCCCCTTGTTGCCCAATTTGGTCGCCAGTTCAGCCAGAGCGCCAGGTCTGTTTTCCAGCTCAACCTTAAGCACATCTCTGACTTCCGTTGTATAGTTCAATTTCGAGAGGAGTTTTATAGCTTTGCTGATATTCTTGACATAGAGCTTTGCCGTGTCCTGAAAGACGCCGATGGCTTCGATGTTGATATCGTTCTCAGCCAGGTAGCTGCAGAGCTCGCCCAAAACTGAAGGCTTGTTTTCCAGGACGACAAAAATTTCAGTGATTCTTTCCATTTTTTCCCCTTTCTATTTATTTTTTTATAAATCGGGCCAAAGCCCAGCTAGTCAATTTTCGAATAGACCTTGAGGTATTGAGCCCGAAAATAAGAGTCTACCATTTTAGGTTCCTTGAAAGTTAGTTTTTGACTTTTAAATGAGAGCTCGCCTTTGAAGTCATCGATGGAAGAATAATTGTGGCCATCCATCCAGGCCTCAAGCCCGACCAGTAGCCCTCGAAAGGCTTTGATTCCTTCCTGATAAAAAAGAGTGCAAACCTGGCAGGCTGCTGCTCCAGCCAGAATCTGTTTGACTACCTCTTCAGCTCTTCTCACTCCACCAGAAGAGGCGATATCGCAGCCCACCCTTCCAGCCAGAAGAGCCACCCATCGCAGAGATTGATAAAAATTTCCTTTGCCGATAATGTTTTTTATCTTCAGATGCTGGACATCGATCTCGGGCTCGAGAAACCAGTTAAAAAAGACAAGCCCATTGCAGCCAGCCTCAGCAAGTCTATGAGCTAGGTGAGGTATGGAGGTGAGCTGTGAGGAAAGCTTTACGGAAACGGGAATAGAGACTGCTTTCTTCACTTCTTCCAGAATCTCAAGGTACAATTTTTCATATTCTGATCCCGGTGTGTCAAAGTCGAAAGGAAGAAAATAAATATTTAGTTCAAGGGCCGATGCCCCGGCATCCTGGAGCTGGCGGGCAAAGCT
>CAZPAX010000155.1:0-5646 GCA_964584535.1 uncultured Eubacteriales bacterium
CCACAGAAGTCATCAATAGAAGATGATTCTTGTAAAAAAGCGATCAGGGCCTGGGCTTTATCTGGCTGCTCATGAATTTCCTTGAGCATAAAATGAGGGAATTTCCCCTTCTGGGCTTGGTCTATATCCAGAGGGCAGAGCTCAGAGCTTCTCTCCACCTTTTGGCCAGAGGAAAGACTCTTGATTTGATACATATTCCAGCTAAACTCAACATATTCTCCATCATATATGGGAACAATTCTCTTTGTGAACTGGAGGATGGAGGGCAAATCTGAAGAACAACAGATAAAATCTTCTCCTATCCCGAGATAGAGAGAAGAATATTTTTTAACACAAAACATTTTTTTTGAGTTTTTTCCGGTGATGACATAGGCATAATCGCCTTTGAGAATTGTATCTGCCTTCTGAATGGCAGCATCCATGTCTTTTGTCTCTCTTTTTCCTTGCTCGACAACGTGGACAACAACCTCGCCATCATTCTCACCCTGAAAAATATGACCTTTCTTGCCATATTCCTTGATAAGCTCTTTGGTATTGATGATATTTCCGTTATGGGCTCCGACCATATCCTTTGAACAGTCATAGTGAGGCTGAGCATTCTGCCTGGAAGGAGGGCCAAATGTTGCCCAGCGAAGCTGGACAATGCCTTTATATCCGTGCATATTTTCAAAATGAAATTTTTGATTGACCTCTTCAATTTCTCCGACATCCTTTTTCAATTGAATGGAATCCTGACCGAAAGCAGCCATTCCTACAGAATCATAGCCTCTGTAGGTGAGCCTCCTTCCTGCCTGGAGAAGCACTTTTCCTAAATCTTCTCTTGTATCCTTGAAAATGATGCCAAAAATTCCGCACATAGCGATTTCCTATTTCAAAACCCTTTTCAATTTTCTCTTTTCGATCAAAAGCTGTCCCTGATAAGAGACGTAGTTCAAAAGAATCAGGACTCTCTGATTATCATCAAGTTCTTTTTTAAATATCCCTTTTAAACCTTTGAGCGGGCCTTCGGCTACTTCAATCTCATCCCCGACCTGGGGCTCATCCCCGTATTTCTGGAGCTCGATCAAGCCATTTGCCTCTCTCGATTTAATCTCCAGGATGACCTCTTCCGGAATGGGGATAGGGCCTTCCCTATTTCCGACGACGCGCTTTACTCCTCTTGTGTATTTTACCAATTGGTACTGGGAGGGAAAATCGAAAAACACAAATTCGTAGCCTGGGAAAAAGGGCTTGATCCTGTTTTCGTGCAGGTATTTGGGATTATAAATCTTGATCCCACCTTCAATGAAGAGTTTCTCGACATGAAATTCTTTCTTGGGTTTGGTATTAAGAACAAACCAGTTTTCCATCTCACTCCTCAAAACTTTTTTTCGACATTCCCAGAAAAGAATAAAAATCTGGCCGTCTGTCGCTGAGAAAATGCTTTTTTGCAGGAGATTCAAGGATTCTTTCGAAATCACACTCAGCGTAGAGGATTTCATCTTTTCCTTGTGCCGCTCGGGCAATCACTTGGCCAAAAGGATTGACAACAAAAGATTCACCGGCAAAATGAATGACCTCCTCTTTCCCCACTCTGTTGACAAGGGCGGCATAATAGCCATTCTGAAAAGCAGCCACTCGAAGCTCTGCCTCAAAAATTCCCTCTGCCCATTCTCCCACGGCTCCGGCCTGAGGGATGATAACAAGTTGAGCACCTTTAAGGGCTAAAGCCCTCATATATTCGGGAAAATGGCGGTCATAACAAATGGCCAGACCTATCTTCCCCAGCTCGGTCTTGTAAACAATATTTTCTAGATTCCCAGGGGTATAGTATCCTTTTTCATGGAATCCAGGGCCTTCCATGATGTGTGCCATCCGTGTTACTCCAAGAAGCCTTCCATCAACATTAATAACAGGAGAAGAATCATATGTCTTATCTCCCTCTTTTTCAAAAACATTCAAGACTGTAACAACGCCGTATTCTTTGGCAAGCTGGGAAAATTGCTGGGTGGTTGGACCCGGGATAGGCTCAGCCTGAAGAAGGAATTCTGGTCTTGCTGGAAACTGGGGAAAAAAAGGAGAAAAGGCCAATTCCGCATAGGCAATCAAATTGGCTCCCTTGCGGGCAGCTTGATGAAAAGCCTTAACTCCTCGCTCGAGATTTTCTTCATAGTTTTTAGTCGCATGCTGTTGGATAAGTGCAATCTTCATCCGGCCTCTCTTTATTCCTAAACTATCCGAATCATCTGGTTATGATAGTCGATTTGGCCCAATCTTGCAAATCTCTCCCTCCACTGATAGCATCTCTGAATATGTGATTTTTATGATGGGTGCAGGGGCCAAGGGCAGCTTCCTGCACCTGATTGAATCACATAAAAAGAGATGCTTCCCCCTCCACCCATGCTGTTAAAAAATAATAACGGGATTCATGATTCCTTCCTGCACAAGTCAATCCTGTCGTTCATCTCTATTCGCTCTTGACCTTTTTGTGAATTGCAGTCAATGCTTGGTCAATCTCCATGGTCAGCAAACAAATATTGGAGGGTTGAGTCCGGGCGTTGCCGAGGGTTTAGCCTTTAAGGAACAACATCTGTATATTTCGCCAAGAAAGCAGAACAGTCATAGACATCCTGGAGAGAGAACTTCTTTCGATTTAAATAATCTAAAATTTCTTTGATTCGCTCTTTGACAATTCCTACATGCAATCTCATCAGCTGACAGTATTGCCTGGTTCTTTGGAGAGATCCAGCAAGGACTTGAACAGGACAGCGGCCGCCGCAGTAGGAATGAACGCCGCATTTCTGGCATTCCAGCCATTCTTTGTAATTTACCAGGGATTTTAAATCATATTCTTCGAGGTTCAGATGGCCATTTTTGTCCAGTTCTCCAAGCGGACGGCAGGAAGGAAGATCAGCACAGGCGTAAACCTTGCCGGAGACAATATCATAGTTTTGGGCAAGCTCAACTCCGCAGGCTGTATGTCCCCGCTCTTTTCCTGTGGCAAGATAGAGGATGAGTTCATTGATATGAGCTATGGGCAGGAGCTCTCCTCGAGATATGTTCTCCACATAGATATCCATAATTCTTTCCAGCTCCTCGCCGTATGTTCTCGCATAAGAAGGGAAGTCTTCAAAGGAATCCCTGTCTTCTGACCAGTGCCAGAAAAAATGATTGACCAGTCCTCGCTCATAGAGTCTTATGAATTCCTTAAAACAGGTGAAGAGAGATTGCTCCTCGCGCAGAGTTGACCAGTGTAAAATGTGGCCTTTGTAGTGGCAGGAAAGTTCTTCTAGATTTTTTATAATTTTGTGAAGCTTTGTTCCCTGTCTTACCCGCTCGTGTTGCTCTTCATCTCCGTCGATAGAGATGGAATAAAGCCACATCTCTTTCATGAAATCCGGGTATTGATTCAAAGCGTCGATTAAAAGCTCTCCATTTGTATAAACCATAGACTTAAACCTATTTCCGATCCTGGATTCTTTCAATATTCTCCAAACTTTTTCCATCTTATCAGAAGCCAGAAAAGGTTCTCCCCCATAAAAACAGACAGTAAGGACTTGATCTCGATGCTGGCTGGCCAGAGCCATAAGGATGGCTGCATCTCGTTCGGGTTCTGATTCTTGAAAGGTGATAAGAGAATTTCTTGGGTCATCAGATCCCAAGGTTATGGCGCTGTTGACACAGCCTTTGCAGCGGGCATAGCATCTGCCGGTTACGGTCAGATGAATCATAAGGTTATCATCTTCCTTAAAAATCTCAGCCGAGAGTCTTCCCTCCTTGCCTATCCTGAGAGCATCAAGGCGAGAAAGGTCGCCAAATCGGGGATGATTCACCCCTTCTTCAGCCATCCTCTCTCTCCTCTGTGCTATCTTTTGCCGACAATCTTCTCAAGCTCTTTTATTGTTTTGGGAATTGGCTTTCCAAGGACTCTATGACCATTGTCTGTGACCAGAACATTATCCTCAATCCTTATCCCGCCAAAGTCCCTGTAATTCTCAACTTTTTCATAATTGATGAATTCGCTCGATTTCTTCTCCTTTTTCCATTTAGCGATCAGAGCTGGAATAAAATAAATTCCGGGCTCAACTGTGACCACAAAGCCTGGCTGAAGCTTGCGGGCCAGTCTTAAATAGGCAAGCCCGAACTGGTCGCTCCTGGCTGTTTCTTCATCATAGCCGACATAATTTTCTCCCAGATTTTCCATATCATGGACATCAAGACCAATCATATGACCCAACCCATGAGGAAAGAAAAGGGCATGGGCACCTTCCTTGACAGCTTCCTCGACATTGCCTTTCATCAAGCCAGCATCCTTCAATCCAGAAGCAATAACCTTTGATGTCTGGAGATGAATATCCCGATACTTGATTCCAGGCTTTATAGATTTGATCGCAGTCTGTTGGGCATTGAGAACTATTTCATAGATTTCTTTCTGCTTCTGGTTGAATTTGCCGCTGACCGGGATTGTCCTGGTAATATCGCCTGCATAGTGCAGGGAAGATTCAGCCCCGGAATCGACGACCATAAGTCTTCCCTTTTCCAGAAGATTGCCATGAAATTGATTGTGGAGAATCTGGCCATTGATGGTTAGAATCGTGGGAAAGGCAGGGTGGCCGCCAAGAGAAAGGGCTATCCCTTCAATTTCTCCAGCAATCTCTCTCTCATAAATCCCAGGGGTTGTCGCTTTCATGGCTGTGATGTGCATCTCGTAGGTAATGCCAAGGGCAATCTCTATCTCTTCAATCTCTTCCTTGGTCTTGACTGACCTCTGGGCAACAACTGCTTTAATCAGGTCTTCAGAGGCTTTGGCTTTAGTGGCTTGGGAGGGAATCCCGAGTAGGCTTTCTATTTTTAGAGAAGTCTCTGGCCGGTAAGGAGGGAGATAATGAATTTTTCTTCCCTGTTCCAATGCCAGCTTTATTGTCTTCTCCAATTCTGAGAGAGGCAAGGTATCTCTGACCCCCGCTTTTAGAGCCCTTTCCTTTACAGATGGCAGATAGCCCATCCAGATGATATCTTCGAGACTGATATCATCCCCGAAAAGGATTTCTTTATTTTTATCCGCATCCAAAATAGCGGCGAGACAGGGAGTATCCAGGCCAAAAAAATAGAGAAAAGAACTATCCTGTCTGAAAGAATAGGTATTAGCGAGGTAATTCATTGGGCTTTCCTCATTTCCCAGGAAAACGATTACTCCCTCTTTGACCTGCTCCATCAAAAGTTTTCTTCTCTGGATATAAATTTTAGAATCAAACATTTCTTACTCCTTATTTTTTAAGCATTGTATTCTAATCTTTGCATATATCAGATATTTCTTTTGAATTCAACTCAGAAATTACTCTCCCAAGATCGGCGACAGAAATCACCTGACCTATTTTTGATTTGCACAAAATCTGTGCATTCTGTCAGAACTGTAATCCAATCAATTTTTTAGAAAAAAATATGAAGAGATTTCAACAAGCTTTTGCACAGGAATTGAGGAAAAACAAAATGGAAAGATAGTTGCGGGGGATGGATTTGAACCAACGACCTCCTGGTTATGAGACTGACGGGCTACCCTATTATGTGGCCTTCAGTCTTGCCAGCAGCTTCTTGGCATCCTCGACTTCGGGCAGGCCAGGGTCGGCGTCTTTCCAGAGATCAAGGAATTTCTGGTATTGCTCCACT
>CAZPAX010000156.1:0-5625 GCA_964584535.1 uncultured Eubacteriales bacterium
CCCCTCCGCTACGGGGGCTTCAGGGCGGCATGCATCCCGCCCAATATGGGATGTCACACGAATTATTGCCTTCACCCCCAAACGTTTTGCTACTTACGTTAAAAACCTGTTCCTTGTCTTCCCTATTCAATTAGAGTAGAATTTTCTTTCATTTTAGAGAAAGAGGTAGCCATGGAAAAAGGTGAATTCCCAGAAAAAGCCTATAAAAACATAGATTTTTTGATTTCCACAGAAGCCCGGACCCTGAGAATTTTGAGCGAATATCTGGAGCCGATGTCACGTTTGAATAAGCTAAAGGTCCATACAACTGTCCTTTTTCTCGGATCGTCAAAGGCCAATCCTGAAGATAAAGACTCGCCTCTGACAAGATATTACTGGGACGCAGAGAAACTGGCTTATCTCCTGGCAAAATGGGCGATCAAATTAAAGCCCAAAGGCAAAAATTTTGTTATCTGCACAGGGGCTGGCCCGGGAATTATGGAGGCAGCCAACCGGGGGGCAGCCCGGGCTGGCGGAAAGTCGATCGGAATGAATATTTCTCTTCCTGAGGAACAAAAGGCGAATCCTTATATTTCCCCAGAGCTCTCCTTTATTTTTTATTATTTTTTCATGAGAAAATTCTGGCTGATATATAAAGCCAAAGCTGTAATTGCTTTCCCTGGCGGATTAGGAACTCTGGATGAATTTTTTGAAACAATCACTTTGATCCAGACAGGAAAAATTTCTAAGAAAGATTTGATCATCATCCTTTATGGAGAAGAATACTGGCGAAAGATTATCAACTTTGAAGCACTTGTTAAGTATGGAACTATCTCTCCTCAAGATCTGGATCTTTTTTATTTCTGCTCGGATCCCAGGGAAACATTCGCTCTTCTGAAGAAAAAATTATTAGAATTTATCTAAAATCCTAAGCCTCATTTTTTGGGAGAGATACCAGTAAAGAAAGAGGCCCAGAGCGATTCCCAGAGCATCGGCCAGTGCATCGAGGACATCAGAGTTCCGGCCAGGGACAAAATACTGGTGAATTTCATCGAGGATACCAAGCAGGACGCCGCTTGCAAAAGTGAAGGTCCCTTTCATTCTGAGTGAAGACTTGAGGCTCTTGAAATAACCAAAAGCGACTAAGAAGCCAAGAACGCCGAACTCGACAAAATGAATCCATTTGTCGAAAAAAGGCACCTCTATTTCGATTGGATAAGATCTTGAAGAGAAGGCAAAAATTAGAGCATAGTAGAGGCAGGCTGGAGCAAAATAAAGAAATTTTTTCATTTTAAAGAGTTTTATTCTATTAAAAAAGAAGGCACATATCCAGATATAAATGAAATTTTCTAATTTTGGGATATAATAGCCTTGGAAGGTGAGAATAGGGTTCGATTAACCTTTTGGGGTGAGAAAATCGAAGAGTGATTAACCTTTCAAATCGTCTTCGAAGGTGCTTGAAGGATCAGTAAAAGAGACTTATAATAATTCAAAAATGGTGTCTTGGATAGTCAAAATCACAACTGGAAAGATAAGAACTTTCTGTATTCTTGCTTTGGTTTCCTTTCTCTCATCGTGTGCCACGCAAATAAAATATTTTCCGACATCAGGCGTTCAGACTGGTATTGCCTCTTGGTATGGATCTGAGTTTCATGGCAGGAAAACTTCAAATAATGAAATCTATGACATGTATGATATGACAGCTGCTCATAACTCCCTTCCCTTTGGGACCTATGTCATGGTCACCAATCTAAACAACGGAAAATCCGTTACCGTCAGAATTAACGACAGAGGCCCTTTCAGCGGAGATAGAATTATTGACCTTTCCTATGCTGCAGCAAAAATACTTGATATGGTTGCATCAGGAACAGCGCCGGTCAGGATTGAAGTTCTGGAATACTTCTTGCCCCAGGAACAAGATCAGAAGTTCTCGGTTCAGGTTGGAGCTTTTATCTTTAAAGAGAATGCTAGAGCTCTTAAGAAAGAGCTTCAAAAAAGATATGAGAATGTCTATATCTCCCTTTTTGAGACTTCCAGTCAAACTTACTACAGGGTAAGACTAAGAACTGAGAGCAGAAACTCAGCCCTGAAAATTGCCCAAAAGCTTCTGGATGAGGGATACACGGTTATAGTCTTGGAGGAGGAGTAAAATCAAGGACAAAAAGGAGAAAGGATGAAAAAATTTGCATGGTTTGCTCTCCTGGGATTTGTCTTCATTCTTCTAACTGGATGTGTAGTCACTAAGCCGACTGTAGCCCCTCCCCCGCCTAGAAGTGAGGTCATTCCTTCGAAACCAGGCCCAAACTCTGTCTGGATTGCCGGGTATTGGAAATGGACAGGATCAACCTATGTCTGGGTCGGAGGTTATTGGTCCAAAAATCGGCCAGGCAAAGTCTGGGTTCCAGGCCACTGGGAAAGAAAAGGGCCTCACTGGGTCTGGAAGCAAGGCCACTGGCGATAATCTCAATACTCTATTTTCCCTTTTCTCTTATAGAGATAGGCCGCTTCTTTCAATTTATTTTCCTGGCCATCATGGACAGCAAAGCGGCTTCCGCTCCACATTGAGGCAGACCCATATTCTCCTTTTTTGTTGAGAGCATAAAAATCAAGGCCAAAGCGAGGCAGGCCATCATCGTTCAAAAGCCGGGGCAGGAGCTTGGTTGTCCTGGTAATCCTCTCCAGAGTCTTGAGGCAGGCTTCTTCTGGAGAAAGACCTCTGCTCATCAGCTCAACCACAGTGAAGCTCCCTAAATTAAGCAGATTGGCCTCTCCTCTTCCTGTAGAACCTGCTGCTCCCACCTCGTTATCGACATAAAGGCCTGCTCCGATAATAGGCGAATCCCCTACTCTTCCACAAATTTTAAAGGAAAGCCCACTTGTGGTCGTGACCCCTGCCAAATCGCCTTTGGCATCAATGGCAATGCAGTTGATTGTTCCGTAAGTAAGGAGATATGGCTCTAATTCAGCGGCAAGCTTAATAGGTTTGGGAGGGAGCCAGTCATCCTTATCGGAAAGATTTTCTTTCCATCTCAGCCAGACTTCCCTTGCTTTATCTGTAAGAAGATTTTCTTCTTTAAAGCCATGAGCCCTGGCAAATTTTAAGGCTCCTTCTCCAACAAGGAGGACATGGTCTGTTCTTTCCATAACAAGCTTGGCCACCTTGGATGGAGTTTTGATGTTTCTCAGACTGGCTACAGCTCCAGCCATGTGGGTTGGCCCATGCATCACTGAGGCGTCAAGCTCAACAACTCCTTCCTCATTGGGCAGGCCGCCATATCCCACCCCCATTTCATTCGGGTCTTCTTCAACGATATTCACTCCAGCAATAACAGCGTCCAGCGGGTCAGAGCCTTTGCGGAGGAGCTCTATAGCCTTTTCAGTAGCTCTCAGGCCATTGCCGCTGGCAACAACAACCACTTTGCCGGTAGCTTCTTCTGCTCTGACAAGATTTTTTCCTCCAGAGACAAGCGAAAAAGCACCAAAGGTTATTCCTGTTTTGAGAAAATTTCTCCTTGAGAATTTATTAATCATCAGGCCTCCTTAATGATTTCAATTTCCTTTTAACTTACTCAATTTGGACTTTAGAAGCAAGCTTAAGGTGATTCAAATTGACAATCGGGAGCGCCTTTAGTATAAATCCTCTCTTTCCTCAAGATGAAAAAAAAGGTACTTTTTTCCGCCTCCCTCTTCCACGCCCTTGACGATGCTGCTTCTGTGCTTGTCCCCATGGCCTTCCCGATTCTCTACAGCCAGCAATTTCTCATCCATAAATATTCCCATATGGGCATTTTATCCAACCTGGGATTGCTGGTGACATTTCTCTTTCAGATTGTCATTGCCTATTTCTCCGATAGAATTGAATACAAGTTTATGTTGCTTCTGAGCTATCTGGGCATCTGCCTTTCCCTGGCTTTAATTCCTCTTTCATCAACATTTGCTTCTCTTCTTTTTCTTTATCTCTTGCTGAGAATTTTTTTGAGCTTCTATCATCCCATAGGCATCGCTTGGGTTTCAAAAACCCACCCCAGCCAGGGCATCGATTTTGCTATGGGCATTCAGAGTGGTTCGGGAAATCTGGGAGTATTTATCGCCTTCCTATCTGCGGGGTACATTTCTCAGAAATTCGATTGGAAACTCCCCCTTTTTATCTGGGCGATAATCGCCTTTTTCTTGGGGACAACAAGTTTCCTGGCAGTTCGAAAAATTTCTTCAAAAAGGCAAGAAATCCACAAAGCGGATTTATCCTCCTGGATTGAGACAACAAAATCAATAAAGAATTATATTCTCGGATTTCTTTTTGGAGGTGCGTGCTGGGCAACAGCCATTTATTTTGCTCCCTCTCTTCTCCACCATAAATTCAATATCTCTATGGGACAGACGGGACTCTATCTTGCGATCTGGATAGGGATTGGGACAACGGTCTCTTATTTATTTGGCACTTTGAGCTTCCACATCGGCAGATTCAGGCTTTGCGTTGTGGCTCTTTTCGGCTCTTCCCTCTCTTTATTTTTAATCGGAATCGCGCCTGTAAAAGAGGTTGCTATCTTCGGGCTTCTCTTGTTTGGGATCTTTCTTTTCCTCATTTATCCTGTTTTGCAGTCCTTTGTCGGGAATGAAGTTGAGGAAAAAAAACAAGCTCAAGCTTTTAGCCTTGCCTCCAATTCGCAGATGCTGGGAGGTGCAATCATAGCCCTCGGGTCAGGCTTTTTATCGGATGTCGCAGGCATCAACTCCCCCTTCATTCTGATGGGATTTCTGGGAATTTTTATTGCTTTCTTTTATGTCCTAAAGAAGGTAAACACTTAGCCAAGATCTCGGCGCTTCGGCTACGCTGGGTGAGCGAGCCTCTTTGTTCTTATTTACCATCCAATCATCATATAGGATTGCAAGTCGCGACTCAAAAAGACGTCAAGAACTTCTGGAGAGCGCGAGGATGTGGCTCGGAAGCAGTCCTCGGCACAAGATGTGCCGGAAATTAAATCTACGTCTGCTCCCCGAGAAGGAGAAAATCATGAGAAATACTAAGTGTCTCGATACTATATATTTTAGGATTTCTTCAATTTGAGGACCTGGCCAGGGAGTTGGCCGTTGTATTTGCCTCCAGTGATGACAACTTTCCCGTTGACCAGTAAATACTTCACTCCTTGAGAGTACATGTGAGGATTGGAAATTGAGGTTTTAATTTTGAGATTATTGAGATCAAGGACAACAATATCTGCTTTATATCCTTCCTTGATCCAGCCTCTGTCATCCCAGTTCATGATCGAAGCAGGAAGTGAAGTCTGAGAGCGAATGGCATGAGCTAAAGTGACTGCTTTTCTCTCCAGGGCATATTTTTTTATCTTATGGAGAAAAGTTGAATAGGACCTGATATGGGGAAGGCCTATCCCGTAGAAAGTTGCTGTGCCATCGCTTCCGGTTCCTACGTAGTCCTTTTTTATAATGTACTCAATGTCCTCTTCACCCATCTGCAAGGGAATGCATTTTGTTCCCATGAGTTCAAGTTCTATGGCTGTGTCTTCGATGGATTTTCCTTTGCTTGCTGCTGCCTGGGCCAATGATTTTCCCTCTAAATTTTTCTCGACACATATGCCAATAATGAAATTTTCTGTTCCATTTTCTTCAATATTTTTCCTCACAGCCTCC
>CAZPAX010000157.1:0-5612 GCA_964584535.1 uncultured Eubacteriales bacterium
TGTAGATAAGAAATCGGAAATAAAGGAGGAAAGGAATGCTTTTTGGCTCGAATAAAGAAGATGTTTTGATCGGGTATGGAGGCCGTTTCTTCCGCATCCCTTGGGATACCTTGAAGACCTTTGAGGTAAAGGATCCGGGAGAACGAACCAAAATTTCCTCTGCCATCGGCTCTGCCAAATGGGGCAAAGCGCCACAATGGTTCCGCCCCTTCCCCAATGATTTGGTTGCCGGTGTAAGAGGCTAAACCCTATCAGAAGCAAACAAATCCTTTCTTCACTCTTCTGATAAAGGGGGATGGATTTCTTTCTTCCTTGTTTGAGAAATCCTGATGAATCTTCTTTCCACTCCGGTTGGCGAACACTCCTTTGTTCCTTTTTCGACAGGCCCTCTTAGAGCTTCTGTTTATAATGTCATTGTGCCTGGCGATGCCAAAGTAGGGCACGGACCCCTGATTTACAATACTCTGAGCGGAGCTGTGGCAGAACTTGCTGAGAAGGAAGCAGGCCTTCTGACTAGGTTCAAAGAAAGAGGGTCCCCTGCTCTGGCAGAAATTCTGGTCAGTCTTGATGTCGTCGATTCCCTTTTCAGAAACTGTTTTTTGGTCGAGAGAGATAAAGATGAGCCTGGTCAAGTGGCGCTAGAACGCCTCTACTGGCGCCAGAACCGCCATCATCTCGATCTGACTGTGGCTCCAACTCTGGCCTGCAATTTTGCCTGCACTTACTGCTTTGAAAAGAAATCATCGCTTTCTCTATCCCGGCAAGATGTTTCAGATATCATTATGTTCTTTGAGAGGGTCATCAGCCCCGAGACCCGTTCTGTTGTTCTCCACTGGTATGGAGGAGAGCCCACTCTCCGGGTTCGGGACATTCGCCAGATCACGCCTCCTCTTATCAGGCTGGCCCAGAAATTTGAGTTCGACTTTCTCTCGGAAATATATACCAATGCTTGGAAACTTGATGAAGAAATGTGCAAGGTCCTCAGGCAGGAGTGCCAAATCCGGACATTGATGATTTCTTTAGACGGACCCCGAGAAATCCATAACCGCATGAGGCGGGGGCCAAAAGGAATCGGCGATTTTGACATCATCATGAAGAAGATCGAACTTTCCGCCCGCTACTTCGATGTCAAACTTCGCATTCATTGCCATAAAGATAATGAACAAGATATCTCCGAGCTCCTTGCCCATCTTTACGAGCTCGGTTTTCACCAAGCCGAAAAAAATTTTGGAAATGCATTTTTTGTCCATTTTTCAAAGCTCTATGACTTTTCAGAAGAATGCAAACATGTCAAACAAATCCGTCTTCCACACGACAGATGGGGGGAGCTTCAGATAGAATTTATGGAACAAGCCCAAGAACTGGGCTTCCGTGTCAACTGGCTTCCCAAGCGCGTCCTGGGTAAATATTGCAATGCTCAAAGAGAATATGCCTATGTTATTGCACCCCGCGGCTATATCTTTAAGTGTTATAGACAGGACTTTGCTGATGGCAGCCAGGCCATAGGCCGCATCACTGACTCCGAAATCCCCAATCAAGTCATCCAGGGGGAAGATGCCACGGACCGAGCTGAATGCCAAACCTGCCTTTACCTTCCTCTCTGCAGCGGTTCCTGCCCCAATAATGCCTGGTCCGAAAGTCCCTGCACTCACCTTCGAGGCAATCTAGAGCAAAGGATGGTGAACCTCTGGAAACAAAGGCTCAAGGGGATTAAGGATTTCCAGGCCACTGGATGAGCCAAATCGCACTTGTCTTCGAAAAATTCGATGGCTTTAATCCTGTTTTGTCCATACTTACAACCAGCGTAGAAAAGCTTGGAATAGAATATCTTGGTGCAGTTCTGGAAGGTGCTGGACATACGATCGCCCTTTTTGACAACGAGCTCGATCGTATTTCCTCTGAGAATCTGGCGTGGCAACTTAATAGCGGTCAATACGATATTATCGGACTCTCCATCAACTCCGGCAACCTGAAATCCTCT
This sequence comes from uncultured Eubacteriales bacterium, assembly GCA_964584535.1. Lineage (GTDB taxonomy): Bacteria > Acidobacteriota > Aminicenantia > Aminicenantales > CAZPAX01 > CAZPAX01. The sequence goes on from CAZPAX010000157.1 coordinate 1,982, forward strand.
TTTGCCCTGTTAGAGAAAATTGCTCCTGGGCCTTTTGTTGTCGTCGGAGGTGTCACGCCAAGCCTTCACATTAATGCAATTCTTGAAGAAGCCCCTCGGATAGATGGTGTCGTAATAGGAGAAGGCGAACAGCCCTTAGCTCGTCTGGCTGAATGGATTGATAAAAATGGCTCCTCCTCTCCAGTTATTTCAGGTTTGGCGACGCGCCAAAATTTTTCACGTCTTTTGCCTGAAGGGCATGACCTGGATGAGCTGCCTCAACTCCGCCATCTACAGCTTGGTCGCTATGAACAAGCAGCTGTCAACACCGCACGGGGATGCCGCTATGCCTGTTCTTTTTGCGCTGAATCACTTTTTCTTCATAGAGCCGGGATAGGCTGGCATGCACGGTCTGCAGAACATGTTTTAGAAGAACTAGAATACCTCAATCAAGAAAGAGGGGTAAAATCTCTATGGATTGTCGATGGTGACTTCATCGGCCGAAGCACAGAACGTGTCAAAGCTATTTGTCATGGGATTCTGAGCGAAAAGCTGGATCTCCATTTTGAAATCGATGCCCGGGCAGACGACGTAGAGCCAGAACTGTTCTCTCTGCTTCGGGATGCTGGCTTGCGAAGAGTCTTCATTGGGGTGGAATCCACGTCGCCCAGGCTTCTCCGCATGATGCACAAACAAACTAAGCCCGATGATGTTTGCCAAGCCTTAGACATTCTCAAACAGTTAGGGATCAGCTATACTCTGGGCATGATTCCCTTCGCAGAAGAGACATTGTTCGAGGAACTTGCCCAAGATGTATTTTTTATGAAAGAGCAGGGATTTGAGAATATCGGAAGCCATCTCTTTATGGGGATGAAAGATTATAGCTTGCTTTACCCTCGTCTCCCCCTCAATTTTAAAGATGAGCGTGTAGGGGCTATCTTCCGCGAGGGGCAGGAGTTTGAAAAGAGACTGAACCTCTGTTATGCAGGCCGAGCACATAAGTTCTTGACCCTCTCCGAGCGCCAACAGCTCGTTTACGAAATTAACCACTTTATCGGAAATGAACTCCTTTCCCTCGTCCAGAAATACGCCTAAAGAATCTCTATGGAACGTATTCTTCTCTTTTCAAGCCCAGCTGATGACGCTTATGACCCCTATCTCCGAGGCCATGTAGCAGAGCCTCCCTTGGGCTTGCTTTACCTCTGTTCTGGCCTGGAACGGTCTCCCTTATGCCAGGAATTTTTCCTTATTGATGGCTACCTAAGGCCCTCGGAGGTCAAAAGCCTGGAAGAGGCTGTTTCTAAAAAAAAAGCTACCCAGCTCTGGATTTCTTTCATGTCCACCGAAGGGCCGCGCTGTTTCGGCGACCAGGCCAGGAAGCTGAAAGAAAAATTCCCAGGCCTCAAAATCGTTGCCGGCGGGAGCTTTTTCAGGGGGCTTTCGAAAAGCCTTATCCACTCTAATTTTCCTGAATACGACTTGATTGTCATAGGAGATCCTGATCTGGAAATAGATAACATTTTAGAAGCTCGTGGTATTTATGTTTCGAGGCCCTTGACTTCTTTCCTAGAAGTTCCCTATCCACGCCGAGATTTGGTCAATCTTAGCGACTACTTTGCCAATGACCGTCTCCCCCACCATCTTATCATTGGAGCCCGAGGCTGCAGCGGAAGGTGCACTTTTTGTGCCATCTCATGCCGAAATCCCTACCTCAGGAATCCTCAAGAGGTTGCCCTCGAAATCCAGTATCTCTATGCAACAACAGGCATCCCTGCCTTTTCCCTCATTGACGATGTCATGGCCATTCGGCCTGAGCGATTTGAAAAGTACAAAAGACACTTGCGCCCTTTGCCTTCCTCTGTCCAACTGGATATATCTTGGCGCATCGACCGCTTCTCAGAAAAAATTGCTGACGAGCTAGCTGGGTTACATATTCGCGTTATCCGATTTGGTGTGGAAGCTATCGATCCCGAGGTTCAGAGATTGCTGGGGAAGAGATTTTCCCCCCATCAGGTTCGCCGATCTGTGCGCTGGTGCAAAGAGAGGAATCTGAGTGCTTGCCTATATTTTCTCTTCGGTTTTCCCTTCGAAACCGAGGAAACTATTGCCAGACTTTTGGATTTCATGGCAGAACTTTCAGAAGAAACCATGGTCCCGCCCTATCTTGGGATTGTCCGGGTGCTAGAAGGAACTCCTTTAATGGAAACTTATCAGAAGCAGGGATGGATTGGGGAGGGTGAGCCCATAAGAGGTCTCCCTCTTGAGCGGGTTCTCGAAATACTTGATGGCTGGAGAAAGAAATTTCCTGCTTTTTTTATGTCCAGAAAAGACGAGCCTCGCCAGAACTTTGAGGAAAGATAAATGGATTCACTGCTCAGACCGCCCGATTATCTTGGGCTCATGCTTACCTCAAAGTGTCCTTCTCAGTGCGGGCACTGTCTTTATATCTGTGGTCCCAAGCGGTCCGAAGATGAGGATATGGATATCAAGCAGGTAGAGTCCTGCTTATCTGACCTCAAGAGGCTGGGGCTAACTCAGACTTCCCTACACCTTGGAGGAGGTGAACCATTTCTTGTTTTCCCAGTCCTCGTCGAAGCCATACCCCTTGTCTTAAAGACAAGATTCTATCTTGATTTTGTGGAAACAGGTGGAGGCTGGTTCACTTCGAGGATCGAGGCAGCAGAGCGTCTGATGGCGCTGAAGGCTGCAGGTATGGAGCGCCTGCTTATTTCCATGAGCCCCTTCCACCAGACATTTATAGCTCCGAGCAAGGTCAGGGCGTTGATCAAGACAGCCACAATGCTTCTAGGTCCGGATTCTCTTATCCTGAATACTCTTCCCCTCCTGGAAGATGTAGAAAGAATCAGTCCACAAGATGCCATTCCTTTCGACGATTATATGAAAGCAGTGGGGCCTGATCATGGAATAGCCGTCCTCTGGAATAATTTTATGCCTCTTCAGCTTGGAGGGAGGGCACCCGAAACATTGAAACACTGGCTGCCCCGCCTTGATGTCTCTTCCTTCAAGGAGGATTGCCAGGCATGGTTATTACAGACGGGAAACTGGCATTACGGCCTAAATAAAAGAGTGCACACTGGCTATTGTGCTGGACTTACCTTCCCCGCCCCTGAAGGGTTTTATGCCTGGTATAAGAGCTTTCGTCTCGAGGACTGGCCAATCGCCTGGATGATCGCCAAGGAAGGCCTGGCCGCGCTCATCGAGTTTGCCAGGTCTGAAGCTGGGTTCAAGATCGACCCTGAAGGCTATGTTTCTGCCTGCCATGTCTGTCAGGATGCTCGACTTTCTCTCTGGAGGCTTGGCTATTTTAAAGAACTGGGCCCGGATGATTTTTACCGGGAGCTCCAAGCTTTAAAAGAAGCAGCTCGCAATCGCCATGGGAATGAGTCATGAGAGGGAAGAACCAACTTGAGAGGCCTCTTGAAATTGTCCAGTGGGAACTCACCAGGGCCTGCGACCTTCGCTGCAGCCTTTGCTTCATCCGGCCGAGCCCTCAGAGAGAGAAAGAACTAACGACAAAAGAAGCGCTTGAACTCGTGGATCAGTTTTCCGATCTGGGCGTAAAACAAGTTCATCTTTTTGGAGGCGAAGCCTATCTCAGGCTGGAGAACCCTGAAGAACCGTTTTCAGGCGG
>CAZPAX010000158.1:0-5553 GCA_964584535.1 uncultured Eubacteriales bacterium
GGCCAGACAAAGGCGCTTACTTCCAGTTCACTTTTACGCCTGGATTTTAGAGCAGAGATTTAAGTAAAAATTTTACTTTTTTTAAATTGTGAAAGCCAAGGAACGCTTCCTCATAGCTCTGGAGAGAAAAATTCCGGACCGACTTCCGGTTACAACCCACCATGTTATGGAATATTTTCTCAAAAAATACATGCAGGGAATGTCAACTGATCAATTTTTCGATTATTTTGATCTCGACCCTATCCTCTGGGTAGTTGCTCACAAGCCGCGGGAAAAAGAAGAGGAATACTATGACCCCCATCAAGGGGAGCCAGGTTCACTAGAGCCTCACCGCATTTGCTCGGATAACTGGCGGGTTGAAACAGAGGATATACCAGGCACAGAATACAAAACAACTCGCTACTCTTTTATCACTCCCCATAAAACTCTTTCCATGGTCCTGCAGACGACTGACTGCACATCGTGGATAGCCGAGCGCCTGGTCAAGGAAAAAACTGACATTGAGATCTTGGCTGAATATGCAACCTGCCCTATCTGTGATGTTGAGAGATTGAATCATCTAGCTGAAGAGTACGGGGAAAGAGGAATGGTCCGGGGCAGTATCTGCGGATTTGATATCTGCGGGCAGCCTGGTTGCTGGCAGGATGCAGCCTGTCTCTACGGAATCGAAAACCTCATCCTGGCCACCTATGACGACCCCCACTGGGTCCATGAATTCTTAAAAATCCTCCAGCAGAGAAAAAAAATTTTTGTTGAATCTTTAAAAGGAGCTCGCTTTGATCTCGTTGAGCTTGGCGGCGGAGATGCTTCTTCTTCAGTCATCTCGCCAAAGATGTTCGATGAGTTTGTAGCCCCTTACGATTCACAGCTCATCGACCTTGCTCACCAGGCAAGCCAGCGCATCGTCTATCATACCTGCGGCGGGATGATGGCCATCCTGGAGAACATCGCTTCTATGAAACCTGAGGCAATGGAAACTTTTACACCGCCTGCCTTAAGCGGCGATACGAATCTCAGGGAAGCCAAGTGCTGCATCGGAAATCGCGTTTGCCTGATCGGCGGTCTTGATCAGTTTCACTTTTTTCAGGGCTGCACTCCCCAAGAAACTCGAAAGGCGGTCAGGCAGTGCTTCGAGGAGGCAGGCTCTGGGGGTGGCTATATCCTCTCCCCTTCGGATCATTTTTTTGATGCTGACCCAGAGCTGATTAAAGCCTTTTCAGATGAAGCGAAAAAATGTGTCTATTAAATCCAGATTTTTGTTGAAGACTTATGTTCACAATTGTGCCAAATAGTGTTAAAATAGGGAATATCAAAGGAACAGAAAATGCCTAAGAAAAAGAATGTCTCATTTAAAAATATGCTCTTTTGGCTGGCTGCCGGAATTGTGATCATCCTTCTCTGGAGCCTCCTTCAGTCTCCCAATCTGATCAAAAGGGAAGTCAATTTTAGCCAATTCCTGACCGAAGTCGAAGACAATAAGGTTGGAGAGGTCACCATCTCCGGAAACCAGGTCAAAGGAAAATACAATGATGAAACGACTTTCAAGACAGTTATTCCCGCTCAATTTGACGACCTGGTCAAAATTCTCCGCGAACACAAAGTAAGCATCATTGTCAAAGACACAAGCCGCAGCCCGTGGTTCTCTTATCTTTTCACCTGGTTTCCGATCATCCTCCTCATCCTCTTCTGGGTTCTCTTCATGAGACAGATGCAGGCTGGAGGAAATAAAGCCCTCTCTTTTGGCAAGAGCCGGGCAAAGCTTTTCTCCGCCGTCCAGAAAAAAGTGACCTTCAAGGATGTTGCCGGAGTAGAAGAGGCCAAAGAGGAGCTCCAGGAAATCATCGGCTTCCTCAAAGACCCCCAAAAATTCCAGAAATTGGGCGGCCGCATTCCCAAAGGTGTGCTTATTGTCGGAGCTCCTGGAACAGGCAAAACCCTTCTTGCCCGGGCTGTTGCAGGGGAAGCGGATGTGCCCTTTTTCTCGATTAGCGGTTCGGATTTTGTGGAGATGTTTGTTGGCGTCGGAGCTTCTAGAGTTAGAGATTTGTTTGACCAGGGGAAAAAACATGCCCCCTGCCTAATTTTTATTGATGAGATCGATGCTGTCGGAAGGCAGAGAGGAGCAGGCTTGGGCGGAGGCCATGACGAGCGGGAGCAAACTCTCAATCAGCTCCTGGTCGAAATGGATGGCTTTGACTCCAATGAAGGAATCATTCTCATTGCTGCCACCAACAGGCCGGATATCCTGGACAGTGCCCTGCTCCGGCCAGGAAGGTTTGACCGCAGGGTCATTGTCAACATGCCTGATGTCAAAGGAAGAGAGGATATTCTCAAGGTCCATGTCAAAAGAATTCCCCTGGCCAAAGATGTCGACCTCAAGGTTCTGGCTCGCTCAACACCAGGATTCTCCGGCGCTGACCTGGCCAATCTCGTCAACGAAGCCGCTCTCTTAGCAGCTCGAAATAGCCAGGATAGAGTGATGATGAATGATATGGAAAATGCAAAGGATAAAGTGCTCATGGGCGTTGAGAGAAAGAGCATGATTATCAGCGAAGAAGAGAAAAAGAGCACAGCCTATCATGAAGCCGGTCATGCCCTTGTTGCCTCTCTTATTCCGGAAGCAGACCCTATCCACAAAGTCACAATCATTCCCAGAGGCCTGGCCTTAGGTGTTACTCAGCAGATGCCACTTGATGACCGCTATACTTACTCCAAGAATTATCTGGAAGCCCAGCTCTCAGTCCTCTCCGCAGGAAGGGTTGCCGAAAACCTCATCCTTGACAAAACAACCACGGGAGCTGCCAATGATTTCGAGAAAGCCACGGAAATTGCCCGGAAGATGGTCTGTCAATGGGGGATGTCTGATCTTGGCCCCTTAACCTTTGGGGAGCGGGATGACCTTATCTTTCTCGGTCGGGATCTGGCCATGAACAAGAACTTCAGCGAAAAAACAGCTGAACGCATCGATGAAGAAGTGAAAAAGATCGTCACCAAAAACTATAACCGTGCTCAGGAGCTTCTGGAAAAAAACAAGAGCAAGCTGATAAAGATTGCTGAAGCCCTTCTCGAAAAGGAAGTCCTGGATTCCGAGGAAATAGACGAAATCGTCCAAGGCAAAAAAAGAGTCCAGGCAAAGAAGTTGGCGGAAGAAAAAAAGGAGATATCGGAAAAAGAGAAAGGGGAAGAAAAAGAGGTCAAAAAAATTAAGCCATTGGAAAAGCCCGATTTGGCTAAAGCATAAAAAGCATAAGAGGTGAGAAGAGAATATCATTTCCAGGTTAGAGGCAGAGAATTCCTTTTAGGCCCGAAGACCTGGTTCATGGGGATCATAAACATCACTCCAGATTCCTTCTTCGATGGAGGCCTCTATTTAGAAAAAGATAAGGCGATAGAGAGGGGATTGGAGCTTGTCTCTGAGGGCGCTCAAATCATTGACATTGGCGGTGAAAGCAGCCGTCCCGGCTCAGATCCTGTCCCCCCTGAAGAGGAGATAAGCCGAGTTATCCCTGTCCTTCGAGCTATGAAGGAAAAAACCGATGCCCTTATCTCCATCGATACAACAAAATATGAGGTAGCCAAGGCCGCCTTGGAGGCTGGGGTGGATATTATCAATGATATCAGCTCCTTCCGTTTTGACCCTCGGATCGTTCCTCTTGTTGCAGAAAATGAAGCAGGAGCAATTCTGATGCACATGAAGGGCACTCCGAAAACTATGCAGATTGACCCTTTTTATGAAGATTTGCTGGCTGAGGTCAAATCTTTCCTTAAAGAGAGGATTGAGAAGGCTCAGGCTTATGGGATAAAAAAGGAGAATATTCTCATTGATCCAGGTATAGGCTTTGGCAAAAGGCTGGAGGACAACCTAGTTTTAATCAATAATCTATCCTTTCTTGAAGAGCTGGATCGGCCGATCATGATTGGTGTCTCCCAAAAATCTTTTATCGGAAAAATCTTGAATCTGCCTCCCCAGGAAAGACTGGAGGGGACAATTGCCTCGGCTGTTTTGAGTGTTCTCCGTGGCGCCCATATCTTGAGAGTCCACGATGTCAATGCTGTAAAAAAAGCTGTCCTTGTTGCTGAAGCCATCCTGAATGAGAGTTCAAGCTCCAGTCATAAGGAGCAAAGAAAGAACCATTATGTTTACTAATGCCATCCACATTCTTACTCATTTCACTCTTCTTGACTTCTTGGATATCCTCTTTCTAGCCTTTATTGTCTATTCCATTCTCAAGTTGATAAAAGACACGAAGGCCTATCAACTGGCCATTGGCCTCGGTGTTGTTGGTGTCCTCTTTCTGATCACCAGATGGGGAAAACTGACCATTTCCCATATGCTCATCAAAAACTTCATCACCTATCTAATCATTGCTGTGATCGTCCTCTTCCAGGGGGAAATCAGAAGATTTCTGACCGGTATCGGTTCCCGATCCTTTCGCAGGCCTTTTTCTACGCGGTCTTTCCAGGAAAAATTGGAAGATGTTTTTCTAGCTACGGATTATCTTTCCAAAAAGAAAATCGGGGCTTTGATTGCCGTTGAAAAAGAAATTTCATTGAAGAGTTATGCCGACCGGGGCACAAGAATGGATGCTTCGCTTTCCAAGGATCTTTTGATCAGCATCTTTTTTCCACGCTCTCCCCTTCACGACGGAGCTGTCATCATTCAAGGAAATAAAATCCTGGCTGCTGGCTGCCTTCTTCCCTTGCCTGCCTCCAACAATCTGGGAGAAGAGTTTCTGGCAAGAACTAGGCATCTGGCTGCCATCGGCCTTTCCCAGGAAACAGATGCACCGGTGATCGTTGTTTCTGAGGAAACAGGAGCTGTGTCTCTTGCGGTTAAGGGACGCCTGGAGAAAGCCCTGGACAAAGAACAACTCAGGGAGCGTTTACTCAGCTATATGAAAAAAAGATGATAAGATTTATCAAAAATCTATTTTTGAGGAATTGGGCACTCAAGCTTTTCTCCTTTGTTTTAGCCCTTATTCTCTGGCTGACTCTTATTCCTGAAGAAAAGATTTTCTCCGAGAAACCTCTTATCATTCCTTTGGAGACTTTGAATATTCCGCCCCAGATGGAATTGGTGGAAAAGCCTTCGGCAACTATTGATGTCACCATCCGTGCTCCCAATCGCCTCATAAACCAGATCACAGCAGCCAATGTCTCTGCCAAACTGAACCTAGAAAAAGCGACTGTCTACCAGGAAGAATATCCCCTGAACAAAAACATGATCACTGTCCCTGAAGGAGCAGAAGTCGTCAGGATCTCTCCTAACAAGGTGAGTCTGAAACTGGAGAATACCAGAGAAGCCATGCTGGATGTGGTGCCGAACTTCATCGGAAAATTGCAGCAAGGATTCAAGATAGAAAAAATTGATGTGGCTCCTTCGAGAGTACTCGTCAAGGGACCGGAAAGCACAATCAAGATAAAAGATAAAGTCAGAACCAGCCCTGTCGACATCTCCTCTTTGACTCAGTCCGTGGAAATTGAAGCAGATTTGATTCTCCCCAAGCCAGATTTAAGGCTGGCCTCATCCCAGACAAAAGCCAAAATTAGCAT
>CAZPAX010000159.1:0-5515 GCA_964584535.1 uncultured Eubacteriales bacterium
GTGTCCAGGCTCATGATCAGCCCGGTGAGCGACTGGCCGACCTCGTCGTGAAGCTCACGGGCGATGCGTCGCCGCTCCTCCTCCTGCACCTTGATTTGGCATTCCTTTGACAGAAACGACAGACTTTTCTCTTAGGCGGAAAGAATTTCCGGAAAGGGCTCCTCTCGACTCTATCTTCTTTTACCATCTTATTTCTTCTCCCTCTCCTTTTCAGGCCTCAGCTCCTCCTGTCTGAACTGAATCTCCTCAGAACTTTCCTCTTCCAGGGAGAGCCCCTTCTTTGCGGCTTCTGGAATCGCTTTTTTCTTCTTCCGAATATTCTCTCTCCCGTCCTTTTTCAGCGTCAGATAACGGAGGATGGTATCCATTTGCCGGAATCGCCTGGCCAGTTCCTGAGGAATATCCGATTCTCCCTCGTAATGGAAAAAGACATAGAAGGCTTCATCACATTTTTTGATAGGGTAAGCCAGCTTCCTTTTCCCCCATTTTTCCTGCTCAATCATCCTCCCCTTTCTCTGGGAAACAATGTCCGCCATTTGAAGGATGATCTTCTCTGTTTCTTCTTCAGACAAATTGGGGACGATCAAAAAACCTGTTTCATACTGTCTCATCGAGACCTCCTTATGGATCAAAGCTCCTTCTCCTTGAAAGAAGGAACAAGGAGAGCTTTCTGAACTCAGGCCATATCTTCGGTATCCCTTCCGCTTTTCCGCTTCTGGTTATACCTATTCATGGCCTCTTCAATCTCGCCAGCCAGAATCATTCTCAACGCCTCTTGGGCTTTGATCAAGCTCTTCTCCAGGAATTCCTTTTCAGTTTTTGAAAAGGGAGAAAGAACAAACTTCGTTGCATCCTGATCAAAGGATAGGGGCCCAATCCCCACCCGAATCCTGGGGAATTTCGTGGTCTTCATTTCTTCCACAATAGAACTCATCCCTTTATGAGTCCCTGGGCCTCCCGCTTTTCTGATCCTGATTTCTCCTAGGGGTATATCCAGATCGTCATAGACAACGACAAGCATCTCTGGGGCAAGACCTTTAGCTTCGAGAATTTGCCGGACTGCAAGCCCGCTCTGGTTCATATATGTCTGAGGCTGGGCTAGAATCACTTTTTCACCTTCCCTTTCGACATCAGCTATTTTCGCTCCATACTTTTTCTTCAATTTCACCTTCCAATCCCTGGCCAGCTTATTTATAAAGACGAAACCCACATTATGCCTTGTCTCGGCATAAACTCTTCCTGGATTCCCCAGTCCAACCACTGCCCACACATATTACTCCTTCTCTTTCTCCTCTTCAACCCTTTCCTTCTTGATAACTTCAGGCTCTTTCTCCTCGCTGATGACCTCCTCCACAACTTCCTTTGCCACTTCTTCTTCTTTATGGGGAAGCTCAATAAGAACCAAGACAGTCTGGGGATCGGTAATGATCTTTATTCCTTCAGGTAGAGAGATGTCTTCCACTTTAAGAGACTGATGGAGATGAAGATTGGAGATATCAATATTAATGTGCTCGGGGATATTCTTGGGCAGACATTCGATTTCCACTTCTCGGGTCATGAAATCAACAAAACCTCCATCCTGTTTGATTCCAATGGCCTCACCTAGAGGAACAATAGGAACAGAAACCCGGATAGCTTTATCCATGACAATCTGAATCAAGTCAATGTGGAGAAGCTCATCTGTTGTCGGATCTTTTTGCATTTCTTTAATCATCGTGTCCCTGCTCTCAGAATCATAAGTGACTTTGAAGATCGTATTCTCTCTTGTCTCGGATTTGAGAATCCTGAAGATATCTTTCTTGTCCAAAATGAGAGGAATGCTGGCTTTTGCCTCACCATAGAGAATAGCCGGAACCTTTCCTCCTTTTCTTATCCGACGGGAAGCATTCTTCCCGAAAACATCCCTTTTTTCAGCTTTGATGACGAAGCCCATCTTTTTTCCTCCTTAGACAAACAGAGAACTCACTGAGCTCCCTTCATTTATTCTCCGAATGGCTTCTCCAAAAAGCTCGGCAACGGAGAGGACAACGATTTTCTGCGAGGTCTCGCTTTTCTTTGTGAGAGGGATGGTGTTAGTCACAATCAACTTCTCCAGACTCGAATCTTCTATTTTTTCAACAGCCTTCCCTGAAAGCACGGGATGAGTGCAGGCAGCAAAAATCCTCTTGGCTCCCTCTCTCTTTAAGGCTTCAGCGCTGAGGACAAGAGTCCCGGCAGTATCAACGATATCGTCGAGGATGACCACATTCTGATTTTTAACCTCGCCGATCACATGGAGGACCTGAGCCACATTGGGAGAAGGCCTCCGTTTGTCGATGATAGCCAGCTTTGCTCCCATCCTCCTGGCAAACCCTCTTGCCCTGCCCACACCTCCTGCATCGGGGGAGACGATGGTCAAATCCTCCAGGTTCAGAGTCTCGATGAATCTGGCCAAAACAGGACCAGCCATCAAGTTATCGACAGGTATGGAAAAAAAGCCCTGAATTTGTGGAGAATGAAGATCCATGGTCAAAACCCGGTCAGCCCCTGCCCGTTCAAGCAAATCTGCCACGAGCCGGGCTGAGATTGGTACCCTTGGTCTATCCTTCCAGTCTTGGCGAGCATAGCAGTAATAGGGCATCACAGCAGTTATTCTCTCGGCAGAGGCCCGCTTAAAAGCATCCATCATGAAAAAGAGCTCCATGAGGTGGAAATTGGCATCAAAGGCTCCAGATTGAATGATAAAGACATCCTCTCCACGCACGTTCTCATCAATGTAAAAATGGATCTCTCCGTCACTGAACCGCTCCAGAACACATTTTCCCAGATCAATCTTCAAGTAATCCACAATCTCCCTGGCCAAAGTCCCATTGGAAGAGCCAGAAAAAACTTTCATCGTATCCTCTTTTCCTTCTTCAATTTTTAACTGGGGTGGGAGGATTCGAACCTCCGGATCGCGGATCCAAAGTCCGCTGCCTTACCGCTTGGCTACACCCCAGCATCTAATCTCTTCCAGTAACTCTCTCGCGATAAAGTCTCAACGAGAAGCACAGGAGAGATCTTCCTTAGCTCCTCGAGGCTCTTTATAGCCTCTTCTCTTTCCAGAAAAAGGCCAAAGACAGCTGAGCCACTTCCGCTGACCAACGACAATCGAGCTCCCTGGCTCTGGAAACGGCTCTTAATAGCTTTTAACTGAGGATATAAGTGAAAAATTGTCGCTTCTAATCTATTTTCCAAAAAGCTAAGCTCACCAGACTCTAAAAACCTGTTAATTTTACTGTCTTTGTCCATTGAAGTCAAGAATGGCTCAAGATGCCCATAAATATCAGAACTGAGGATGGGGAAAGGGGGAAAAACCAAAACACAGGGCAAGGGCTCAAGGTCAGGCAAAGGAACAATTCTGTCTCCCCGTTCAAATCCGAGGCACAATCCTCCCTCAAGAAAAAAGGGCACATCAGCTCCCAGTCTCTTTGCTGGCTGGAGGAGATCTTCCTTCTTTAGTCCGAGTCTCCAAATCTTATTTAAAGCATAAAGAGTCATGGCAGCATTGCTGCTCCCTCCCCCCAAGCCCTTGCCCGGAGGGATATTCTTGGTCACTCGGACCTCCACACCCTTGGCTATCTGGCAGTTCTCCTTGAGGAAGCGGACTGTCTTGAAAATGAGATTACGTTCATCCCAGGGAATCGATTTATCATTTCCGCTAAGACGGATTTCGTTCTTCTCGATTGGATGGATATCCAAGACATCAGAGAGATCTATGGACTGGAAAAGGGTTCTGATTTCATGATAATTATCTTCCCTTTTTTTTATCACTTCCAGACCGAGATTAATTTTAGCAAAAGACCTAATTCTCATTTCCCAGCATTCTCTCAATTTCTTCCCAGGTGCAAGGAGCAAAATCTTGCAAAAAAGATAAGGAAAAGGCAGCCTCTTTAAGTGGCTGGTTGAACTTTATGTTCAAAATTTTCAGTCGTCCTCGGCCCAGGGAGTGTCTGAAAAAGACAAGGCGGGCCACAGGGCTTTGCGGGAAAAATTGTCTAATCTCAAAGCGGAGGTCGTTCCTTGAAGCAGCAACAACTCTGTCTTTTTCATCCCTCTCAATATTCCATTTTCCTTCTTCAATCCCTCGCCTCTTCCACTGTCCACTCAAAAGGCTTCCTATCTCTTCCGGACTCAAAGCAAATCCCAGAAATTTCTCAATGATTTCCTCCCTTCCTCCCTGCCAATAAACTTTTTTTGAGGGCAGGATAAAGTAGGCCTCACTCCCTTCGATCAAAAGGCGATAAACAGTTCTCCCCAAGAGATCAAAAACTTCGATCTGCCCCTGCCGGGGAAGCTCGAGAAGGAATGAAAATTTTGATTTGGCCGATCCTTGGCTTCCGCTGAGGCTCAAGGAAGCATATCCCTCCATTCTCTCCATTGGAGAAGGCAAAATAATAAGAGGAGCATTTCTACATTGAAGAAGGAAAAGCGAAGAAAAAAGGCCGATCAAAAAAAGAAATAGCCAAAAAAAATCGTGAACTCTTTTTTCAGTTTTCTCTTCTCTCCTCTTGACTCTGGACATCTAAAGGCCACCCCTTCATCCTTTCTCCACTGGAAAAAATCTTCCTACTCTCTTCTAATCCAGCCGGAATCTCTAATCTTCGGCTTTCTTTGTCTGCGCCTTTTTTGCTCCTGCCTTCTGCTTTTGATTTCCCTCAACAAGTCGGAATCCGTAGTCCTCCGTTTTCTTTTTTGCCCTCTTTTTCCGGAAAAGCGGATAGAGAGGAGATTTGACGCGCTTCCCGAAACAGGAAAGATTGGGGTTAAAGATGAGAAGGAGAATAAAAAGGCCCAAAATGACTAAGATTCCGTACATTCCCCAATTCATTTTTTATCCTTCATAAAAAATTATTGCGATCCGTATCTTCCTTAAATGATACTTTTAGGTTAATTATATGTGCCCCCTCTTGATTAGTCAATCACGCAGAAATTACCCAAAATTGCCATTAGGAAAGCGCTATCCCCGTCATCGCGAGCACCCATTGGGTGCGTGGCGATCTCATCAAAATAAACTGAGATTGCTTCGCTTCGCTCGCAAAGACAATTTTCTATCGGCAATTCAGGGAAATTAAGGAAATCAGAGAAAAAAAATGTTTTTATGCAGAAATCCTGCTCAGGCTGTGAAGGATTTTCTCATTAGAAAAGCCAAAAAATATCTGTATAGCTAATTAAATGCTTCCTTCTAAATCATCCTGAAACTTAGGAATTTTTTCCTTTTCTTTCTCTCTTCCAAAATAAAAGCCAAGGAAAAAAGCAGAAGAAAAGAAAAGGAGTGCGATTAAAGATTTTATAAGGCCTTTCATTCTCAATAACCTTCCTCCTAAATTTTTGCTCAAAACACAAAAAAAGTCAATCGGCATTCTCTGGCCAAGCAAGCGTCTTTTTCTCCATGAAATCTTTAATTTTTTAATGGATGGGTGGCACGGTGCCAGTCCCCGACCGCCCGCAGCGAATGGTGGTGGGTGGGAGGGTCTTCAGCGAGGACGGACGGGGA
>CAZPAX010000160.1:0-5490 GCA_964584535.1 uncultured Eubacteriales bacterium
ATGTGTTAGGCACGCCGCCAACGTTCACTCTGAGCCAGGATCAAACTCTCCAGTTGATAAAAGAACTCTTGCGAGTTCTTTTCCTAGCCAATTAGGCAAATTGGATCGATCAATGTCGCTCCGCTTTTTGTTTCAAAGATCTTTTTCTTTCTATCCCGAGAAAGAAGTTTCTCTATTATAGAGCTTTTTTTTAAATTTTCAAGCTTAACAGCTACAGAGATGTAAGCTAGATATATAATAAGAATGTTTTCATTAAATGTCAAGCTGGATTTCTCTATTTTTTTAAATATTTTGCCCTGAAAGAGGCCATATTTCCGCCTCTTTATTCTCCCTTTATGTAACCTTCTGTTGACCAAAAAATAGCCCTTTTTCAACAAAAGTTGACATTTTCCGCAGCCCTGGCTTCTCCCCTGCCTGAAACTTTTGTCCATCGGCCTGGCACATCTTCTGCTCTGCCCCTTATTCAGAGGAGGAGAAGATGAGCGAGAGAGGATTCAGCCTAGTCGAAGTTCTCCTTTCACTTTTCCTTGTCTCTTTTTTCATCATGGGGACAGCCCAGCTCATCATACAGGCCCTCGTTGTCAGGAAAAAGGCTGAGAAAAATCTCCGAATCTCCGAATTGTTAACCTCCAAGCTTGAACAGCTGAAAGCTCTTCCCTTTGAAAGCAAGGAACTCGAAGAAGGCTCTGCCAGCGAAGCTGTCGTTGAAGGAGGTAGGGAGGAAAAATTCTGGAGAATATGGAGAATAGACGATCTCACCTCTGGAATGAAAAGAGTGGAGATTGAAATTTTTTCTGAAAATCACCCTCAGCAAAGGACCTATCTTGTCTTTTTTTTATCTCAAGAACTTGGATTTTTGCCATGACCAAAAGAGGATTTTCACTCATCGAAAATCTAATCAGCTTATCACTTTTACTGATTATTTTTCTTTCCAGTCTTGAGTTTTTTGGCCTTGCCCGTCGCCTATTCTTTAAGCTCAAACAAGAAGAAGAAACCAAATTGTGTGCTTTTTCAGCCTTGGAGAAGCTAAAAATTGACCTCCTCCAGGCAGGATTGGCTCTTCTCCAGCCTATAAGGCTGGGAGTCGTCGAGGGCATTATGGAAAGTGACAATTCTTTGATGATCCTCAGCGGAGAAAAAAGACTTCATCATCTTGGAAATCTGGTTTGCGGTCAGGCAAGAATCTTTCTTGAGACAACAGAGGATTTGAAAAAGGGAAGAGAGATCTGTTTTTTTGATTCAAGCAAGGGAGAAGTCAAGATCATAGATTCTGTTAAAAGAGACAGCATTGTTCTTTCTTTGCCTCTGGAATTTTCTTATTCTCAAGGTGAAACGAGCCTTCTCCTGCTTGAAAAAATTTCTTTCTATTTAGACCCGGTTAAAAAGATACTCTTGAGAAAAACGAACTCCTCTCCTGCCCAGCCTCTTTTAGAGGAGGTCACCTTGTTTGACCCAGATTATGAAAAATCCACAAATCTGGCCAGACTCTGTCTTACTCTGGAAAGGGATAAGGAGAAAAGATATGAAAGTTATATCTTTCCTAAAAATATTGGCCTCGCCCTTGGTCGCTGAGGCCAAGAAAAAGAAGGGTGTGGCGACTCTTATTTGTGTCTTCATTTTTTTTATCTTCTCCACCCTTGGGTTGAGCCTGATTCTCTTCTCCCAGGTTTACCTTAAATTCAGCGCCTTCAAAAAACATTCCACTTTCCTCGACTATTCATCTGAGAATGGGATCAAACAGGGATTCAAACATCTCCTCTCTTCCCTTTCTCCGCTTTCCTCTCCTTCTCTTCTTTCGCCAGAAAAGAATGATGATCTCAAGAAAGAGGCAAATGCTTCTGGCCAGAAAATGATAGAGGGAGTCCTGGGACAAAACCTTCCTCTAGTCATTGAGGGAAGCTGGAGGGAGCAAATCTGGAAAAGTTCCGTAGATTTTTCTCTGGAACGAATGCTCGATAAAGAAGATTATTTCCTGACAATTCACAGAGTTATGATCGATTCAGAGGGAAAAGTTAAGAATTTCAAGCCGGGAAGAAAATCGACTTTGCTGGCCTATCTAGAAATTGCTGCAGGCCACATCCCGCTTCCCTTTTTCCCCTTGCTCATCGAAAAAAAGCTTGACCAGTCGAAAAAAGAGGAATTTATGGAAAAAAACAGGATATCCTTTCTCCCTTCCCAGGAAAATCAAATTCAACTCCAGATAAGCTTTTCTGAGAAAGAACTCCTTCCCGAAGAGGCAACATCCTTGCTGAGCAAGGCTCTGAAAATAAACATTTTTTACCCTCAAAATCTTTCTCCCCTTCGGCTGAGGACATTGCTTGGGCTGGAGGGGACAGATAAACCTGTCCCTGAAGGAGTTTACTTAATTAAAGATGACCTTGGTCTGGGAGGCATTTTTGTCCAGGGAGATTTGGAAGAAATGGTGACAGCCATTGAAGATGGCTTTCAGATTCTCTCTTTCCGAAACTCGGCAGGCTGCTGGATGCTCAGATTCAATCCCTCAAAAAGCAAGACTTATTTTACTACGCCCGGGGAGAGCTTTTCTTATGATTTTATCCCTCTGGGCATAATTATTGTCAACGGAAAAATCAATTCGCTTGGGGGAGGCGTTGTTGGTCCTTCTGGCCAGGCGCATCTGGTCAAGGACAGAGAGATTCCCTCCATTCTCCAGGGAGTCAATTTAACCATTATTTCTTCAGAGAGAATTACTCTCTCCTCCCACCTCATCCAGCAAGGAATCAGATGGCAAGAAGGAGCGCCCTATCTCAAAGAATCGAACTCTCAGCTGATCATTTTTGCCACTGGCAGAGATTTCTTTTCAAACAAGAAAAGCGATGGGGAAATTGTCATTGGACAAGACTCGCCTCAAGAAATAAAAATCCAAGCCCACCTTACTGCCTCAGGAAAAGGCCTGGCCATCGAGGGGGAGAGAAAGGCAGTCCATATTATGGGCAGCCTCCAGGTGTCTGACTACATCTCTAATGAAAATACATTGAAAATCGCCTTCGATGAGCGAGTATTGGAAGAAGATTATTCTTCGCTGGCCACACCAAAAACAAAAAGCCCTGTTCTCTATCTTCCTCTCTTAAAAGTCCTGGAGTGGAAGGAATTTTGAATGAAAAGAGGCTTCTCCCTTCTGGAAATCGTGATTTCCCTTTTCTTGCTGAGCTTCCTTATCGTGCTTGCCAGCACTTCTTTTCTGAACCTTGCCCCAAAGTACAAGCTGAAGAAAGCTGTTTGGGAAATAAATTCTCGCCTCAACTATGCACGATTCAAAGCTATATTCGAGGGCCGATCGATAAGGATTAAATTTGGCCGAGAAAGCTATGCTATTGAAAAATATGATGAGCAGAAGAAGATCTGGCAACTTGAAGAAAAGAGTTACCTTGAGGGAGTGAGCATTCAGGCCAACAATAGCCCCACCTTTCATCCCCAAGGGACTGTCTCTAACCTGGCTTCCATCTCCATCTCCAATTCCTGGGGGAGATACAGAATCACCCTAGCCATTACAGGAAGGATAAAAATTTTGAAGCTCTAGCTATCTTTTTTCAAAAACGATTTTCCCATCGACAATGGTCAAGGCAACTTCTGCTTTGAGAATTTCCTCTTCAGGAATCGTGAGCAGATTCCGGTCAAAGATGGTGATATCGGCAAGTTTGCCAGCCTTTAAGGATCCCCGGATATGGTCTTCAAAGGCAGCATAGGCGTTGTTGATTGTATAGGCCCTGATAGCCTCTTCTCGAGATATGCGCTGTTCAGGGAACCAGCCATCCTGTGGTGTACCTTTCAATGTCTTCCGGCTCACCGCCGCATAAATCAAATATCTGGGATGCATGTGGTAGAGGGCAGCAGTCGTTCCCGGCCAATCAGAACCAAAGCTCAGGCGAGCTCCGCAGCTAAGAAGGGATTTAAAAGCATAAGCTCCTTTGCATCTTTCATGGCCTATCCTCTCCTCCATCCAGCGCATATCGTCTGAGATGTGATAAGGATTGACCTCAGCGATGACATTTAGAGCTTTGAAGCGGGGAAAATCCTGAGGACGAATGACCTGAGCGTGGATGACCCGGAAGCCTTTCAAATCCATTCGGAGCTCCCTCTTCAGCCTTTCATAGAGATTGAGCATCTCAGCCACGCCCCTATCGCCAATGGCATGGACATTGGGGACAAAGCCAGCCTCAAGACATTGTTTAATCAGCTGATACATTTTATCCATGTTTCCCTTTTTGAGCTCAGGGTCGTCAGAAGTATGAACCCGCCAGTGGCCATAATTTTGGGGCTCATCATTGTAAGGTTCAAAAAAGAGAGCCCCATGAGTCCCCATGATACCGTCAATATAACCTTTTAGAGCTCCATAGCGAAGCCAGCCATCTTTCACTTTTGTTTGGGGGTGAAGCCCCATGGTCAATCCCTTTTCCTTCAGTTTAGATCCTAGAGAAAGATCAGGCCTCAGCCATACCCGGCAGGTCAATTCTCCATTCTTTTGAAGCTCGATGAATCGCTGAGTCTGATCGGCCGTGGCAATGTCATGAATTTCGACAATGCCTGCTTCCCGGAGAGCTCGCAAGGCAGCCCGATTTTCATCCAGCAACCTTTGCTCGGATTTTGGTTTTCTCGCCTTGACCAGCCTTTCAAAGGCAGGGGAAGGCCGGAAAATGATACCAGTCGGCTGACCATCTTTACCTATCTCCATCCCCTCCAGCCGCACCTTTTCCAGGCCCGAAGCTTTGAGAGCTGCCGTGTTGGCCAACCATTCCTTGCGGTCAAATCGGCAGAGGAAACAGGGATTGTTCGGTGTCAAATCATCAATCATAAAACGGTTTGGCCGCCACGGTTTCTGGGCCTCTCGTTTTGCCTGTCCAGAATCACCTAAAGCCCACTGCTCATAAGCTCCCCAGAGTCCTTCGCTGATCCATTCCCCGTCATCCACAATTTCGACGACTCTGCCTATTTCTTTTCTTAAGCCCTGCCCATCAGAAACAAGCATCAGGTTGGCGTCATTGATCAAAGCCCCAGCACTTGCGAAATGGACATGAGCGTCGATAATTCCTGGGAGGACAAATTTTCCACCAAGGTCAATGACTCTAGTCTCCTCTCCTATATATTTCCGAGCTTCCTCACCCTTTTTGCAGACAGCAATGATTTTATTTCCTTGAATCGCCACAGCCCCGGCAACAGGATTTTCAGCATCAACAGTGTAAACATCGCCGTTGAGCAAAACAAGATCAGCCGGAGCGCCTTTTTTCTGAGTGCAGCTTAAAAAAGCCGAAAGAAGGAAAGCCAGAGATAACAAGTACAGACAATTTTTTAAAAAAGGTGCAATTTTGGGCTGATTGTCCATAATTCCTCCTCAGAACTAAAACCGATCCCGGGGTCAGAGATTTAGGCCTGCATTAACTGGCTTTCGGGGTCAGACATTATCATAAGGGTGTTAGGCCAGTCAAGGTTTTTGGAGTCAGACGGGGACGCGCTGTGACAGGACCCATCCATTAA
>CAZPAX010000161.1:0-5439 GCA_964584535.1 uncultured Eubacteriales bacterium
AACACCATGACCAATGTCAGCCCCAGCAATCTCAAGCTCATCGGCAGAGCAACTTTCCTCATTCAATCCCATGTCAATGATGTTTTGAGTCGGCCCCAGTGGGTCAAACTCCACGGAGTGAGAAAGCCCATTTCCTACGGTGAGGCCAATGCTGTTCTCTTTGAAGCGATAAGCTTTCTCAAAGACAGGCAGCGAGAAGTCGGTCAGACAGCAGAAGTTGCCCTTTCTATCATTCGCATTCTTGAATCTTTTCGCCTCGGAAGAGGGATAAGCCAGGAAGAGGCTCTGGAGATAGTCCAGAAAATTGGTTTGAGTCAGTATCTCGAAGAAATCTAAACTAATACAAACGCAATAATAACATTGTCATCGCGAGGCAGGAAGAAGATTCCTCGCTACGCTCGGAACAGGCTCTGGCTATTTCATAAAGCAAATATTTTTTAGTGAGATTGCTTCGTTTTACTCGCAATGACAATATAATGCGCTTGTATTACTGTGAATGGGCGTGGCTGGGAATGTCATAGCAGGGGGGAATCAAAGGCTTTCTGCGGCGCTTTTCTTTGACTTGCGGGTAGACATAGACCTCGCCAGTATAGTTGCGCATAACCACCTGCTCATCTGTCACAGATTGGACATACTTGGGCAGAAGCGGAATCTTCCCTCCGCCTCCAGGAGCATCAATGACATAATAGGGGACGGCCAAGCCTGAAGTCCAGCCACGAATGGCATCCATAATCTCCAATCCTTTTTCGACGGTTGTCCGCAGGTGCTCAGTTCCCTTGACGTAATCAGCCTGGTAAATGTAATAGGGCCTGACCCTGATGACGAGAAGCTTCTGCATCAGCCGCTTCATCACCTGAGGGTCGTCGTTCACTCCTTTGAGCAGGACAGTCTGATTCCCTAAAGGAACTCCTGCATCAGCCAGAAGATTGAGAGCTCTAGAAGCCTCATCTGTTATTTCATCTGGATGATTGAAATGGACATTGACGTAGAGGGGATGGTAGCGTTTTAACATGGCCACAAGTTTTGGTGTAATCCGCTGGGGCAAAAAACAGGGGATTCTTGTCCCTATGCGCAGAATCTCGACATGAGGAATGGCTCGCAAGGACTTGAGAATGTATTCGAGTTTCCTGTCGCCAAGCATAAGCGGGTCACCGCCAGAAATGATAACATCCCTCACTTCTGGATGGCTGCGGATATAGCCGAGACCATCCTCAATGGAACGTGGACTGATTTTGCTCGGATCTCCGACTTTTCTCTTCCTCGTGCAGAACCGGCAATAAGAAGCACAGCAGTGAGAGACCAAGAAGAGGACCCTGTCCGGGTAGCGGTGGATAATGCTGGGGACTGGCGAGTCTTCATCTTCACTGAGAGGATCCACATCGCCGCTGCCCTCAGCGAGTTCCGCTGGGTCGGGAATAACCTGTCGATAGATGGGATCTCCTTTGTGTTTGATGAGCCTTGCATAATAAGGTGTGATTTGGATATTAAAAACTCTGGCTATCTTTCTCACATCTTGCAGGTCTAAATCAAAGTATTGGGCAATCTCCTCTGGAGTTTTGAGACTGCCTTTCAGAATTTCCTGCCATTCGTCCATCTTTCCTTTTTAAACTCCTTTTAAGCAAAATATTTGACATAAATGATTCGGTCATCGCCTGGCCTATAAAAGTCAGCGATGCGCGAAGCCTCTTTGTATCCTAACTTGAGATAGAATTGGCGAGTGGAATGATATTTGGGCTGGGAAGACGTTTCTGCGACAATCATCCGGCCCTTCGACTCCATGACCTGTTCTTCCAGCCAGTGCACGAGTTCTTTACCATAGCCGCGGCTTTGCTCCTTCGGCGCAACAGCCATCCAGTAAAGATCATAGGTGCCTTCGCTGAGAGGCGTCGGACCGTAGGACATGTAGCCAACAACTTCATTCTTTTCATTCTCGACAACAACCAGGAAATAGTCCCTTTGATTCGGTTTGTTGAGATAGATATCGATCTGCTCCTCAGCAAATGAGATCTCAATTGGAGTGAACATGTCAGTGTCCTCGACGATATGGAGGACTTTCTCCCTGTCTTTTTTTTCCATGGGCCGAATCATATCCTTTCTTTTCGCCTCAAGGCATTTTCAATCATCCGCTTCCAGAAATCCTTATAATCTATTCCTGCCGCAGCCAAGGCCCGGGCATATCCTGCATTCAGGCTGATATCAGGATTGGGATTGACCTCAAGGACATAGAGCCGGCCATTCTCATCCATGCGCAGATCCACCCGGGAATAATCACGGCATCCCATGACCTTGGCCGCAGCCAAAGCAGTTTGCTGGAGCTTACTCCGCAGAGAGTCAGAGATCCGAGCCGGACAAATGGGTGGGGTGCTGTTGAAGAGAATATGGTCCTCAAACCATTTGGCTTCATAGCTGCAGATGCGAGGCATTCCTTCAGGTAATCTGGAAAAGTCAATCTCAGAGACAGGCAGTGCTTCCATTCTATCCCCATCGAGGAGAGAGATATTGAACTCCCGACCTTCAATGTATTCCTCAACCAGAGCAGGCTGCTTGTATTTGCGGAGAATTTTCTTGATTTGCCGGGAAAGATTTTTCTGATCAAAGACAACCGACTTGGGATAGATTCCCAGACTTGCATCTTCAGAGTTTGGCTTGACAATCAGAGGAAAGGCAAGATTGAGGACATAATCAGCGGAGGTCATGAGTTTGCTCTTGGCTGTCGGCAAGCCAAAAGATTTAAGGATAGCTTTTGTCCTGTTCTTGTTCTGGCAGAGGGCAAGGGTCTTAGAGGTATTGCCCGTGAAGGGAATTCTGACCAGCTCAAAAACACCAGCCACATTGGCCTCATACTGGGGCCGACCGCAGAATCCCTCGCACAAGTTGACAATCACATCAACTTTAAACTGACTGAGGCGTTTAAAAAAACCCATAAAACTTTTTTTCAAGGGGAAGAATATGGCTGAATATCCCAGCGCTGTAACAGCATCACCAACTTGATGAGCCATCTGCTCGACAGACTCTTCAGAAAGTCTTTCTTTGGACTTCAGAGAGACGGGCTCATAAGCATTGTAAGCAATGCCGACTTTGATTGCCTTTTTTCTCATTTGGTAAATCCCCAAGAGGCTGGAGTTTTGACCATCCTTTTTTTCGATTTGAACGCCGAAGCTCGGAGCCGGATCTTCAGTCCATAACGTTCCATCGCTGCATGAACAACTCGATGGATGAGCGCTGAATAGGAATAGCCAGCAGTGCGCGCAGCTTTTGGCAGACAGGAATTCTCTTCAGGATTGGGAAGGATTCCGGGCAAGGGATTCACCTCAAGAATATTGGGCTCCTCTTTTTCATCAAGTCGAATATCGATCCGGCACCAATCTTTGAGGCGGAGGACGAGACAGGTCCTTGTGACGACATCTTCAATTCGGCACTTCAAAGCCGAGGAGATCTGGGCAGGACATTTGAAAATCTCAAGAGGCTGCTCAGGTGTATCCCAGATCCATTTTGCTTCATAAGAATAGATGGGCATCGCTCCCTCAGGGAGCAGGCTGTGATCTATTTCAACAATGGGCAAGATTTCCAGTTGAGGATAATTCCCCAGCACCCCAACAGTAAATTCACGACCGTTCAAGAAGCGCTCGACAATCACAGGCTCCCTGTAGAGCGAGACAACTTCTTGAATGCGGGTCCGCAGTTCATTCCAATCCTTGACCACAGAATTATTGCGAATGCCTTTGCTCGAGCCCTCGTAAAGCGGTTTGATTATCGCCGGCAGCTGAATATCTTCAGGAATCGAGGAAGCTCTTTCCACAGTCCAGAAGGCCGGGTTGGGAACTCCATGATAGGAAAGAATTTCTTTGGCCCGCGATTTATCAAGGCAAATGCCAAGTGTTAGCGGGTCTGATCCAGTGTAAGGAATCTCCAGGATTTCGCAAATGGAAGGAATGTGGGATTCACGGTTGGGCCCGCTAAGGCGCTCGGCGATATTGAAGACAAGATGAGGCCTTGTTTCTCTGAGGCGCTCAAAAGCATTCTCATCAGCTTCGATGCGAAAAACTTGATAGCGCTCTTCAAGTACTTTTTGGATGGCTTGGATTGTTTCGTCAGAGTCGCACTCAGCAAGAAGATCAGGCGGAGGTTCTTCCTCCTCACTTTTCTCTTCGAGATGGCGTCGATTTAACGAAGCTGCTACCCCTACTTTCGAGCTGCATAGTAGAGCAATCTTCATCGCTACTTACGTTTTCTACGCCTCAGATAGACGAAGGTTCCCAGCATCGTAATCATTTCAATATCTCTTCAGCGCATTCGCCTCTCAAATAAATTCTAATGTATTTATAAACTATTTTGCATAAATGTCAATACCTTTTTTAAAAAAAAATAAATTTTAATCAAATATTTTGTAGAAAGGAGTGCACTAAACGCAATTAGTTGTGGAAGCGATACCTTTTCGGGCCAAGCGAAAAAAAATCAAGCAAGAAAGGTGGTGTGGAGATAGTAGGCGCGGAAATCGAGTTTCTTTTTTTTGGCTTTTTCCTCAAGTTGTTTGAATGGAGATTTGTAGTCAGAAGGAAAAGTTTTGAAAAGGACAATTGCCCCAGCCTCAAGCAGAGTTTCGACTGAGGCAAATTTCATCCCTCTCTCTAGATAAAAAATAAGATTCACTCCTTGTGCATGAGAAGCCTTGATGATATCTAACAAAAGAGTAAGATCCCGATCCTCCTTGAGGCTTCGGTCAGAGACATGGATCCAGGCTCCATTTCCTGCCAGATCCTCAAGCTGAGGAAAAAGCTCTCGGTGGTGATAATAGATAAGCCAGCTTCCTCCTCTGCGACAATCAGAGGCCAATTCGCTGAGAAAAGAATTCTCACGCTTCTTTTCTTTATTGGAAAGATGGATAAAGATGCCGCTTCTTCCCATCTCTTTGAGTGCAAAAAAAGAAATAAGATTTTCGCTCTCCGCTGTTTCCAAATCCCGGTGATGAAAATAGGCCATTATAGCCGCGCCTTTTTTGCAGGCCTTGTTGAGAACAATAAGCTCCGCAGCCTTGGGCCTAGTCTCATCCGAGGTGTAAAGGTCAGCCCCTTCCTGAGCCAGCCATTCAAGCTGAACACAATCAAGCTTTCCTGAATCAATTAAACCGAACCGATGTCCTTTCTTCCTCGAAGTTCTGGCCGAATCTAAAAGCAAGGGAAACTCATACTGGTCATCCCGAACATAAACACACTTATTAATTTTCACGCGGGAAAGAATTTCGTAAGATCTGGCAATTTGTTCTTTTTCCCTTTCTTTTCTGCTTTCTTTTTGCATTGATAAATTTTGACCTTCTAGAGAGGAGATAAAGATTTGAAAGATATAGCATTGCCAAGAGATGATGTCAAGGCGGCTGATATTTCCCCAAATTGCCGATAGATATTTGTCTTTGCGAGCGAAGCGAAGCAATCTCAGTTTATT
>CAZPAX010000162.1:0-5367 GCA_964584535.1 uncultured Eubacteriales bacterium
GAAGGGGAGGCAGTGAGTCTTCGAGCGTTGGAAGGGGACTCAGAGTCCCCTCCAAGGTCGTGGGACCCCCCGGCTACGGGGGCTTCAGGGCGGCATCCATCCCGTCCAACATTGGATGTCGCACGAATTATTGCCTTCACCCCCCGAACTTTTTGCTGCTTACAACAAGAGGGACACAATTGACAGAAAGAGGTGATTTTACTAAATTGAAATGGTGAAAAGCGAAAAAAAGAGGCCTTTTCTAAATAAAAAAATATTCAGCGTTGCGGCGTCCGCCTTTTTTCTGCTGCTGATTCTTTTTTTTGCTTTTGGCAAGCCAATTCGGAACCAGTATCAGAAAAAAAAGTTGCAGAATCTGAATGTGATTCTTATCGTCATCGACACCTTGCGGGCTGACCGTCTGAGCTGTTATTCCGAAAAGTATGTGCAAACTCCGAATATCGACCGCCTGGCCCAGGAAGGGGTGGTCTTTGAATCATGCATTTCCCAAACGCCACTGACCCTGCCGGCTGTTACTACCATTTTGTCGGGAACCTATCCCCTCTATCATCAGGTTCGGGACAACGGAGGCTTTGTCGCTCCCCAAAAGCTCACCCTGCTCAGCGAGATACTGAGCAAGCATAATTATTCCACTTCGGCTTTTATTGGCGCCTATGTTCTTCATTCCAAATGGGGATTGAACCAGGGGTTTGATATTTATTCGGATATGTTCAAGGATGAATCCGGCGATAAGATCATTTCCCTGGATGAAATTCAAAAAAGGGCGGCCGAAGTATTGCAGGATGCGTCTTCATGGTTGGCCAAAAACAAGGATAAAAAATTTTTTTCCTTGATTCATCTTTACGATCCTCATGCCTCCTATGATCCGCCTTCGCCTTTTAAAGAAAAATATGTCGACGCGCCCTATGAAGGCGAAGTGGCCTACACGGATGAAGAATTGGGGAAGTTTTTTGATTTTTTAAAAAAAGAGGGCTTGTGGGACAAAACTCTCATCGTGTTGACCGGCGATCACGGGGAAAGTTTGTGGGAACACCGGGAAGAAACGCATGGCTTTTTTGTCTATGACTCGACCGTCTGGGTGCCATTGATAATCAAGACAAGCTTCCCCTTTCCAGAAAAAAGGCTTAAGAATGTCGTCGAACATGTGGATCTGGCGCCGACAATTCTTGAGATGCTGAACATTCCTGTTCCTGAGTCTATTCAGGGCAAATCGCTGTTGAGTCTGATGTTGGGAAAGGAAAAGAATTGGCCAGATACTGCTTTTAGTGAAACTTATTATCCCCGTCTTCACTTCGGCTGGTCAGAACTTTCCGCCTGGTATCACCAAAACTGGAAATATATTCTCGCCCCCAGCGAAGAATTATATGACCTGTCAAAGGATAAAGCGGAGAAAGAAAACCTGGTACTGCCTCTGGACGAGCAGAAGAAAAAAATGAAAAACACACTGCTAAAATTTGTCGGGGAGAAATCTAGGCAGGCGCTGACACCTGAAGCCAGTCAAAATCTGGACCGGGAAGCCATAGAAAAGCTAGCTTCCCTTGGCTATGTCTCCTCGTTTTCCGATGTCGGCCAGAGAAAGGATCTGGCCGACCCCAAGGAAAAAATCAAGGTCCACAACGATTTGAATGATGCCAAGCAGCTCTATCTGGAGAAAAAATACGTAGAAGCCACCGATATCGTAAAGAAAATACTGGTCCAGGATCCCCATATTGTTGACGCCTACATGTTCCTGGGAAATCTGTATTATAGCCAGAACCTGTTTAAGGATGCCCTGAACAGTTTCTTGGAGGTTTTGAAGCGGAAACCAGATTACAATTTTGCTATGATCAATGTCCTCAATTGCCTGATCAATAGCGGAGAATTAGATAAGGCTGTTTCTGAATGCCAAAAGTATCTTCAACTTTTCCCCAGGGACACAATATTTCTTTATACCCTGGGAGACATTTACTTTTTAAAAAAAGACTATGACCAGGCCTTGAGTTATTTGTTTTCTGCGCTGAAAATTGATGCTAGCTATGCTGAGGCTCTTAATAAAATCGGAGAAGTCTACGCCATGAAACGCGATTATCAGAAAGCAGAAGAATACCTGAAAAGAACCCTGGAGATAAATCCTAAAATGACCAGAGCCCTTTTTAACCTGGCCTTGATTGAAGAAGCTCTGGGCAATCAAGCAGCAGCGATTGCCTATTATGAAAAACAGCTGGAAATTGAGCCGCTGAATTTCAAAGCTGCCTACAACTTGGCTGAATTGCTGAGCAAAGCCGGGAAAAAGGATGAAGCTCTCGAGTATTATAAAAGAGCTCTCGATGCCAATCCTTCTTTCAATATTCCCTATTTTATGATAGCCAAATACTATCTGGACAAAAGAGAGAATTTGCAAGAGGCCATCAAGCTCTGCGAGCAGGGAATAGGTATTGTCCCTCAAAACAAGTACACGGCCCTTGGTTATTATATTCTCTCTGATATCTATTCCTATCTGGGAGATAAAAACAAATCCGATTCTTATTACCTAAAAGGGAAGTCTATTGAGAAGTGATTGCAAAAAATTAAATGCTGATAACTTCTGCGATTTTGGCCGCTGAAATCACATCATCATCAATAATAATCGAGACTTCAGTTTTGCCGAAAAGGGCTGATTAAGATTACAACCCCCTCGCCTTTATCCACCCCCTCACCCCTGCTTCCCTCACCTATTTCCTCTCCCCTCAGGGGAGAGGAAAGGAGAGGGGCAAGCCATTGCATTTCTTAAATAAAAATCAATTATTCAGGAAAATATTGAAGAAGTAAATTGATAAAGGTAAACTCTAAAATAAATGTAAAAAGGAGGTCAGAATGCTGGATGATCGCGAAATTGCGAAAAATGTGCGACTTAAACCGATTGAAGAAATCGCCAGGAAACTTGGGATTGAGCCAGAACACCTCGATAAATATGGCGAGTATAAGGCGAAAATCTCTCTAGAAAAGGTACAAAAAACAGGGGGAAAAAAGGGCAAGCTAATTATGATCACAGCCATGACTCCCACTCCAGCTGGCGAAGGAAAGACAACGACATCGATTGGCCTAGCTGATGCTTTGTGTCGCCTGGGAAAGAAGGCAGTCGTTGCCTTGAGGGAGCCTTCTCTGGGTCCGGTGTTTGGGATGAAAGGAGGGGCAACAGGAGGAGGATATGCCCAGGTCGCCCCGCGCGATGAAATCAATCTTCATTTCACAGGGGATATTCATGCTGTGACAGCAGCTCACAATCTTCTGGCTGCCATGGTTGACAATCACCTCCATTTTGACGGAGTCTGCGGGCTCTTTGATTGCCGCCGAATTTCCTGGAAGCGCGTTATGGACATGGATGACCGGGTGCTGCGTGAAATCGTGATCGGCATCGGCGGCCCTTTGCAGGGAATAGCTCGTGAGACTGGGTTTGATATCACAGCTGCTTCTGAAGTCATGGCCATTTTGTGCCTCTCGTCAGGCCTCAAGGATTTGAAAGAGAGATTGAGTAATATTTTTCTCGGTTATTCTCCGGATGGAAAGCCTGTTTTTGCTCGTGACATTAAAGCAGAAGGAGCGATGGCAGCACTTCTCAAGGATGCCATCAAGCCCAATCTTGTCCAGACACTGGAAGGCAATCCAGCTATCATTCATGGCGGACCATTTGCCAATATTGCCCATGGGACAAACTCTGTATTGGCGACAGGCCTGGCCCTAAACCTCGCCGATTATGTGGTTACTGAAACTGGATTTGCCTCAGACCTTGGAGCAGAGAAATTTTGCGATATTGTGGTCAGGACAGGCCTTGTCCCTCCTCCGGATGTTTGCGTCCTAGTAGCAACTCTACGGGCCCTAAAGCTTCATGGCGGAAAGAGTCTGGATGAAGTCAAAGAAGAGAATATTGAAGCTATGGAAAAGGGATTTGAGAATCTCCAAAAACATATAGAAAACTTGAGGATTTTTGGACTTCCCTTTGTTGTTGCCTTAAACAAATTCCCTACGGATACAGAAGCAGAGATAAAAAAATTCAAAAAGCTCTGCGAGAAGGAGAAAGCTCGATTTGCCCTGAGTAATGTTTATAGTCAAGGCGCGGAAGGCGGATTGGATCTGGCCCAGGAAGTCCTTGAAGCCATTAACAAAGATAAGAAAAACTTCCAATTCCTTTATCCCTTGGATATTCCTCTCCTAAAAAAAATCGAGGTTGTGGCCAAAAAGATTTATGGAGCTTTCCGGATTGCTATGGAGGGAAAAGTGGAGAGGAAAATCCTCAGGATTGAGAATGACGGCTTTGGGAATCTTCCTATCTGCATTGCCAAAACTCAGTATTCTCTTTCTGCTGATGAAGAGGCGTTAGGAAGACCCAAAGATTTCACTCTCATTGTTACCGATGCCTCTCTCAGCTCAGGGGCAGGATTTGTGGTCATCCTCTGTGGAGACATCATGACCATGCCCGGGCTTCCCAAAGTGCCTGCTGCCGAGCGGGTCAATGTCACAGAACAAGGAGAAATTATCGGCCTCACTTAAGGCGAATGGAGTCGGGTTTACACCTTCTTTTAATTGTGATAAAAAGGAGGGGAATTTGTTTTTATTCCATGGGAAAGGATCATTAAATGTGCGAATTGAGGGATGTTTTTATTGTCGGTGCCGCCAGGACGGCAATCGGCAATTTTTTAGGGGCTCTTAAAGATTTCAGCGCTCCCGAGCTTGGCGGATTTGCCATCAAAGAAGCTCTCAAAAGGGCAGGGCTCCAAGGAAAGGATGTCGAAGAAGTCATCATGGGCAATGTTGTTTCAGGAGGCATTGGCCAGGCACCAGCCAAACAGGCAGCAGTTAAAGGTGGAATCCCTTACTCTGTCAGTTGCTTTGCTGTAAATAAAGTCTGTGGCTCAGCTTTAAAAGCTGTGGCTCTGGCTGTCCAGGTTATTCAGCTTGAAGAGAAAAATATCGTTGTTGCTGGCGGAATGGAGAGCATGAGCCGCTCGCCCCACCTTCTTTGGGGAGTGAGGGAAGGCGTGAAGTTTGGAGACTTGAAGATGAAAGACTCCATGATTCTCGATGGACTCTGGTGCGCCTTTGAGGATATTCACATGGGAATGACTGGTGAAATTGTTGCTGAAAAATTTGGCGCAACACGGGAGGAACAGGATCAGTATGCTCTAAGTTCCCACCAGAAAGCCATCCATGCTATTGAGAAGGGATACTTCAGGGATGAAATTGTCCCCATCGAAGTTCCTCAGAAAAAGGGTGAGCCGATTCTCTTCAGTGTCGATGAAGGCCCGCGCAAGGATACGACTCTTGAGAAGCTTTCGAGACTTAAGCCTGTTTTCAAGAAAGATGGGACAGTTACCGCGGGCAATGCGTCTACTTTAAATGATGGCGGAGCAG
>CAZPAX010000163.1:0-5343 GCA_964584535.1 uncultured Eubacteriales bacterium
ATATAAAATCGCTTATGCCCCATCCATTTCATCTCTTCGAGAAATTATCCAGAGAAAAAAGCAGAAAGGGATAAAACCCCGAAGAGATATACTGGCTTTCGGCGATCCTCACTTTGGTCTGAATGAGGCAGATGACGATGGAGAAGATATCTTCCAAAGGTTCTATTCCACCTCTGCCTTTAAATTCTTCAGATTAAAATACAGCGGGCTGGAGATCGAAAAAATAGCTTCTCTTTTCAGGAAGAAAAAGATAGACATCTTTCAAAAAGATACAGCCAGCGAAGAAAAACTAAAAGAGCACAGGCTAAATGACTATAAAATCATCCACTTCGCAACCCACAGCCTCGTTGATGACCAGAAGCCGGCTCGATCTTCAATCGTCCTTTCCCTCGATCAGGATCCCACTGAAGATGGTTTCCTCCAGATGAGAGAAATATTCAATCTGAGCCTCAACTCTGATCTGGTCACCCTTTCTGCCTGCCAGACAGGACTGGGCCAGCTTTGGAGAGGGGAAGGAATTGAAGACCTGAGCAGGGCTTTCTTTTACGCCGGAGCTTCCTCTGTGCTCATGAGCCTCTGGGCAGTGAATGATCAGGCAAGTTATCAACTCATGGAAAGATTTTACTATCATCTCCGCTCTTCTCAATCCATTGCGAGTGCCCTACAGAAAGCCAAACTGGAAATGATAGAATCAAAGGCGCTCTCTCATCCCTATTACTGGGCAGGATTCATAGTGACTGGCCATGCAGACAATGTCATCTTCTCCCGGATAATGAATAAATGGGTGGCGATGATTGGTTTTCTATGTGCCGCTGCTGCAATTTTCACGGGTATCAAGAAGGTTAGGAAAAGATATAAAAAAGCCCTCTAAGATATCCCCTGCAATTCTTATTTCTATTCTTACCGGGTCAGCCAGGACTGGTTTTTTAATGTTATGGCAGAATAAGGAACAATCCACCACAGGCAGAAGGCAGCAATAAAAGCATAGGGAATCCCATAGAGGAACGTCAGGCTTTTGTTGGTCCGCAGATAATACAGGGAAAGCAAAAAAGACGATATGACCAGAAAAGCAAAATGGCGCAAGATAAAAAGCGGGTGAATAGAGAAAGAATATGTAACGAGGGCTAAAGAAAAAATTTGGAAGGGATGGAGAAAGCTTAAAAAGAAAAAGTCAAATATGGGCAAAACCCGGTATTTTGTTCGGTATGGCGAAAACATGAATTGGGCAAAGAGAACGGCCTCTCGAATATAGCTCCGGGTCCAGCGAAGGTACATTCTGTTCATCTGCCTGAA
The DNA here is from genome assembly GCA_964584535.1 of uncultured Eubacteriales bacterium. GTDB lineage: Bacteria > Acidobacteriota > Aminicenantia > Aminicenantales > CAZPAX01 > CAZPAX01. The sequence goes on from CAZPAX010000163.1 coordinate 1,294, forward strand.
CTTTGAGGGGACTTTCGTATAAATGAGGGCATTTGACTGGTAGCGGACCATATAGCCAGACTTGAGGACAAGAGTAGTCAGGGCCCTGTCTTCTCCGTGGGTGCAGGGGATATTCAAGAACTTCTGGTTCACCCATTTGTGGATGAAGCTTTCTAATAATTTCTTTCTATAGGCGGTAAGAGCTCCAGGACAACAGAAAACACCCCCATAGACACTCTGATAGGCTCGGCCAAAATCAAAAGAGATGGAATAACTGATGGAGAGCATTCTCGTCAGAAAATTTTCTTTTTCATTCAAAACTGCAACTCTTCCCGCAACTGCGCCCGTATTTTTATCTTTAATTATGGGAACGACGATATTCCTGATAGCGCTCCGTCCAATCTTGCTATCCGCATCGGTTGTGACGATAACTTCCCCCCGGGATTTTTTCAATCCAGCATAAAGGGCTTTCCTTTTCCCCAGGTTTCTCCGGAAATTAATAACATTAAGCCTTTCACCATATTTCTGCCTGGCCTGCACCATATGGTAAAGGGTCCTATCTGTTGAGCCATCATTGATGCAGATAACCTCAAGTTTATCCTGAGGATAGTTGCAGGCAAAAATTGAATCAATGGATTTCCCGATTAACTCTTCCTCATTCAAGGCTGAGATGATCACTGAAACAAAAGGCCAATTTACTTCTTCACCGGGAGCGATTACCGTGGGTTTATAGCGTAACCAGAGAATCGTGCGGAAAATTAGGCCTGAAACGACAAAGAAAGCAGAAACGATCAGCGGATAGGTCAAAACTTTCAGGATGGTATTGCTCTGCAGAAATGTAGCCCAGAAATGAAAAATACGGAGTTTGAGAGCCAAGATAAGGATAAAAGCGCTGCTGATGATGATGAGAAATATGGCTATCGGATCAAACTTTTCTTTTATAAGGGGAACATAGAAAGGAAAGCCTCTGGGCTCGCTTTCCAGATCAATATCATCTAGTGTCTCTTCCCACATCCAGGCGCTCGCAAATAAGTTCTAGTATTTAAAAATTTACGTTTCTAAATTTTAAATCTTTATATTAAGAGGAAGGAATCTTTCTTCGCTCAAGAAGAGCCATATTAATAAATAAGAATGGCAAAGTCAAGCTCGCATCCAAATAAATTCTCCCCTATCTATTCCTCAAATATCTAAATTTTTATATAATCTTTTCCGAAAATTCCAAAGAGAAAGGTCTGATCAAATGGCCATTCTTGAAGTCAACAACCTCTCGGCGGGATACGAAAACGGCTATGTTGTCGAGAATATTTCCTTCTCCCTGGAAAAGGGAGAATTTATTTCCATCCTCGGACGGAACGGCTCTGGAAAAAGCACTCTGATCAAAGGCCTCCAGGGTCTTCTGAAGAATGCCTCTGGGGAGGTCAAAGTAGCAGGAGATGATCTTTTTCATTTGAGGCGGAGGCAGATTGCCAAAAGAATCGCTTATGTTCCTCAGATCTTTGATTTCACCTTTGAATTCAGCGTTAGCGAAATTATTTCCATGGGAAGGTATGTCCATCAAGGACGCCTGGAAGGAGCGAGCGGCCTGGATTCCCGATTCCTCGAGGAAGTCATGAGCACCACCCAGATTGCCCATTTGCGAGACAAGAAAATTGCCCATCTCAGCGGCGGAGAGCGCCAAAGGGTTTTTATCGCCCGCGCCCTCGCCCAGGATACTCCTCTCCTTTTCCTCGACGAACCAAGTTCTCACCTGGATATCAATTACCAGATCGAGATTTACCAGATCTTGAAAAGCCTTCAGGAAGAAAAAGGGAAAACCATCCTCTGCACAGAACACAACATCAATCTTGCCATTCCTTACTCCCAGAGGATTATTTTCCTCAAAGAAGGCAGAATTCATTCCCAGGGCCCGCCGAAAGAGCTGATCACTCAAAACAATATCAAAGAAGTTTTCCAGGCTGAGGTTGAAATAAGAGAGAACATTTATTCCAGGCTTCCCGAGATATCGCTTGTTCCCAAAATTGCCAAGAAGAAATGACCTCAAAAAAATTGTTGTTAGCTTTGTCGGCCATTCTGCTCGTTTCGGCGGCCTTTGGAAATCAGATCAAAGTCATCAAGGATGATTTGGGCTTCAGTTTCCAGCTCAATTCTCCACCGCAAAGGATTATCTCCCTGGCACCGAATGTTACTGAAATCCTCTTTGCTCTTGACCTCGAAGAACGGATTGTTGGCGTTACTCGCTTCTGCGATTATCCGTCCGGAGCGGGAGAGAAAGAGAGAATCGGCGGGATGGTCGATCCAAGCCTTGAAAAGATAAAGGCTTTGAATCCAGATTTGATTATTGGCTTTCGGGGGAATCCTCTAAGAATTCTGAAAAGGCTCAGAACGCTCGGCCTCCCTGTCTTTGTCCTGGAAGAAGGCAAAACTCTTGAATCTCTCTATCTGGCAATCGAAAAAATTGGAACTATCACCCGCAAAGAAAAGGAAGCTGAGGAGCTTTGTATCTCCTTAAAAAATAAATATCGAGGGATTGAAGAGGCTCTTCAGCCTGTTGGCCACAGACCAAAAGTTTTCCTCTTCCTTCATGGCCGGGGCTTGTGGACTTGTGGAAAAGAGAGCTTTCTCAACGATTTGCTGCAGAAAGCTCGCGGAGAGAATGTCTGCGGGAAAATTGCAAAAAAGTGGCTCCATTATAACCAGGAACAGCTTCTCCACGATAATCCTGAAGTCATGATTGTTATGGCCAAATCCCAGGAAGATTTCAGCAAGGCTCGTCAGTGGATAAGGGAAGAATCACATCTGGAAAGAGTCCGAGCTGTCAAGGATGACCGCATTTATTTCTTTGACGAGAATCTGGCCAGCCGGCTCGGGCCTCGACTCTTTGATGCCCTGGCCGAGCTTGCCAGGCTGCTTCATCCTGAACAGTTTGCCGGAAAAAAATGAATCTCAGAGAAAAAAGACGCCTCCTCCTTGCACTTTCTCTCTTCCTTCTTGTCCTTGGCTTTTTCATTTCAGTCAGCTTTGGACCTGTCCCTACTAAATTCCGCGACCTCTGGAACTTCCTCATCAACTACGATAAGACCTATGCCACAATCTTTATGGACCTCAGACTCTGCCGGGCCCTTCTGGCCTTCCTTGTCGGAGCAAGCCTCTCCCTTTGTGGAGCAATTTTGCAGGGCTATTTCCAGAATGTCATGGCTGATCCCTTTGTGGTCGGAGTCTCATCAGGGGCTTCGCTGGGCGCTGTCTTCTGTTTATCGCTCGGTCTGGACATATCTTTCTTTGGCTTTTCCAGCCAGAGTATTTTTGCTTTTGCCACAGGTTTTTCCGTTGTCTACCTTGTCTGGCTTCTCTCTCAAAAAAAAGGGGTCTTTAAAGTTGAGACTCTGCTTTTAACAGGAATTGCCGCTGGAGCACTGGCCTCTTCGCTGACTTCTTTTCTTTTATTCCTGAAGTCTGATTCATTCGAGCAGGCTGTTTTCTGGCTGCTGGGGAGCTTTGCCCTTTCCGAATGGAAACAAGTCGCTGTTGTCGGTCCCTATTTTTTAGTTTCTTTTCTGGTTGCCCAATGGCTGGCCAAGGATATGAATCTTTTAGTCTTAGGAGATGAGACAGCCCAATCACTTGGCTGTCCTGTGCAGCGAATCAGGAAAATTTTTCTCGTCCTCTCCACACTCCTTGCTGCCGTCTCTGTTTCAGTCTGTGGAATCATCGGCTTTGTTGGCTTGATTGTTCCCCACTGGATCCGCCTTCTGATTGGACCTGATCACAGGTATCTTTTCTTCTTTTCTTCCCTTGCCGGAGGAATTTTCCTTGTTTATACAGATTTTCTGGCACGAACTTTTCTCTTCCCTACTGAGCTGCCCATCGGCATCATCACTGCTGCTGCAGGCGCTCCCTTCTTTATCTACCTCCTCAACCAGAGAAGATAACGAAAGCATCTCTGAATATGTGATTTTTATACGGGTGGAAGAAGCTGCCCTTGGCCCCGCACCCCGGGGAACCAGTCCCGTCGGTTCCCCCCGTCAAGGCTCGGGTTTGGGTTCGTCAGCCCGCTCGTTTCCCCAGCGAGGA
>CAZPAX010000164.1:0-5300 GCA_964584535.1 uncultured Eubacteriales bacterium
TACTGCTTTGAAATGAGTAACTGCGTAGTACCCCCCTAAAGATTTGCTACTTCCAGAAGCTCAGCGTTCGATCCTTCCACTCGATTCTCCTCCGGCCAGAGCTTCCACCTCCTCGAGGCTCGAAAGATTTGAATCTCCAGGAATAGTCTGCTTGAGGCAAGAGGCAGCTGTCGCAAATTCGAGGGCTTCTTTATCCGCTTTTCCACTCATGATTCCATAGATGAGCCCGGAGCTGAAAGAATCTCCGGCGCCGATTCTGTCCACAACGTGGACCTTATACTTTTTACTCTCATAGAATTCTTCGCCATTAGAGAGGCAGGCTGACCAGAGATTATCCGAGGCTGTAATGCTCTCTCTTAAGGTTATCCCCACTTTCTTTAAGCCAAACCTCTTGATCATCTCCAGGCACGCTTCTTTATAGCCATCGATATCGAGCTTTCCTGCTCTGACATCTGATTTTCCGGCTTTGATGCCGAAGATGTTTTCCGCATCTTCCTCATTGCCCATAGCAATATCGACATATTCCATGAGCTCAGTCATGACCTTTTGTGCTTTTTCTTTTGGCCAGAGCTTCTTTCTGTAATTTAAATCAACACTCACTGTTAAACCACTTTGCCTCGCCGCTTTGAGTGCATCTGAAAGGGCTTCTCGGGCAGAGTCACTAAGGCTAGGAGTTATGCCCGACCAGTGAAACCAGGTTGCCTTTTCGAAGATCTTTTCCCAGTCAATCATTCCGAGCCTGATTTCTGAAATCGATGATCCTTCCCGGTCATAGATGACCTTTGACTGCCTCTGGGACGCACCGGATTCAAGGAAATAGATGCCGACCCTTTTCCCCTGGCGAAGGACATTTTTTGTCTCGACTCCATAGGCTCTCAGATGATTGAGGGCAGCCTGGCCGATTTCATTTTCGGGAAGGGCAGTGACAAAACAGGAATCAAGCCCATAATTGGCCAGAGCCACAGCCACGTTGGCTTCTGCCCCGCCAAAGCTCATCTCTAAATTTTTTGCCTGCAGGAATCTCAGGTTATGGGGAGGGGAGAGGCGGAGAAGTATTTCGCCGAAAGTCACAACTCTTGCCTTTGAACCGCTTCTTTTTCTCCCGGCCTTAGGCTCGGCTTTTTCTTTCTCTCTCCCTTGACCAGGATGAATCACTTCAAGCCATTTTTTTGCCTCTTCTTCCATTTGGTTGGGACTTGCGATTTTCTCCAGCAAAGCAGAACCGCAGAAAATCCCCTGAGGGTCATTCCTGACCATTTCCTCCAGATTTTCCAGGGAAACGCCGCCAGCATAAATAACAGTCAGGTCTTTATATGGCCCTTTCCAGGATAAAGAAAGGTCAACATTTAATTTTTTCCCTGTTGCCGCAGGGAAAAGCTTATAGATCCATTGATAGGGATATTTTTCTTTAAGCTCGTTGAGTTCAAGCCCGTAAAAGTCAGCCTTCTGGACAAGCTGTTTTCCTGCGTCTGTCAATCCGCCAGGAACACACATGATGTCCGCCTCAAGGCAGGCCTCGACAACTGAAGGGATATAGTCAGCTGAGATAATTCCGCTAGCCCCAGCTTCGATAGCTTTTTTTGCCTGGCTTTTTGTCATCACGGTCCCGGCCAGGATAAGGGCATCAGGATATTTCTTGATTACGGCTTTTATGCCATCGAGGGCAACCTCTGAGCGAAGAGCAATTTCCAGAACTATGCCGAGGGGAGAAAATATTTCATAAGCAGTGAGGCACTCATCGAGATTTCTGGGCGTCAGAAGAGCTGTGAGCCTCTTTTCTTTCATCAACTTGAAGACCTTTTCTGTTTTCTTCATGAAATCCCTCCTCTTTCGATGACTTTCACAATCTGCGGATATTCATACCGCCGCTGACCTCGATAATCGAGCCAGTTGAGTAGGGGAAATAGCCTTTAGCCAGGCCGACAACCGCCTTGGCCACATCTTCGGGAAAACCCCATCTTTTCTGGGGAACAAGGCCGCTGGCGATAAGCTTATTATATTTTTCCCGGACAGGTGCGGTCATCTCGGTCTTGATGATTCCAGGCCGTATCTCATAGACATTGATCCCGTATTCCGAGAGCCTGTCAGCAAAAAGAGTTGCAACCTGGCTCAGGGCTGCTTTGGAGACGCAGTATTCTGCCCTGGAAGGAGAGGAGACAGAGGCAGAAATAGAGGAGATAAAGATAATGCAGGGCTTTCGCTCCGGGTTGCGCTTCACCTGCTCGATCATCTGGCGAGAGATTTTCTGGGTGAGGAAAAAAGTGCCTCTTGTATTTACAGAGAGAACACGGTCAAAGCTTTGAGGACTTGTCTCCAGAATATCCAGCCGCTCCTCAGGTGCCACGCCAGCATTATTGACGAGCAAATCAATCCTTTTGAATTTTGAAAGAATTTCTTTGAGCATTTTTTCCTGATCATCTAGAGAAGAGATATCGCCTCGCAGGGGAAGTAAAATTTTCCCCTCTTTCTCAACTTTTTCCTTGACTTCAAGGAGGCCGGACTTTTTATTTTCTGGGTCAAAGATTATATCGTTAGCAACAATATCAAATCCGTTTTTTGAAAGCTCTATGGCTATGGCCCGGCCAATGCCGCGGCCAGCACCAGTGACAAAAGCAACAGGCATTTTCTTCACCTCGTCACTCCTATTTTATGATTTTATCCTTCAAATAATCATTCCAGACATTTTCAAACCAGGCCGCTTCCTTCGGAATAGGCCTTATCTCAACCCAGTTCTTGTGGATCTTCATTCTCCTATCCAAAGAAATTTCCAGAATCTTTTGATCGACAAAAGAATTGCCAGGGTTAAGTGAGAATTTCCATTCCTTTCCCATTTGAGGGCAGGGCGTCTCTCCCTCGCTGTCAAGGACAAGATAAGAGCCTCTGCTTTTCCCTCCTCGCTCCAAGTATTCCTCTATGGCTTCAAGATAAATGGCGTGGGTCAGACAGAGATCAAGGCATTTAAAAGCTGAAGCAAGCTCTCTGGCAGACTTTACCTTCATCTCTTTTTTCATTCTGAAATAGAGATCCCAGGCTTTAGCCTTTTCTTCCTTTACTTTTTTCGGGTCTCTGATATGAGCGCCGTAAGCTGACATCCTCTCTGCGATTTCTGTTCTTTCCGATTTGAAGAATTCTCTGTCCCGGACCTTTGGGCCAATCATTCTTCTGGCAAAATCAAGTTTTTCTTTTAGCTGGGATTGAGCCGCCTGGAGAAAACTTTTCACTGAGGGAGGCTTTTCTTTATATCTTCTGGAGATAAAGAGCGAAGCCCGCAGGCTTCCTACCTGGCCTGAATTCAAAGCAGCTCCGCCAGGCCTGCGCACGCCGTGAGTTCCGTTGACTTCTCCGACAGGGAAGAGGTGCTTGATATTTGATTCCCACCAGATATTGCCTTTAAAGCCTCCATTATTGTGCTGGACACAGACAGCTATTTCTAGATATTCGCGGCTGAGATCAATTCCCTTGCTTTTAAAAACCTCTATGGCAGGCTGGTTCATCTTTTTCAGCCTTTGGACCGGAAAGGGCAAAAGTGCTCTTGATTTTTTAAGATAAGAATAGGCTTCCTCACTGAGGAGGTCAAAGGAGAAATCTTCGAGTTTTCCTGCTCCACTGGGGTTTCGGGTAAAATCAAGGAAAACCCGCCTTCCTTTGATCGTAGTCTCTATGTAAACAAGAAAGTCGATCAGTGAGGAGCCAAAATTTGAGACTTTTCTCGGGTCAAAAGGCCACTGGTAGCCCTTAAGAAAGATGGCTGTGGCCAGCTTGCCCATATCAGGAAAAAATTCATTGAGGAATTCCCGCTCATCTTTTCCCTCCTTATCTGTGGAAACATATCTGGGAATGACCTGCTGATAAGTCCCGGAGAGGTTCCATCTCGTCTTGAGCGAGGCCAGACCGAACTGGGATTCAGTGAGGTTGTTGCCGATAGCTCCAATTTCAAAAGCTAAACCATGGGAGCCTGTCTGGGTTTGAGGATAGACAGAATTCTTGTAGATTCCTGCCGGCCCTCCTGTTCCAAGGACAACGTTCACTGCATTGAAGATAACAAAGCCGAGATTGGGGGATTTGAAATTTTTCTGATCGAGGGCTATTGCTCCAATTGTCTTTTTTTCTTTTCCTTTTCCCTGAACAAGGATGGCAATCACCTGATGCTTGTCAAAGACTTTTATTCCTTTCTTTTTCACCTCCCTGGCCAGGCACTCAAACATGAAATGAGAGGTGAGTGGCCCGGCAGAAGTTGCCCTCTGCCTGGGATCATGGTCTGTTTTATAGCCGACATAGCCGCCATATTTATCATGAGGAAAGGGAACACCAAGGCTCGCAAGATGGAAAAATGCCTGAAGAGAATTCTGGGCTTCGCAAAGGGCTATATCTCCATGCATTGAGCCGCCCTCAAAAAGGTCTTTGGCCATCTCGAGCGCCGAGTCAGCTAGCTCTCCGGAAAGGGAGAGCTTGTAATAGGTTTGCTTGTCAGAGCCAGCCCTGTTGGAGGTTCCTCCATCCCAGCTCTCGGTAACAAAGGCCAAATCTTTCTGACCAAAATCATAGAGCGAGAGGGCTGCATTCAAAGCTGCGGCGCCGCTTCCGATGATCAGGGTGTTCAAGGAATAGAGGGGAAGATGAAGGCCATTAATTTTTATTTCTGACTTTTTCATTGCCTCAAGAAGATGGCTTGAATTTAAAGGCTCTTTTTGATTTCCTCTAAATTAGTCCTGGCCGCTGGAGCCATTTCAAAGAACTTGTTAAGTTTCTGGCAGGGATAATCAAGGCAATAGGCGCAATTTTTGACTTTCTTTTCCCTGCCGCAGGCTCTGATTTCGCAGACATGGCAATAATTAAAAACCCGCGCAGATTCGCTCGTGCAGCCATCGCAGTTGATTGCCTCTGGCTTGATCTCAACATGATATTCTCTGGTCCATTCTTCAGCCACTTTTTTTCTTTTCTCATTGTCATCATTTTGAGTGGCAATGAAAGCTCCGCAATCGCTGCAGATGAGCCCGCAAAAGGATATGAGTTTCTCTTTAGCCATAGTTTTCACCTCTTTCTTATGTAGATGGGGTCAGACTTTTAAAAGTTTTATTTTAATCGAAAACTTTTTCAAAGGCAAAAATTTTTATCTCGATGATAGCATCTCTGAATATGTGATCTTTATGATGGGTGCAGGATGCTGCCCGGAAGCCCCCGTAGCCGGGGGGACCCGTCTGGTGCTCCGACGGGGGGAACCGCCGGGACAGGTTCCCCGGAGTGCGGGGGCCAAGGGCAGCTTCCTGCACCCAATTGAATCACATAAAAAGAGATGCTTC
>CAZPAX010000165.1:0-5262 GCA_964584535.1 uncultured Eubacteriales bacterium
TTCCTGCACCAGATTGAATCACATAAAAAGAGATGCTTCCATGTCTGCCTCCGAAAAGAGTGCCTTTGCCCATCTGACCCCAAACTCGATCGTCAGCAAATAATAAAACTTTTGAAAGTCTGACCCCAAAATCATTCAGGCGTCATCTTTTAAGGACAGAAATCAGGCAGAATTTCTAAATTATAAGGCAGGGGCATTTGGCATAGAATTTGCTATTTTAGATATGGAAAGAAAGGAGAAAAAAATGAAAAAACTAGTAGGTCTCTCAATAGCTCTCCTTTTCCTCCTCTCCATGGCGGTTGCTGAGGAGACAAAATATACCAATGACTCCTTTGCCCGGCTGAGCCATCTCACCGGCTATGTCTTTCTCCAGAAAGCAGCTGACCTTGGCTATGAGGAGGCTGTTTTGAATACTCCCATCGCTGAAGGGGACAGATTAGGAACAACAGAAGGAAGGGCCGAAATATACTTGGCCAGAAAAAACTATATTCGTCTTGACAATAACACAAAAATTGACTTCCAGAACCTCCCTGATAGAGGATCCGGACTGACAAGAATTCGAATCTGGGCAGGAAATGTCTATTTCAGCATAAATTTTTTGGATAAAGAAAAGAATATCGAAATCCATACCGCAGATGCCTCGCTCTATGTCCTTGATAAAGGCCTTTACCGAGTGGATGTCGAGGAGAATGGAAAAACAGAAGTATTTGTCTTTGATGGTCTTGTCGAGGCAGCAGCAGAAGAAGGCTCTCTTCTGCTCAAAGACAGCCAGAGGCTTGAAATCCAAGAAGGCCGCTTTGTCTCCCGGCCGAGCCGCTTTGCCGCAGTGGCTGAGGACAGCTTTGATCGCTGGAGCGAAGACCGGGAATCCAAAGTTCGCCAGCAACTGGCACAGCGCTATCTTCCTGGGGAACTGGAAGATTTCGAATATGAACTGGATGAATACGGAGATTGGGTCTACCTTCCGCCTTATGGTTACGTCTGGGTTCCAGGAGGGGTTGATACTTTTTGGCGGCCTTATTTTCATGGCCGCTGGTACTGGATGCATCACTGGGGCTGGACCTGGCTACCTTACGAGCCGTGGGGATGGTGCACATTCCATTTTGGCCGATGGCACTGGGCTGTTGGCCTTGGCTGGTACTGGATCCCGACCACAATCTGGGGGCCTGCCTGGGTTAGCTGGTGGTGGGATTATGATTATTATGCCTGGGCTCCTTTGGGCTACTATGGCTATCCTGTAGTTGTAATCGACAACCATTTCTATGACCACTATAATGGATATTATCCCTGGAATTCCCGCGCCCTGACAGTCATCCATAAAGACCAGCTTAAAGCTCCTAATGTCTCTAAGGTTGCGCTCAGCCAGGATTCGCTGAAAAGCGTAGGGAAATTCAGCCTTTCCAGCGAGGGGCTTTCTCTAAAGTCTCTGAAACCTGAAGCAGGCCAGGTTCGAGGGGAATCGCTTGAAGGTAGAAGGTTCATCCCCAAGAAAGAGCAAAGTTCTGTTGGTCCTCAACAAGAAAGACGGATCGAAAAAAGCTCTATCCGAAGACCTGAAACTCTCTCCGCCCCAAAGACAGAAGGGAAAACTGTCGAAGGACAGAGTTCAAAACCTTCTCAAGAAAGAAAGATTCGTAAAAAAGAGACAAGTTCTGATTCGCCGAGTTTTGAATCCAGAAGCTCTATCCGAAGAGATTCTTTTGGCTATCCATCCTCACCGGAAATAAGCAGGAGAAAATTCTCCACAGAAAAGGAAAGCTCAAGATCAAGCTCCTTCATCAACCGTATATATAAATACATATCTGGAGGAAGTTCCTCCCGTATTTCTTCTCGGGACTCCACTTCCAGAGGATCGATCTCTTCACGTTCAGGCAGCTCTTCGAGAACATCTTCCCAAGGATCTTCCTCTCGCTCTTCAGGTGGGGCAAGATCAGGAAGCCTGAAAAAGAAAGATTAACGCTCCTCTTTCGCTTTCTCTACAGAATAATAGTCAAGAATCATCATATGGTCAGCATGGGTGCAAAACCTGTCAGGCTCTGTGCCTGGTAAAAAAGCCTCTCTAAAAGGCCAGAGACAAATCGGCGTAGCCAGCAATCCTGTCTTAAGGTCTATCTCGGCAAAAGAGATGTTGGGAGGAATCTCAAATTCTTCATACGAAAGCCCTTCGCCTTCCTCTTCAACACGTTTTTTCTCCTCATCGATGATTGACTTAAAAAATTCTATCCAGATAGGAAGGGCGGCCACAGCTCCTGATTGCCTATCGCCAAGTGTGATCTTTGTATCATTGCCCACCCAAACTCCAGCGCAGAGGGATGGAGAAAAGCCGATAAACCAGGCATCTGTGAACTTGTCAGTAGTTCCAGTCTTACCGGCCAGGGATTTTTCTAGGAAATTGGCCGCTGCTGCCGTCCCTCTCTGAATAACCCCCTGCAACATGTAGGTCATAAGATAGGCGACCTGGGGTGAAAGAACATCCTCGGCCTCAACCTTGCTTTCCTCCAGGATGTTCCCCTCTTTATCTTCGATGCGGGTGATGAAATAGGGCTTTACCCGAACTCCTTTATTGGGAAATGTCGTATAAGCAGAGACGAGTTCGAGAAGGCTGACCTCAAAAGCCCCCAAAGCCAGGGAAAGATAGGGGTAAACAGGAGAGGTAATCCCAAACTTCTGGCAATACTCAACACCTGTTTGGGGGGAAATGGCTTCCAGGATTCTGGCTGTAACCACATTTCTCGATTCCTCAAGGCCTTTGCGCAGAGTCACGGCCCCTTTGTATTTTCCATCATAATTGGGTGGGAACCAGATTTCGCCTGTCCATTTATCAACAAACTCTGTCCTCTCGTCTCTGATAACGGTTGCCGGAGTAAAGCCGTTCTCCAAGGCTGCAGTGTAGAGTAAAGGCTTTATGGCTGATCCGGCCTGCCTTAAAGCCTGTGTCGCCCGATTGAATTCGCTTCTGGCGAAGGAATAGCCTCCAACCATGGCCTTTATTTGACCCGTATGAGGGTCAATGGCCAGAAAAGAGCCTTCAACCAAGGGCTCCTGTTCCAGGGAGACAAGAAGCTCTTTTTTATCCTCGTCGATTTTTTTGATTTTGACCTGGATAATATCCCCTTTCTTTATCAGGCGTTCGAAATTGTCCGTGCCTGTCCAGGCGATATCACTGTTTGGCATCTTGCCTCGATAATTCTTGACTCTGACAAGGGCTTGTTTGCGGGTCACAGATAGGACAATAGCCTCAGATACTTCCTCGACTTTGACAGAAGGAAGAAGCCAGCTTTGGAGCCAGTAATCCTCGATTTTTTCAACTCCTTCCTGGAGCAGATTCCTTTTGTCCTTTCTCCAGCCTTGCTTTTTATCCATAACTCTGAGTCCGTTGAGGAGAGCTCTTTCGGCATATTCTTGAAGGGTAGGATTCAAGGTTGTATAAACCTTCAAGCCTGCCCGATAGAGGACATCATCACCGTAATTTTTTTCGATGTACTTTCTGACTTCCTCAAAAAAATAGGCGCCAAAGTCTGAAACGCCTCGCTGGAGGGGAAGGATATTCATCGGCTTCTTTTTCGCCTCTTCTCCTTCTTGCTTGGCGATATATCTTTCCTCAATCATTCGCTGGAGAACATGGTTTCTGCGGCGAAGAGTAATTTCAGGACGCACATAAGGGGAATAAACAGAAGGCCCGCGTAAGATGCCGGCGATCAGGGCAGCTTCCTCCAGGGTGAGGTCGGAAACGCTTTTCCCGAAAAAGAGATTGGAGGCTGCCTCAACTCCATAGACTCCATGGCCGAGATAGAACTGGTTGCAGTACATCTCCATGATTTTTTCTTTTGTGTATCTTCTCTCGATCTGGAGGGAGAGAAAGACTTCCTTCAATTTCCTCCGGATTGTTTGCTGAGGGTAGAGGAAAAGCAAGCGGGCGAGTTGCTGAGTAATCGTACTTCCTCCTTGAGGCCTGCGGAATATCCGGCCCCGCTTGATGTTTTCCTTGACAGCCCGCAATATTCCCCGGTAATCCACGCCCTTGTGATTGTAAAAACGGGGATCCTCTGTGGCGATAATCGCCTTTTTCAGAATCTCAGGAATTTTGTCTAAAGGAACTTCGACTCTTCTTTCGATGGCAAACTCCTTGATGACTTTCCCGTCATCGGAGTTGATAGAAGTGATGATATTCGGCTCAAATTTTTCAAGCTCTGCGACCGAGGGCAGGTTCTGCCGTATAGAGACATAGACGCCGGCGAGGATTCCCAAGACACAGGCCAGAAAAAAGGGGAGAATGAAAAGGGAAATCTTGAAGACTTTGCGCCAATTAATTTTTATTCGTACTATTTTCAGACGGATAACTTTCTTAACGGCCATGGATTTAAATCAAATATAGCAGAACAGGGTGAAAAAACCAACTCCTGGGGTATCGGGGTCAGACTTTTAAAAGTTTTATTATTTAATTTTTGATTGAGAACTTTTTCGAAGGCAAAAATTTTCAGCTGGAATTTTTATAGGTCCAAATAATAAAACTTTTAAAAGTCTGACCCCAACTTTTTAGCAGAAAAAAGAGATCCCATCAGGATAGGTATTTCAAAACCCTGGCCACGATTTCTTCATTGAGTTCCTTTTTGGGTTGAAGGCCGGAAAGATGAATGATATTTTTTCCTTTGAAGCTACGGAAGACCTCCCTGACTTTGACTAGGTAGTCTTCCCTCTCAAAAAGCCTGTATTTTTTATTTCGATCCTGGATGCGCTCCAGCCCCTTTCGAGGATCAATATCCAGGATAAAAACAAGGTCAGGTCTTGGTGCAAATTCCTCGTTCATTTTTCTTATCCGCTCGACCGAAATCCCTTTTGACCCTTGATAGGCCATGGTTGAAAAATAGTACCGATCAAGGATAACAACCATTTTTTTTCTGAGAGCTGGCTTCAGATTTTTCCTGACGTTATCCTTTCTGTCCTTCTGAAAAAGCTCCAGTTCCTCTTCGGGCGAGAGCGAATCAAGATAAAGGGCTTTCTTCTTGATCTCTTGGCCCCATTTGCTCCTCGATGGTTCCCGGAAATAGACTGCCCTCATTCCCCTTGCCCGCAGTCTTCTCAGGAGAAGCCTGGCCTGAGTTGTCTTTCCGCAGCCGTCAATTCCTTCAAAGACAACGAGAATTCCTTTCTTCAGGCCCATTTTTCTCAGGGAATTGATAATAGCGCCACAAAATTTTAAATGCAACTTTTTCGAGTAAAAAAAAGTAGGAAAAAAGTAGGGACAGGCACCTTTTTTGCCTG
>CAZPAX010000166.1:0-5259 GCA_964584535.1 uncultured Eubacteriales bacterium
CAGGCGGGAACCGACGGGACTGGTTCCCGGGGGTGCGGGGGCCAAGGGCAGCTTCCTGCTCCCGATTAAATCACATAAAAAGATATGCTTCCGCGAGCTACTTCCCTGAGATCACCCATCTGCGGAGCATAAGGCCTGAGAATAAACCTGAAGTTAAAGGGCTTAGCATAGAGGATATATTTTTCAAGAGGAGGAGGGCCACAGCTTGCTCCTCCCAGCCCCATCTGCTTGTAGTCAAGGCAAAGAATGATATCTTTCCTCGGCTGTAGCCTATTAAAGCGCCGTGGCTGGCCATCTTTATGCCTGGCTTGGTCAAGGTCATCCGCCGTATAATGCGAGGCTGTGATGGACATTGTCTTCTCAGAGAGAATCAGCACTCCTGCGCCAGAAGAGTTAGTGAGAGCCAGCCAGCGAACATCTTCTTTGTTTCCATTTTCCTGAGGCCGGACATATTCGACATACTGCTCAGCAACTTTTCCGCTGTAAAATCCGATATCGCAGCTTGTCTTCCGGTCAGGATAGCTTTCTCCTGGCCCTCTTCCCAGCCAGGCAAAGTTTTCCAATTCGCGAGAAATTGTCATTTTCAGGCCCAATTTGGGCAGGGGTGGAAGGCTTCCAATGGGATTGACATTATTGTCGAGGACAATGCTTCCATCACCAAGAATTGTGTAAAGGCAGTAATGCTCAAATCCTGCCCCTTTAAATCCCAGACATTCAATAATCGTCTCAACTTGAGTGACCTTATTATCTTTGGCTTTGACCCTAAAGCTCTTTACCCGGTGCTGGAGCTGGCTCAAACCTGAATTATAGAATTTCCCTGTCATCCAGATGTCATTGTCTGTAGGAGCGCGAAAAACATTGAGTAAAGGGCCGTTGGTCATCTGACTGCTATCAGCAATGACAGTCTGGCTTCCGTAGGTCAAAGAAAGAATTGTCCCACTTTTCTTGCTGAAGACAACATGAAAATCCTTGCCGCTCACAGTGACCGAATCCTCATCTTCATCAACTCGAAGCTCAGCCATCTTTTCTAGAGAAACAAGCGGCCTCGGTGGAACTTTGTAAGGGACTTCAAGCTGTTCGCAGGCAACTTCATGACCCTTTCGGGCATAGAGAGTTCCATCTCGGAGGTGAAAGCTTATGCGCAGGAAATATTCTGCGCCAGGAATGAGGGGAGGCATTTTCGTTGGAATAGCTACAATTTTTGTTTTTCCGGGCTGAAGATTTAAAGGTTTAAGATTTCCTTTCTGAATGACCTGGCCGTCTTCGGAAAGAGTCCAGGCAATATCAAACTTGTCTAGATTGGTAAAGAAATATTTATTCTGAATTTTAATCTTTCCCGAAAGAATGTCCACAGGCTCGATTCCAATATATTGATAGACTTTTTTTATTTCCTGGAGCTTGGAGGTAATCTGGCGGTCAGGAGGGACAAGGCCATTGCAGCAGAAATTGCCATTGTTGGGCTGGTCGTCAAAATCGCCGCCATAGGCATAAAACCAGCGCCGATTACCTTGAGCGTCGGGCTCTTCATCCGTATATTTTCTCAGCCCCTGGTCTACCCAGTCCCAGACGCAGGCTCCAATAAGACGCGGATAGGCTTCAATAACTTCCCAGTATTCCTTGAGATTGCCGCAAGCATTGCCCATGGCATGGGCATACTCGCAGACAAAAAATGGCTTTGGAGAACTCTGTTTAGCGCTCTCTATAAGCTTTTCAACTGATGGATACATGGTGCTGTCCATATCTGCAACTTCATTCATCCGTTCATAATGGATGGGCCTGGTGGAGTCAAGCTGGCGTATGGCTTTTGAAGCAGCGATAAAATTTGCGCCCGGGCCTGCCTCATTGCCCAGAGACCAGATGATCACCGAAGCATGATTTTTATCGCGCTCAACCATACGAGTGACCCGATCAACATGGGCCAGCTCCCAATCAGGATGATGGCCGAGGGACTTGGCGCCATAGCCCATGCCGTGGGACTCGATATTGGCCTCATCGACAAGATAAACTCCATAGCGGTCGCAGAGGTCATACCACTTGATATCATTCGGGTAGTGGCTGGTGCGGACAGTGTTAATATTAAACAGCTTCATCAGCTTGATATCCTCGACCATGCGCTCATAGGGAATAGCTCGGCCATGATCTGGATCATGCTCGTGGCGGTTAACTCCTTTGAGCTTGATGGGAACCCCATTGAGGAGAAGCTGGCTATTTTTTATCTCAACCTGGCGAAAGCCGAAGTTCGAGCTTTTGGCTTCAAGGACTTTTCCTCGAGCATCTTTGAGGATGAGGATGACTCTATAAAGATAAGGATCTTCTGCTGACCACTTGCGGGGATTTTTGATGCGGGCCTTCATCTCAATCTTAACCTCAGCCTCAGGATCAAGAGAGACAACCTTGCCGCTGAGTAGGGGTGAGGTACTGACCGGCTTTCCCTCTTCATCCACAAGCATGACCTCAATTTTGCAAACTTCTGATGGCTTTCCGGAAAGATTCTTCACTGAGACGGTCGCCTGAAGCGTCGCATCGCGGTATTGGCCATCCAGGATGGAGCGGAGGAAAAAGTCACGGATATAGACTTCAGGCATTGAGTAGAGATAGACCTCGCGGAAGATTCCGCTGAAGCGGAACATATCCTGGTCTTCCAAATAACTTCCATCCGACCAGCGATAAACTTCTGCGGCAAGCACATTGCGGCCAGGCCGCAAGTATTTGGTGATATTAAACTCAGCCGGAGTTTTGCTCTCTTCGCTGTAGCCTGCCATCTGGCCATTGATCCAGAGATAGAAAGCAGAATAGACTCCGCCAAAATGGATAAAGGTCTGCCGGCCAGTCCATTCGGATGGAATCTCAAATTCTCGGCGGTAAGAGCCAACAGGATTGTAGTCATGGGGAATAGAGGGGGGATTGGCCGGAAAAGGATAGGTGACATTGGTGTAGATCGGGATTCCATAACCGTGCATTTCCCAGCAGGAGGGAACTGGAATCTCATCCCAGGCACTCACATCATAGTCTGGCTTGTAAAAATCAAGAGGCCTGTCTGAAGGTTTTCCAACCCAGTGAAATTTCCATTGGCCATTGAGCGATTTATAGTATGGTGTGGCTTGGGGGCTTCCCTTAAGAGCGCTTTTCATATCGGAAAAGGAAAGGGCCGGAACATGGGGAGCTTCTTTGTTGCGGCCAACGACCAGGGGATTCTCCCAGTCATTGAGCTTTTCAGGGCTGGCCTCGCTGGCCAGAAAAAAGATAAGACAAAAAGCAAGAAAGACAAGGACAATTCTTGAACGGATTGACTTCATGATACTTGCTCCTTTTGCCCTTATCTTTGCAGAAAAAGAGAACTTCTTCAATTCATTTTTGGGGAAAGAAGGAGGGCAGAAAGGGGGAGGGTTTAAATTGAAATAGGCGGGAGAGCTGTTACTTTTTCTTTTTCAGCATCGGAATTTTGATCTTCTTTTTTCTGGAAAAGTCGATTGCTTCCTCATAGCCAGCATCAGCATGGCGGGCCACACCCAGACCTGGATCAACTGTCAGTACCCTTTCCAGGCGCCTGGCAGTCGACTTCTGGCCATCAGCGACAATGACCATTCCGGCATGGATGGAAAGTCCGATGCCCACTCCTCCTCCATGATGGACAGAAACCCAGGAAGCGCCGCTTACAGCATTGAGGAGGGCATTGAGGATCGGCCAATCAGCAATCGCATCTGACCCATCCTTCATGCCTTCTGTCTCGCGGTTGGGAGAGGCCACTGATCCAGTATCCAGATGGTCCCTGCCAATAACGATGGGAGCGCTGATTTTCCCTTTTCTGACTAGCTCATTGATGACTGCCCCGAAGCGAGCTCTCTCTCCATAGCCAAGCCAGCAGATCCGGGAAGGGAGGCCCTGAAACTTGACCTGTTTCTGGGCTTTCCTGATCCAGCGCTCCAGGGCAGAGTCTTCGGGAAATTCCTTGAGCACAGCCTCATCTGTGGCATAGATATCCTCAGGCTTTCCAGAGAGAGCTGCCCAGCGGAAAGGCCCTTTGCCAAAGCAGAAAAGAGGCCGGATGTACTCCTGAACAAAGCCGGGGATGTCAAAAGCATTCCTGACTCCTGCCTTCTGGGCCTGGCCTCGGATATTGTTTCCGTAATCGAAAGTCTTCGCCCCCCTTCTCTGGAGTTCGAGCATGGCTTCGATATGAATCGCCATAGACTCGTAGGAACGCTTTATATATTCCTCAGGATTTTCTGTTCTCAGCCTGATCGCCTCTTCATAAGGAACGCCGCAGGGAACATAGCCATTCAGCTCATCATGGGCAGAAGTCTGGTCAGTGAGAACATCAGGGGTTATTCCGCGCCTGACAAATTCAGGAATAATGTCAGCAGCATTACCGAGAAGAGCAATGGAGAGAGGCTCGGCCTTTTCCTTGGCCGCAAGCGCAAGTCTGAGCGCATCATCCAAGCTATCGACCATTCTCTCCACATATTTTGTTGCAAGCCTTCTTTCTATCCTTTGTCTATCGACCTCGACAATGATGGCCACTCCTTCATTCATGGTCACTGCCAGAGGCTGGGCACCTCCCATCCCGCCAAGCCCAGCGGAGAGGACGAGCTTTCCCTTCAGAGAACCGTTAAAGTGCTTGCGGGCAACTGCAGAGAGAGTCTCATAGGTTCCCTGGAGAATCCCCTGGGTACCGATGTAGATCCAGCTTCCTGCTGTCATCTGGCCAAACATAGTCAAGCCCATGGCTTCCAGCCGTCGGAATTCATCCCAGGTCGCCCATTTGGGAACGATCAGGGCATTAGCAATCAAGACTCGAGGCGCTTCAGGATAGGTAGTGAAAATGGCCACAGGTTTTCCAGACTGGACAATCAGAGTTTCGTCATTCTCAAGTCTTCTTAGACTTTCAACAATCGCCCGGAAGCATTCCCAGTTCCGGGCAGCCTTTCCTGTTCCGCCATAGACAATCAGCTCCTGAGGCTTCTCCCCTACCTCAGGGTCAAGATTGTTCATCAGCATCCGCAATGCCCCTTCTTGGGACCAGCCTTTTGTCCGCAGTCTTGTCCCCCGTGGAGCTCTTATCGGCTGATAAGCTAAGGACTCATCTTTTTTGGACATCTCTTACCTCCTCAAGCACAAAAACCTCATTGCTCAAGAAGAAAGACATTATTTATTTTTGAATATATCATATCTGCGAAAAAAATTTCAAAAAATAAGAAAAAAACGAAAGCATCTCTGAATATGTGATCTTTATGATGGGTGCAGGAGGCTGCCCGCAAG
>CAZPAX010000167.1:0-5241 GCA_964584535.1 uncultured Eubacteriales bacterium
GGGGGCCAAGGCAGCTTCCTGCACCCGATTGAATCACATAAAAAGAGATGCTTTGAATTCCTGACCCATCATTGACAGTTTTCAAGATTTTCACTATATTTTTCCTTCAGCCCAAGAAGAAAAGATCTTTTCAAGATAAAAAACCTTCAGGGAGGCGAAGAGATGAAGAAGAGATTTTTGGGTTTTCTGTGCATATCCATTCTATTATTCCTGAGTCAATCGAGCCAGAGTGCCCAAATTCAGTACCAGGAAGAGCCAAAAAAACTCGATGTGCCCTATGTTCCAACGCCGCAAAAGGTTGTCGAGGGAATGCTGCGCCTGGCTGAAGTGGGAAAAAATGACCTCGTCTATGACCTCGGCTGCGGCGATGGCCGGATCGTTATCACGGCTGCCCAGAAATTTGGCGCTCATGCCATAGGCATAGATATCGATCCTGACCGGATCAATGAGGCCAAGGAAAACGCTGCCCAGGCAGGTGTGAAAGACCTTGTCCAGTTTATCCAGGATGATCTTTTTTCGGCCGATATTCACAAGGCCACGGTTGTTACCCTCTACCTTCTGACTTCAGTCAACCTCAAGCTCCGTCCCAAGCTTTTGCATGTCCTTAAACCTGGCACTCGCATCGTCTCTCACGATTTTAGCATGGAAGAATGGCAGCCTGACAAATCCACAACAGTCTTCGATAATGAAGACTCTCACAAGGTCTTCTTCTGGGTTGTGCCAGCCAACGTAACAGGCAGTTGGGAATGGACCATGCCCTCAGGTCTTGGGCCTGGCGTTGGGAAAAAGAATTACACGCTTCAAATGGATCAGCTCTTTCAGTGGACAAATGGAACTGTCACCGCTGACGGCGTCCAGATGCTTCTCATGGATGCCAGACTGAACGGGGATAAATTGCAGTTCAGCATAGAAGAAGAGACTAAAAGGCAGAGAGTGATCCTCTTCTTTGAAGGCAGGGTGAACGGCAATCTGATTGATGGAACTGTGACGGCGCAAATAGGAGCGCAAGGCGGAGCTAAAGCAGTTAAAAAAAGTTGGAAGGCGCGGCGCAATCCTTCTACAATAAAACTCCTCGATGTCCCTAAATAAAAAGGGAAACTAATCCTCATTCTTTTCTCTTCAGGGGAGACATAAGGAGAGGATGTTTCCTTCTATCTTTTCTTTGACTTTCCCTATTTCCTGTGATAATAGCTACTCAAAACTCTTTAAGAAAGATATAAAAAAGCAAAGAAAAATCAGAATCATAAATCAAGCAGGGCAGGGAAAGAGAGTGGAGCCAGAGAAACCAACTCTGCGGCGAGTGCTGGGGGTTCCGGATGGTGTCGCCCTGCTTATCGGCATCACTATCGGGGCAGGCATCTACTCGACCCCGCAAATAATCGGCAGTTATCTTGGCTCTTTTTCCAGCATCCTCAGCCTCTGGATTCTGGTTGGCTTCTTTGCTATGGTTGGCGGCCTGATCTACGCTGAACTCGGAACGAGGCTGCCCAGGACTGGCGGCGAATACATCTACATCAGCCGTTGCTTTGGCCCTTTTGCTGGCTTTATGTTCGGCTGGTCCCAGCTTTTCATTATCAGGACAAGCACAGCCGCAGGCCTGGCGATTATCTTTGCCGATTACCTTGGCTATTTCATAGAAATGAGCGGACACGCCCGAACAATTGTTGCCCTTTCTGTTCTGGCCATTCTCGGCGTCCTCAACTATATTGGCGTTCAACAAGCAAGCGCTTTCCAGAAGGTTGCCACTTTTCTCAAAGTCAGTGGGCTTTTCGCGCTAGCTGGAGCAGGGTTCATTCTGGTCTTGGGCCGGGAGAGCCTGCTCGGCACTCAGGCTGCACCAACAGCAACCTTAGGTGCTGTTGGAAATGTGGCAGCTGCGCTGATGCTGGTTGTTTTCTCTCATACTGGCTGGGACCGCGTCGGCTATGTGGCAGGCGAGATGAAGAATCCCAGGCGTGTTGTCCCCTTGAGTATGTTTATTGGCCTCAGCATTGTCATTTTCGTTTACATTCTGATAAATCATGTCTATCACGCCACAATGGGAATGGAAGGTGTGCGCGCAAGCAAAATACTCGCTTCTGATGTGGCGACAAAGCTCATGGGCCCGATCGGTGCCAGCCTTGTCGCCCTGCTGGTCATGATTTCGACTACAAGCAGCATCAATGGCACAATGATGGCTGCCTCCCGGGTCTATTACGCCATGGCCAGGGATGGCCTTTTTTTCAAGTGGCTTGATTATGTCCACCCCAGATTTAGAACTCCTGGTCGGGCTATCTTCGCCCATGCTCTCTGGGCTGCGGCGATCCTCCTCATCAGGCGGAAATTCGAGACGATTGCAGCCGGAATGGTCTTTGCCATCCTCATTTTTTATTCCCTGACCACACTCGCCCTCTTCAAGCTCAGAAAGAATAAAGTCGGCGGCGAGGGTGTTTATCGCATGCCCCTCTATCCTTTTTTGCCTTGCCTTTATCTTGTTGGGATTCTCAGCCTTCTCATCCTGCGCGGCATTTTCGAGTGGCAGAAATCTTTGACTGACCTCGCCTTTATCGCCACCGGACTCCCTTTTTCACTCATCTGGTTGAGAAGGGGCAGAAAGGCTCTGGATTCTGAATCTTGATTTTAATAAGCAATAAAGTGGAGGTTTATCATGGCCGATAAAAAAACAAAGAAAAAAACAAGAACTGAGGAGTTCAGGCTGAGTGGCGGAGAGATCATCAACAAGATCAAAGAGCTGATTCATGAAGGGAATATCAGGCGGATCATCCTCAAAAACGAGGAAGGCAAAGTCTTCATGGAGATACCTTTGACGATTGGCCTGGTCGGAGCAGCGCTTGTTCCGGTCTGGGCAGCCATTGGCGCCATTGCTGCCCTTGTCTCCAAGCTCACCATCGTAGTTGAAAAAGTGGAGGATTAGAGGAAGGAGATTTTTAGAAAAGTCCAGTGAAGCGACCCGCTCCGATGTCCCCAGTGCGCTGAAATTCTTTGTTTTTTCCTGATACATCTGCTGGACATCTGTCATTTCTAAGTGACAGGAAAGAGTTACTTTCTCTTTAGTTTCCCCTGAAAACCTAAATGGCATAGTTATTGCTATAAACAAAAGGTGGAAAAGTTAATTAAAGATGGAAATACTCGCAAAAGCAAGAGAAAGGAGAAGGCGATGAAAAAGTTATTATTGGCGATAATGGCTTTGGCTTTTGTTTGCTGTATCCGCCAGACTGTCCACACAGGCTCGACTTATTTGGATAGCTACACTTTTGAGGAGGTATGGGCTGCGTCCATCAGGGCAGTCAACGATATCGGTTTTACCATAGACAGCGTAGATAGAGAGGCTGGATTTATCGCAGCCGAGAGTGGAACACATATCGGTCAGGATGTTCCGCCGCGATTTTCGATCATGATCGCAAACTCAGGGGGCAAGGTCTATGTTGACTGCAAGGTTCTCCAGAAGGAACAATTCGTTGATGTGTTTGGGCATGGAAAGAGAACAATCCGAAATTTTATGGAAGCCTTAAATATGAATCTCAGACGAGGAAATTATTAGAGATTTCCATTTTAATTTATCTCTGCTCCGTTTTATCCGTTTGATAAGATAATTTAGTTCGCTCTAAGCTGTTAACACGACTTCTTCTTCGGGGCAAGGAGAAGATCATGAAAAATAATTGGCACTTGTGCTCAGTTTTCTAATAGTTTCGCACCTTCCCCGATGGACATTAGCGCAGAGACCATAGTAATCCGCCATTACCTGGCCTTTCTCTATGAGATGATTGGCATCCCCCCGGTCAGCCCGGGAGCTGTACTATTCTCCTTTTACGGCCCTAACGTTGAGGCTGATGACCGAGCCGATGGCCTCAAGGAGCTCCTGCCGGGAAATTTTCAGCTTGCGAAGGATCTCTGATATAAGCGAGCCTTCGAGCACGAAATCGGCCGGGAAGGACGATTGGCTTACCACCTCGACCTTGCCGAATCCAGCCGCCTGGATCTCGCGGAGGTAATCCTCCTTGAGCATTGCACCGGCGAGGCAGGCCGTGTAGACCTCGGCGGATTCGCGGAGCGCTTCAGGAAGCGGCTTGCTCAGGACTAGGTCGGAGACAAGCATCCGGCCGCCCGGTTTGAGAACCCTGAAGGCTTCCTGGAAAACACGGTCCTTCTCTGGCGAAAGGTTGATGACGCAATTGGAGATGATGACATCGACAGAGTTGTCTGCCACCGGGAGATGTTCAATTTCGCCTAGCCGGAACTCGACATTAGAGTAGCCGTTCTTGCGGGCGTTTTCCCGGGCCCGGTCGACCATCTCGGGCGTCATATCAACTCCGATCACTTTGCCCGAAGGCCCGACTTTGTTTGCAGCGAGAAAGCAATCGATTCCGGCGCCGGAGCCGAGGTCAAGGACGTTTTCGCCCTCCTTCAGGCTCGCTACTGCCGCCGGGTTGCCGCAACCGAGTCCGAGGTTGCTCTCTTCCGGCACCTTGGCCAGGTCTTCCTTTGTGTAACCGATCTTCAGACTGCTGCTTCGCTCATTGAGGACTGTCTCACCACACCCGCAGGGTGATACGTTGCAACAGGAATCCTTGCCTCTCGCGCTTCTGGCATATCTTTCCCTGACTTTCTTTTTGATTTCCTCTTTTTTCATTTTCATAGTCCCGACCTCCTTCTCAAATAATTTCTTTCATTAATGGCCCGAGCACGCCCTTCACCATGCTCGTGAGGGCTTCGACCTTAATAAGGGACATGCAACAGACATCTTGGCCTTTCTTCCAGATGACGATGGCCAGCTTGTCACCCGGCCGGATCCCAGCGGCGTCGCGGACTTCCTTGGGCAGCACCATCTGACCTCTTTCGTCCACGCTCACGATGGACTCGACTTTGCAGCATTCGCTCCGGACAGTTTTATCTTTCGCCGACATTCGGCACCTCCTTAATTTTCTTATTATTCTGATTCATCTGAATTATAAGATAAAGCAGACTCATCCACTTGTCAAGCTTTTTTTAGAAAGTAGAACAGGGCCGGTCTGACCAAATTGGATCGCTGGCGGACGGCAAGCAGGCGGGCATGTTCAATTCCAAGAACAGGCAGGAGACCCCACCCGAAAGGTTGTCTACAAGAGGGAAGGGGTTGATTGATTTTAAAGGAGAAAGAAGTGGAGGATAATCATCTCTCGAAAACTGCGTGCTTAAACTAAGAGACAAGTGGAAAATACGGGCGTTTATCGGAAGTGACGGATCAAGAAGTCTCTAAAGACC
>CAZPAX010000168.1:0-5168 GCA_964584535.1 uncultured Eubacteriales bacterium
AGATATGTTCGGCTTCCACTGTGGAGCTGGTCTTGATTTCTTCTTGACTGAAAATTTCGCCTTGAATATTGACCTTAAATACAATTTGGCCAAAACATCAGGAACCTGGAGCATGAAAGATTTAATGACTGACTTATCGATCGCCGGAAACAGTGACAACATCAAGCTCAATTCTTTGTTCATTTTAGCCGGATTAAAACTATATTTTTAGAATAATTGAGGGGAATCCATGACGAGCCCTAAATCAATTTTTAAGCAGAAAAAACGCCTTGTTTTATCTTTATTATTAATTCCCGTTCTTCTCTCGCCCGTCCCGCATCAATTTTTTAAGAGGAACACAGCCCATGATCTACAGCCGTTAATGGAATACAAAGACATCCGCCCAGCGGATATTGACTCGTCTCTCTACCTACTTGAAAAGGTTTTTCAAACTCAAGGCGCAGATGGAGCTTTATATTTTGCCAGACAAAGAGCGATTGATATGAGGGGAGAATCTGTTCGAGTTGTTCTGGAAAGGAGTTCGGAGGGAAATTATGACTTAATGAATTTTGTCCAGGCTCTGGGAGGAAAAATAGAAACTTCCTACGGGAACCTCGTTCAAACTCTCACGCCTCTCTATTCCCTCCAGGCTTTGTCATATTTTCCTGGGATAAAACAAATAAGACTTCCCTTAAAATCATTGCCCTGTGCGGTGCTAAGCGAGGGAGTGGCCGTTACCGGAGCCGATTATTGGCAGGCCATCCCCTCATTCCATAACGAGACGAAGGTCAAAGTTGCTGTTTTGGATGCTGGATTCGAAGGCTATGAAGGTTTATTAGGCAGTGAACTTCCAGACTCTGTGACTGTCAAGTCCTTCAGACAGGACAAAAATATCACCACCACCAAGCATGGAACGGCCTGTGCAGAAATTATCCATGATATGGCCCCCCAAGCTGAGCTATGGCTGATAAATTATGAGACTGATGTTGAATTCTATAATGCTGTGGATTATCTCCTCGGCCAAGGAATAAATATCATCTCTTATTCAAGGGGCTGGGTAAATGCCGGAGCTGGAGATGGAACAGGGCCGATCTCGAGCCAGGTGAAAAAAGCCAATGACAACCATGTCGTCTGGGTCTCGGCAGCTGGAGATGAAACCCAGAATCATTGGCAAGGAAATTTTCGAGATTCCGATGAAGACCAATGGAACAATTTTGGACTAAAAGATAATACTCTGCATTTTAATTGCAACCAAGGAAATCTTCTCCAGATTTTTCTTAATTGGGATGATTGGGGGAACTGGAATGAGGCTGAAAGCACCTACGGTGGCTCCAGCCAGGATTATGATCTTTACCTTTATAAGGAAACGGGTAAAGATGAAAAAGGCGAACCGAAACTCAGTCTGCTGGCCCATTCTTCGAACGCTCAGACCGGAACTCAATGGCCGGTTGAATCCATCGAGTATCAAATTTCAGAATCGGGCCGGTATCACGTCAAAATCAAAAACGAGAGCACTTCTCGTAACTGCAAATTAGAGCTATTCTTTCGCAATGCGACGGATTTGGAATATTTGAATCCAGAAGAAAGCTTGCTCATTCCCGCAGATTCCCCCAATTCTTTATCTGTCGGGGCGACGAACTGGGAAAATGATTCTTATGACATACACAGCTCTCAAGGGCCCACAGCAGCGGGGAGGGTTAAGCCCGACTATTGTGCTCCTTCAGGAGTACGGACCGCTTCTTATAAAGAGTTAGGCTTTTCGGGGAGCTCGGCAGCGACTCCGCATGTAGCAGGCGCGCTGGCCCTTTTAAAAGCAAAAACAGCGTTCAGCTTGGATGAAATAAAAATCATCCTTCAAAAGCGTGCTCTTGATTTGGGCCCCTCTGGCAAAGATAATCAATTCGGCTGGGGCCGATTGAGGCTCGTCATTCGCTGAAACTATTTTCTTTTAAGGGAAAGATACCTATTTCTCTTTAGAGCGTCTATTGTTTCTGTCAATGGGGTCAGACTTTTAAAAGTTTTATTTTCCAATCTCTTTTTGTGAAAATTTAGAAGAACGCGGCTAACCTTGTTGACATAAAAATAGCCATATGTTAGATTTATACTCCAATTCATAAATAGAGAAAAGATATCGAAATGTTTGCCATCATAAAAAGCGGAGGAAAACAATATAAAGTTCAGGAGGGAGATCTCCTTGAGGTTGAAAAAATCGGTACAGAAAATGGCCAGAGAGTCATTTTTGATCAAGTTCTGCTCATTGATGATGACGAAAAAACACTCGTCGGGACTCCCTTCCTCGAAAATGCTGGAGTCAGAGCAGAGGTTATCGAAAATTTTAAAGACAGGAAGATCATTGTCTTCAAAAAAAAAAGAAGGAAACAGTTCAAGAGAAAAAGGGGACATCGCCAGGAACTCACCCTGGTGAGAATTGATCAGATTGTCCCTGACCTGAAGGCAGCTCCCAAAGAAGAAAAGGCTAAAGTTGAAAAGAAGAAGGCTGTTCCAAGAGAAAAGCCAAAGCTAAAGAAGGCGAAGCCACAAAAAGTGAAGAAAGAAAAGCCACGAATAGCAAAAGAGAAGAAACCCGCCGGGAAAGTTTCCAAGGCCAAACAAAGGCCAAAGGCTTCTGCGCAAGCCAAAAAGGCAAGAAGCGCAAAGGAGTAAGAGAATGGCTCATAAAAAATCAGGTGGCAGTGCCAAGAACGGAAGAGAAAGCCATTCAAAGAGGCTTGGTGTGAAGCGCTTCAGCGGGCAATATGTACCTGCTGGCTCCATTCTTATCCGCCAGAGGGGCACTCCCTTCAAGCCAGGATTCAATGTT
Organism: uncultured Eubacteriales bacterium; assembly: GCA_964584535.1. Taxonomy (GTDB): domain Bacteria; phylum Acidobacteriota; class Aminicenantia; order Aminicenantales; family CAZPAX01; genus CAZPAX01. Next base: position 2,801 of record CAZPAX010000168.1, read on the forward strand.
GGCAGAGGGAAAGATGACACTCTCTTTGCCAAGATTAAAGGGATTGTCAGCTTTGAAGACAAGGGCAAAAGGGGTAAGTTTGTCTCCGTTCTTCCTGCCTGATGGTGTGGCCCAGAAAAGAAGTCATTTCCAAACAGTGAAAAAAGGGAAAACCTCTCTAATTTCCAGAGAACCTATATTTTTTTAAAATATGTTCATTGATCAGGTTAAAGTCTTTTTGCGAGCTGGAAAAGGAGGCAATGGCTGCGTGAGTTTCCGCAGAGAATGGGGTGTTCCCCGTGGGGGACCGGATGGCGGCCGGGGAGGTGATGGAGGAAGCATTTATCTTGTTGCCGATGAAGGCCTCAATTCGCTTTCCTATTTTCGCTTTCATCCTATCAATAAGGCTGGCAAAGGAGCTCATGGCCAAGGGAATAATCGTCAGGGAAGAAAAGGCAATGACCTCTATCTCCACCTTCCTGTAGGAACAATTGTCAGAGAAAAAGAGAGAGATGAAATTTTGTTCGATTTTCTTAAGCCAGGACAGGAATTCCAAGCAGCAAAAGGAGGGAAAGGTGGGAGAGGCAATGCTTCCTTTGCTTCTCCAACCCATCAGGCTCCCCGAGAAGCGGAAAGGGGCCAGCCAGGAGAGGAAAGGGAGTTAATACTGGAACTTAAGCTCATTGCTGATGTCGGAATTGTCGGGTTTCCCAATGTCGGCAAATCCACCCTGATTTCAAAGATCTCCTCAGCCAGGCCAGTTATTGCTGACTATCCTTTTACAACCCTAATTCCTCACCTGGGAGTTGTGGACACAAATGAATCTCGCAGTTTTGTCGTTGCCGATATCCCTGGCCTGATTGAAGGGGCGCATCTCGGCCATGGCCTGGGCATAAGCTTTTTGAAGCATGTGGAAAGGACAAAGATTCTGATCCACCTGATCGATGTTTCCCCTCACACAGGGAGAGATCCTGGGAAGGACTACGAGACGGTGATGAAAGAGCTTGAAGCCTATAGTCCTCAATTGATCAGGAGACATCAGATTTTAGTGGCCAACAAGATTGACCTCCTTGGAGAAGAAAAGGAGAGATTGAAGGAAGTCCAGAATCTGGCCAGAAGTAAAGGGCTTCCCTTTTTCGCCATTTCTGCTCTAAAAGAAAAAGGGCTCAGACCATTGCTCCAAGAGATTGGCAGGACTCTTGAATTATTGGAGGGAAAGAAAGAATAGATTTATGGGAAGAAAAAGGATAGGGCTCTTGGGAGGGACTTTTAATCCTATTCATTCAGGCCATCTCAGGGCAGCCCGGCTTGTCCAGGAAAGATTTTCTTTGGATAGAGTCCTTTTTATCCCTTCTTATATCCCGCCTCACAAAGAATCTTCTGATATCGCGGCGCCCTCTGACCGCCTGAAGATGGTCGAGCTCGCTTTGCGAGGGTTTACTCAATTTGCAGTCTCCTCGGTTGAGATTGAGGCCAGAGGAAAATCATATTCCATCTTCACTCTGGAGAAGATTAAGCACCTCCATCCAGAGGCCTGGATATTTTTTATCCTGGGAACTGATGCCTTTCTGGAGATAGAGACATGGCGCAACTATGAGCGCTTGCTTGAGGAGAGCCTTTTTATTGTTATCCACAGGCCAGGCTATTGCTTGAGGGATGCCTGGGAAGTTTTGGGAGGGAAGTTCCGGGAGAAAATTCACCAGGTTTCAGAATCTGAAAAGATAGAGGATGGCCTTTTTTCCTCTTTCAGGATATTCCTTCTGGCAATCGATACTCTGGATATCTCCTCGACTGAGATCAGGCGCAGAATCAGGGAAGGAAAGTCTCTTAAATCTCTGCTCCCAGAGAAGGTAGAGGCTTATATAAGCGAAAATAAACTCTATCAAAGATAAAAATGGCTGAAGAGAGGACTAAGAAGATTTCCAAAAGGAGCCTTCCCCTGCCCATAAAGCGCTCGGTGCGGGCCAGTCAAGAAAAAAAAGGAGAGGATATCCTTGTCCTTGACTTGAGAGGGCTTGCTTCTTTCACAGACTTTTTTATCATCATGCATGGAAATTCTCCCCGACAGAATGTTGCCCTTTATGAGAATATCGAGCAGGAGTTGAAAAAGGGGAATCTCAAGCCTCTCAGCATTGAAGGCAAGGCCCACGCCGAGTGGATATTGATGGATTACGGAAGCTTTATTGTCCATGTTTTTTCCAAGAGAGCCCGTGAGTATTATTCTCTAGAAAAATTGTGGGGCGACGCTCCGAAGTATATCTATTAGTTTTTTAGACGGGCCTGCCGGAAATTCGGGTTAAATCTCTTTCGCTGTTTTTTCTAAAGAAAAATGAAAAAAAATATTGACATTTTCCCTTTGAATCATTATTTTGTAGTGACAAATTTCAAG
>CAZPAX010000169.1:0-3446 GCA_964584535.1 uncultured Eubacteriales bacterium
ATCACTGGTTTTCCTCCAAGATTCATTTCAAAGACCTCGAGCCTCCAGAAGAAGTGGCTAAAAAAGCTGTGGAGAGGACTGTCCGCCAGCTAAAACCAAGGAAAATAAAAACACAGAGGGTTCCGGTCATTTTTGAACCCTTGATGACATCCTGGCTTCTCGGCTTTCTCGCTGCCTGTATCTCAGGCGTAGCCATCTACCTGAAGACATCTTTTCTTGTGGATAAGCTTGGCCAGCGAATCGGCAATGAGAAGATTACTGTTTATGACGATGGTCTTATGCCCGGAAAACTTGGCACACGGCCTTTTGACTCAGAAGGAATCCCCTGCCAGAAGACTCTTGTTGTTGAAAAAGGAGTCCTCAAAAATTATCTCTGCAACTCCTATGCTGCTCGGAAACTTAAGCTTCAATCGACTGGAAACGCTGAAGGAACTGGAGTCAGCCCAAACAATTTCTACCTTGAGGCTGGAACCAGCAGTCCTCAGGAAATTATTGCCTCTTGCGAAAAAGGGCTTCTTCTTATCCGGACCCTTGGTCACGGGCTCAACCCTATCAGCGGCGATATCTCACGGGGAGCATTCGGCTTATGGATTGAAAAAGGGGAAATCGCCTATCCTGTTTCGGAAATAACCATTTCTGGAAACTTAGGAGAGATTCTCAATGACATTGAGATGGTCGGCTCTGACCTTGAGTTCGAGACCTCCATTTGCGGACCGACGATCAAAATCAAGGAGCTTATTGTCTCTGGCGATTGAAGATCAGAATTTATTGAAGTGGATGATCGTCTCCAGCCTTCGTTTGGGAACATGGAGAGTGCCTTCTTTGTCCTTCCAGTATCTTGGGGATTCTTTCATTTCCTCTGCCAAAGGTTTTTCATCTGGAAAACCAAGGGCCAGAACTGAATCAACTATATAGCCTTCTGGAATTTTCAGGATTTCGCTGACTCTTTCTCTATCCACAGAAATAAGCCAGCAGCTTCCAATTCCCTCTTCCCAGGCGGTGAGGATCATATTTTCAATGGCTGCTCCGGCATCATGTTCATAATCTTTCTCTCTGATTTTGAGATTGACCAAAGTGATAATGTAAGCCACTGGCTCATGTCCAGGCTTGGGATTTCCCTCGGGAGCGATATAGGCTGCCCACTTCAAACAGGAAAATATCTCTTTTGAGATCTTTTTTTCATCAACGACGATAAACTCAAGGGGCTGAAGATTTCCGGCTGAGGGCGCCAGTCTCCCTGCATTGACCAGTTTCTCAAGAATCGGACGAGAAATTGGCTCAGGCTTGAACTGGCGGATTGACCGTCTAGAAAGGATGAGATCGTAGAGATTCACATTAATCAGCCTTGAGCCAATATCTTTTTTAGTTTATTCGCATACAGGCGGCTTGGCTTGTCAGGAGTGACAAATTCTATCTTATAAGGATGGCTAATTCCCAGGCCAAGTTCTACTGCTCTTTTAATCTGCTCCTGCTCAAAAATTTTTGTCTTCATAATGGCGTCATTAGAGCCGAGTTCCTTTAAGACAGCAACACCGACAGCATCGACAGCCACCCGGTCAGTTCCAGCAATAAGAAGACCCGCTTCTACCTTTTTTCCAAAAGAAGGGCCGCCATCGACAAAAACTTCTACGCCATCCAGCACTATGAATTGGGGTCTGTAGCCAAGGCTCAGCTCAGCAATCATTTTCCTCATATTAGCTGAGCTGTGAAGCTCGCGCATCAGTCTCTTTGGCGTCAAACCCACAGCAAGCTTTAGGGACAAACTAAATATGCCACCATACTGGTGAGTCTTCAAGCAGCAGGTGGAAACAAGATATTCTGCTTCCACAGCCGGCTTTGCCAGGTAGAATCCTTCCTCCCAGTGGTTTCCTGGAGGATTGAAATGCACCCAATCTTCATCAGCAAGCTCTTCATAGTTGATGATTTTAAAATCAAGCTCTTTGGCCAAGTCAAAAATCCCTTTGCTCTCCATAACACTCAGCGTTGGCGGAGGGCCACTGCGCTCCCCGACTGTGATTTCTGAGGCACCTCGGAGTTTTAATTCTTGAATGAGCTGGCTTAGAATATCGTTGTGAGTCGAACCAGGAGCTGGATCAGCTGTATTGAAATTAGGCTTGATCATTACTTTTCTCCCTTTGGGCGAAGAAAAATCCAAAAGCCTCAAAACTACTCTCACTCCCCTTTTTCTATCCAGAGTTTTAAAAAGAGCAATCTTAGTCTTTTTCACGGGCTTTACACCCTCAAGAAGATTGAAATTGAAGGCTGGGAAAAAGGCCAGGCCAGCCACTGAAGCCTTGATAAACTCCCGTCGTTTGATAGAAGAAAATAATTTTTTGTCCATTATATTTCCCTTTTCCAGTAATAACGCTGAATTTTATCACTTAGTTCCAGTGAATTTCAATTAGCAAGTTTCGCCAGTTAGCATCATTTTTTCCGTGATATGAGCGATAATCAAGGGAGGGTGGCGCGGTGCTAGTCCCCGCAACGCCCGCAGCGGAAGGGGTTCCCCACGGGGGGATGGGTGGAGCGAGGACGGACGGGGACGCACCGTGACAGGACCCTATTCCCGGTCAATGCTATCACGGAAAAAAAGATGCTTCCTTTCGCCATTCCGTCACTTTTGCCAAGACCAATAATGTATTAAAAATTTTTTTATTTTACAGGCACATAAGTCTTAAACCAGTTCAGCATCCGGGTATAACGGTCAAGCTGATGGTTAGGCTCCTGGAGGCCATGGGGTTCTCTGGGGTAGCGGACAAACTCAACAGTCACCTTGCTCTTCTTCAAATAATGGTAAAGCTGCTCGCCTTGAGAAATGGGAACGCGGCGGTCTTCTTCACCATGGAGAATCAAAGTCGGAGTCTTTACTTTGAACTGGCTCTGAAGCGGGGAAGATCTAAGGTAGATCTCTCTGCTCACCCAGGGAAAACCCTTATGATAATATTCCATGAATCCCTGGATATCTGTTGTTCCGTAGAAACTTTCAAGATCGCTCAATCCTGCACCGCTGACAGCGGCCTTGAACCGATCAGTATGAGTTATGACCCAGTTGGTCATGAAGCCTCCGTAGCTCCAGCCTTCAATGGCGAGCTTATTCTTATCAGCAATTCCTCTAGCAATGAGATAATCTACGCCAGCCATAATATCCTTATAATCGCCACCTCCCCAATCACCGATATTGGCCCTGACGAATGCCCTTCCATAATCACCACTTCCGCGGAAATTAGGGGCAAATACCGCATAACCAGCACCGGCCAGCATCTGCCAGACTGGACTGAAAGCCACACTTCTAACACCAGCAGGGCCTCCATGCGGTTCGATAATAAGAGGGACTGGCTGGCCTTCTTTATAATCCACAGGCAAGACAAGAATTCCCTCAATCATCTTCCCATCAAAAGATTTCCAGCGGATAATTTCTGTTTGGCCAAGTCTGAGTTGCCCAATAT
>CAZPAX010000169.1:3456-5157 GCA_964584535.1 uncultured Eubacteriales bacterium
GTAAGTCGGCGAGGGTTTTTGAGGTTGATGTCGCTCACCCAGATGTCTGGGGGATTAGAAGCGTCGGTTAGAACAAGCACCGCAGTCTGGAAATCTGGAGAAATGCTGGCTCCATAGATATCCCATTTCTTGGGGATCAAAACATCAATTTTCTTGGTGGCTATGTCGACTTTTCCCATCTGGCCATATGTTTCTGATCCAAAGCTGAAAATAAGGCTTGAACTGTCAGCAGACCAGCTCAGCAAATTCTCACTCCGGTCCAAAGGTTCAGTAAGATTGACGGCGTCACCTCCCTCCACAGGGACAAGATAAACATCGCCGGGATCAGCCCAGAAATTAGATCCGGGATGACCAGAAAAAGCTATATATCTTCCATCCGGAGACCAGCGAGGTGCACCTTCTCTCAAAGCCTCTGTCCGTGTCAACCGCTGAGGTCCTTCACCAGAAGCCTTGATGAGACAAATTTTTGCCAGAAAATAATCATCAACATCCATGCTCGGGACGCTAACATAGGCAATTTTCTGGCCATCAGGGGACCAGGCGGGCTCAGAGATATTGCTCTTTCCATCTGTCAGGCGCTTCATTTCAGCTGAGGCCAAGTCCACCACGCAGAGCTGGTTGAGACGCATTGTCTTTTCAAAAACAACCTCATCCCGTTTTTCCTCTTTTGCTTTTTTCTCCTCCTCGCTCAATTCTCTTGGAGCACTGAAAGCTATCTTTTTCCCATCTGGAGACCAGGCAAGACTCCCGCTCACGCCATCTTCGAGTTTTGTCAGCTGGAAAGCTTCTCCACCCGTAGCAGAAATTATCCAAATTTGATTATTTTTTTCCCTGTCTGAGGCAAAGGCAATCTTCATCCCGTCTGGAGACCAGCGAGGCGTTGTATCATTTTCAGGATGGTAGGTCATTCGAATCGATTCACCCGTTTTGATATCGACAACATAAATATCAGAAGTGAACTTGTGTTTTTTTTCATCAAGAGACCTGAGGACATAGGCAACTTTTTTCCCATCAGGAGAAATCTGGATATCAGAGATATTTTTCATGTGGATGATTTTTTCGGGAGTTATGACATTCTCTTCAGAGCTGAGGAGAAATGCTAAAAAGAAAGAAAAAACAAAAAAGAGAAAAATAAGGGAGAATACTTTTTTCATTTCTTGCCTCCTCTCAAATCTCAAAATACTATTCCTAATTAAAGTCTTTCTATTTTCTATGAAATCAATAAAAAATTCAAAGCCCTAGCGCATTTAGCTTGCTGTTAGAAAATAAAGAACGGCTCTGATGGTCTTCGTCTTGGCCACTTCAGCCGAACTGATCTTTTTGGAAAAAATGCTTTTTTTTGGAAAATTTATTTATATTGTGCAAAAAAAGAAAAGAAAAATGCTACAATAATTCATAAAAATATTCTTATGATTCTTTCAGATTAGGAAAAACAAAATGAATTTCGATTCCCCAAGCAAAGGAAGAAAGAAAAAATTCAAGCTCCGAATTCTTACCCACAATTTGTCCATCACGGCCAAAGAAAACGAAATTCTCTCCGATAAAATTCTCGAAGCTGGAATTAACCTTAGTTCTTACTGCAACAAAATGGGATTATGCGGGAAATGCTTTGTCGAAATCGTCGATGAAAAGCTGCCGCCTCTCATGGAAAAAGAGAAAATATTTATCAAACAGAAAAAATTAAGCGAGAATTATCGGCTC
>CAZPAX010000170.1:0-1999 GCA_964584535.1 uncultured Eubacteriales bacterium
CAGTTTATTTTGATGAGATCGCCACGCACCCAATGGGTGCTCGCGATGACAGCGACAGCGTCTTTCTAATGGCAATTCTGGGAGTCAATGCGCTCCCTTGAAAAAAAGGATATTATCTTTTATCATCGGGCATAGAACAATCCTGGATGAAAAAAAGCATTGTTCTTTTCTCAGGCGGTATAGACTCGACCACAGCCCTCTATTGGGCTCTGGTTCATTATGAAAAAGTCTATCCTTTGACCTTTGACTATGGCCAAAGGCATAGAGTCGAAATAGCGCTGGGGAGGAAGCTCGTCCGCAAACTCGGGCTCTCTCAGACAATTTTGAAAATTGACTTGACTCAGATCGGAGGCTCTTCGCTTACAGACAGGAGTATCCCTTTGCCTGAATACAAACGCTTGGAGCAAATAAAGAAAGTCATTCCCTCGACATATGTTCCTTTCCGCAACGGCATCTTCCTCGGCCTTGCTGCAGCCTGGGCAGAAGCAAGAGGCCTGAAGGAAATTATCTGCGGCTTTAACATCATTGATTCTCCCCATTACCCTGACACAAGAAAAGACTTTATCTGGGCCATGGAAAGGGCGATAAATTCAGGAACAAGATCTTCTCTTGGCGCTCAAAAGATAAAGATCATCGCTCCCTTCCTGGAGAAGAAGAAGTCAGAGATAATAAAAGAAGGCCTTTCTTTAGGCGCTGATTACTCCTACTCCATCTCCTGCTATCGGGGTGATGAGGTTCCCTGCCAGAAATGCTCCTCCTGCCTTTTGCGCCAGAAAGCTTGGCGAGAGGTGGGGCTCGAAGATCCTCTCCTCCAGAGACTGAAAAAGGAAGGTAAACTATGAGCTGGAATTTAAAAGTCAAGGAAAAATTTGCTGCCGCCCATTATTTAAAGGAATACCGCGGCAAGTGCGAAAAAATTCACGGCCACACTTTCCAGGTCGAGGTTTCCATCGAAGTCAAGGAACTGGATAAAGCAGGAATAGGTGTCGATTTTACGGAAATCAAGCGCAAATTGACAGAGCTTCTTCCTGATCATGCTCTCCTCAATGAGGTCTACGATTTTAATCCCTCGGCGGAGAATCTCGCTCGTTATTTTTTCCGCGAATTGAAAAAACACTTCCCGGTAAAAGAAGTGACAGTCTGGGAATCAGAAGATGCTGCAGCCACCTACTCTGAAGATCATTGAGATATTTCCCTCCCTGCAGGGCGAGGGCCTTCGTCAGGGTGAGCCGACCATCTTTGTCCGCTTTTCAGGCTGCAATCTGAAATGCTATTTCTGTGACACCAAATATGCCTGGCAAGGAGGCAAGGACTATCCAGTGGAGGAAGTCCTGGAAAAAATCAGGAAAATAAGAAAAGCTTTTCCAGCCCGCTGGGTTTGCCTAACAGGTGGAGAGCCTCTTCTTCAGGATCTAAGGAAGCTCATCCGAAAGCTGAAAAAAGAAGGGTTTAAAATCCAGGTCGAAACAAACGCCACCGTCTTCCGTTCCTTGCCTGTCGACTGGTACACAGTTTCGCCAAAGCCAAAGAGATATTTCTATCAACCTCAGTACAGAAAAAAAGCAAAAGAGGTAAAAATTGTTGTCAGCAAAGGGCTTGAGTCTAAAGTCGTCCAGAGAATAAGGCGGGAGTTCCCACTGCATATTCCTCTTATCCTCCAGATTCAATCCAACAGGAGATGGAGCCTGGATCTGGCCTTAAAGATTTTGAAGGAGTCTTTGAAAGCAGGTTTAAACAACATCAGAGTCTCAGCTCAGTTTCATAAATTCTTTGGACTTCGCTAAAATCCATGCGCAAAATGCCTATTATCCCCTAATCACCTCTCGAGATGAGAAAAAACAATAAAAATCACCTCAGGATTCACCACAAGAGGCGATTGCTTTCTCTCTCTGTTGCTGGAAAATCATATCTGTAAAAATTTATATTATCAGAAGAGAAAACTCGAAAGGGATTTGTTCCATAAATTTATCACTATGATGATTGTCTCATCCAAAAAAAG
>CAZPAX010000170.1:2099-5150 GCA_964584535.1 uncultured Eubacteriales bacterium
ATGGAATCATGGATGGCTGGAAATATGATCCACGAGATCGCGATTCAGGCTTTTTTGAAATAAAGAATCTTAAAGATTTCGAGAATGACCTGGTGATGTGGAACGCGAAATTTGTTCGATGTCCAAAATAAAATTCGCTGATTTTTTTCCTCACGAAAAAGCTAACTGTATGCTCCTTTTGGCACTTGTCTTTGTCCTCATTCATCAAGCATTTTTTTTGAATTGGACAAACGACGACTCTTTCATTTCTTACAGGTACGCTGAAAATTTGAGCTCTGGACGGGGCTTGGTCTTCAATCCTGGGGAAAAAGTTGAAGGATTTTCCAATTTCCTCTGGGTTCTCCTTTTAGCATTTTTCAATATTATGGGTATCAATCCTTTGATCTCATCAAAAACGATCTCTCTCTTCGCGAGCCTTCTTCTCGTTTTTCTTGTCTCGAGAACTGGCCTGGCTTTCGGGCTTTCGAAACTTTCTTCCTCTCTGTCTGCGCTGACCTTATCTTTCTCAACCAGCCTGGCTTACTACTCAATGTCCGGCCTGGAGACTGTCTTCTATACCTTTCTGCTTCTTCTTGCTGTCTTTATGAACGAGAAATATGAAAAGGAAAAAAAAGAAAAGTATTTCTATTTTCTTTACGGAATTCTTTTGGCAGCAGCTCTCACTCGCCCCGAAGGGATTCTGTTTCTTGTCCTTTCTTCTCTCTATCATTTTTTAAAAAAGATCTTGACAAAGAAAGGAATCCCTTTAGAGCGAATTCTTGCTGCCCAAATCTTATCCTTCTCTTTTTATGTTTTTCTCATCATTCTCAGATATTTTTATTATGCAGAGATTCTTCCCAATACCTTTTATGCTAAGCCAGCCGGAACTTTCATCGAAGAAGGCTATAATGCTTTTTATGCCAATATCCGTAATGCTTTCTTCTCCGGCTCCTTTTTCCTCCTCCCTCTTTTTTTCCTCCTCATTCAAAAAAATTTTTTAAAGAAATTTGCCTATCCTCTTTTATTCTGCCTTGGCCAGATGATTTTCTTGTCTTATGCAGGAGACTGGATGGCTTTCGGCCGTTTTTTCCTGCCTATTTTGCCTCTGGTCATTATTCTTATCTTCTCCCTACTGGATCTCCGAGGAGTATCTCCTGAAAAAGAAAGTTCAAAATCAGTCTTGAAATTTGCCTCTCTCCTCGTCGCCATCCTCTTTGCAGGATTCAATATCTTTCAGACGACAAAGGCCATCACGAACAAGGATATCTATCCCTATAATGTGATGAATTCCACTTGTCTTGTCCAGCTAGGAAAATGGCTCAATCAGAAATTTCCGACCCAGGCTGTTGTGGCTCTCCGCAGACAAGGTGCTATTCCTTATTATTCAAAATTGAAATCCCTTGATTTTCTGGGCTTAACCGAAAAAAAAATTGCCAAGAATATTTATAAGGAAAAAGACTTATTGAAACGAAATAAAATAAATGCCTCATACATCTTGGATCAGAAACCTGATCTGATTATCCTTTTCTCATTCCTAGCAGATGATGAGGGCTGGGTGTTCGATAGATCCAAACCTGGCGAAAGATTTTATCACCTTGAATATCTTCTTTATAAAGAGGCGATTAAGAACGGCTACACCCTTCTTGACTGCCGATCCTCAGGGAGAAAGGAAAAAGCTTATATCTTTATCTATCAAGAAGAATATAAGGGCAATTTTCGGAAGTCAAAGACAAATGCATTTTGATTCATTAAAAAGAATTCTCAGTAAGAAAATAAGTAAAGAAGACATCTATAGGACTATAGATAGAATTGTTGACAATCCGCTCTTGAAAAAGAAAATATTTCTCATAAGCGCAATCGCCATTCTTGTCTCAATTTTCCTCATCCAAGGTGCTTCTCACTTTTACACCACGGATACGGATTTTCCCTCCTTTTACACAGCAGCTAAAGGAATTCTCCAAGACATTCGTATTTATAATCAAAAGGAATTTCAGCAATTGGCAGATTCCCTTTTCGGAACTAGCCGTTTTGTGTACCCCTATCTTTAATGGCCAGTCCTGGCCCAAATAATGAGCCCTCTAGCTTTTCTCGATTATTCCCTCTATTCCCAATTGTTCCTCATTGTCAATATTCTTCTCACTTTACTCTGCCTTTATCTCATTAGTATTCTCCTCGATCTGAGGATAAGCAAGAGCAACCTGCCTCTTCTTTTTTTGTTTCTGACCATCACTGTCAATAATCCCCTTGAAAAAACTTTGTATTACGGGCAAATAAACATCCTTGTTTTCGCAATTATTCTCCTCTCCCTCCTGCTCTTAAAGCACAATAAGCAATATGCCTCCTCTTTTTTCATGTGTCTTGCCGTCTATCTCAAAATATATCCTCTCTTATTTTTAGTCCTTTTTTTCTTTCAAAAGAGGTACAAGTACATCCTCTATGCAGCCATCAATTTCATGCTTATCTTTCTTTTCTCCATCCTCGTCTTTTCCCCCCATACTTGGATTGAATTCTTTCAAATGGCTGCCAACAATTTTCTCTATGGGAAAAAGTCTGAATTCTTTTTTGACTACAGTGCCCATTGGGAAAATTGCTCTCTGAATGGCTTCCTCTCTCAATTGTCTATAATTATCAATATCCCCAGAAAATTTGTGATGCCAGCCATAGTGGGTCTCCTTGTTGCCTGCTTTTTCCTGTTTAAATCTAAGCTCAAGAAAATTCTGGTTCTTAAAGATACAAACCTTCAAATCTCATTCGTTTTCATCTTGAGCTTGATTCTTTCCACAATCTCCTGGAATCACCATTACGTGATCATGATCTTTCCCTTGACCTACCTTTTCAGCCGAATTATCCTCGAGAGAAGATACAATTACCTCATTCCTTATTTTTTAATTGCCTCTCAGATTCTCTACCCTCCCCTCACTGGTGGCTTCCCTTTCAATCAAATCCTGTTAATGGCCACAATTCTCTTCCTCATACTTCTCTTTAATTTTCACTTCAGAAGAGCCCCGAGCCTCTTTTAAAGCAACAAGTATAATAGAAAACATGTCGCAGACGAAGAGGGCTGTAAATTTC
>CAZPAX010000171.1:0-5141 GCA_964584535.1 uncultured Eubacteriales bacterium
CTGTCCCCATCTACTTTTTTGGAAGAAATAATTTATAAGATTTTTTTGAGTGCTCTGATTAATCTTTCATTCTGCTTTTGAGTGCCGATAGTGATGCGCAGAGCGTTGGGAAAGCCGTATTCTTTGATTGTCCTAGTGATTATGCCCTGACGTTGGAGGGCCTCAAAAACAATCTGGCTGTCTTTGCCAAAATCAACAAAGAAGAAATTCCCGTAGGTAGGAAGATAAAAAAGACCGAGCTTTCTATAGGCATCAGAAAGATAGGCTTTCCCAGCCTCATTAATTTCTTTGCCCCGCTTGACATGCTCGTGGTCATCGAGAGCAGCCATTCCAGCAGCCTGAGCTAGCCTGTTGACATTAAAGGGGATGCGAAGCTTTGCCAGGCTGGCGATCGTTTCTTCTTGAGCGATGGCATAGCCGAGCCGGGCCCCAGCCAGGCCGTAGATTTTTGAGAAAGTTCGGAGGATGATTATATTTTTTCCTTCCCTGAAATGTCTGATGGAATCTGGGAAAATAGGGTCATCGATGTACTCATAATAAGCTTCATCCATGACAACCAGGATGTTATCAGGTAGATTCTTGAACAATTCCTCCACTTCAGTCCTGGTGACAATGGTTCCAGTAGGATTGTTGGGATTGTCGATGTAGAGCAAGTGGGTGTTCTCTTTGACTGCCCCAAGCATGGCCTTGAGGTCATGGGTGTAGTTTCTCATCGGCACTTCAATAAGCTCAGCGGCAGCAACATTTACCGCAATTTTGAACGAAACGAAGCTGCCTTCACTAACCACAGCACTGTGTTCTGGGTCAACATAAGCGAGGTTAATGAGTGGAAGCATTTCCACTGATCCATTGCCAACGAAAAGGTTTTTTTCTTCAACCCCCAGTCTTCCGGCAAGCTTTTTCTTAAGATAAAAGCAGTTGTCATCAGGATAGAGGAATGATTCCTTCAAAGCCTTCCTTATGGCCTGGATGGCTAAAGGCGAGGTTCCTAAAGGATTCTCATTTGAGGCGAGTTTGATGATTTCCTTCTTTAAATTTAGTTCCCGCGCCACTTCCTCAATCGGCCTGCCTGGCTTATAAGTATTGATCTTCTTTAAAAAATCCCTTGCTTTGACCACCTTTGAAAAGCCTCCCTTCCTTTAATTTATCCTTCCAATCGAAGGATCCTTTATTTTTTTGATAGATTTTATTAGGAAATTTAATGAAGGATATGATTATCATAATCAAAGCAAAATGAAAAGATGAAGAAGACAAATTTTCTCATCAGGGCTGAGGTTTGAGTTGAAATTCCCAGGAACACCAGACATCAGGAGGATGAGGATCTGGGGGGCAGATGAGGCACTTTGTCTCAATCCTCCGATCTATGGCTCTGGCAAAGCCGCTGTATTCGACAAGGCCGACCTCCTTACAGGGAAAATCCGGAAGTCCTTGCCTTTTTCTGGCTTCCTGGACACGGCAGGTTTTCATCTGGAAAACGCACCGATTTTCACTTATCTCTTTGAATTCCTGGACATTGATCTGAGCATAAAGCCTGAAGGTGATGGCCTGGACAAGGGCTGGAATTCCTCCTCCTTCTTCCATTTTGAGCCTTTTGCGAATCCTTTTGGCCTCCACTTCGGTGAACTTTTCCCAGGCCTGTTTATCCAGTTCGATGGCTGCGCGAAGGCCAAACTTCTCCTCAACAGCACGGAACCAGAGGCCATCATGAGTCAACCAGTTCAGGCAAGCGTCTTGGAGGAGATCAAGAATTTCGCTTTTGGATAAATCTTTAATTTCTTTCATAACTATCTCTAGCACCGGAAGCATCTCTTTTTCCGTGCCAATCTACGTTGATCATCGCTCATATCAGATAAACCGATGCTATCTCGGTGACCGGAATTCCGGTCTGTAATATATCTTTTTTTTATAATTGATGAATTTCAATTTTCTTTTTTCGAGGAGGCTCTGCACTGCATTCTTTATTTTGCCTTCGCTTTTCCCCAGGGAAGAAGCGATGTCCTCGAGTGTAACAGGCCTTCGTCTGGTGAGGGAAAGGATGGCTTTCTCCAAACTCTCTGGGGAAGGAAGTTGCTCTCTTTTCTTAAAATCGGCGATGATTTCGCAGTTTCCTCCAAGAAACCTTCTTATTTTTTTGAGTTCTTCTGGGCTGAGGGGAAGGGCAAATTTCTCTGCGGGCGGCCGGATGACAGTGTTAAGCTGGACTTTGTCCGGCTGGATTGAAGCGATCGCCTCTTTGAGCTTTCGAAGATCCGAGGGCTTATCGTTTATGCCTTTGACAAGCATGATCTCCAGCCAGATTTTTCCTTTATATTCTTTACGGAAGTTCTTCAGGCCATCTATAATTTTTTCAATCTTCAAGGAGGGGTGAGGTCGGTTAACTCGAGAGAAGACCTCAGGACTGGCTGCATCCAGAGAGGGAATAACCAGATCAGCTTCAAGAAGGGCTCGCCGCACCTCTTTTCTGGAAAAAAGAGAGCTGTTGGTTAAGACAGCCACAGGGATGGATGTCATTTTTTTTATTTCTCTGATGAGTCCAGAGATCGCCGTGTTTAAGGTCGGCTCTCCTGATCCAGAAAAGGTGATGTAGTCAATTCTCTGCTTGGAGGCAAGGATTTTTTTAATCTGGCTGAGAATTTCTTTGACAGGGATGTATTCTCTTCGCTTGACTGTTTTCCGGGTTGTCCGGCCTAACTGGCAGTAGACACAACTGAAAGAGCATGTTTTTAAGGGCAGAATGTCTATACCAAGAGAAAATCCCAAACGCCTTGAAGGGACAGGGCCATAGATTGGGGTCAGACTTTTAAAAGTTTTATTTTTGCTCAAGTTGGCTAAACTCGGCTCTTTTGAATCTGGATAAATTTTCTCAAGGAGCGATCATAGGTTTTTTCCACTTCCTTAGGGAAGAAACAGGCTGGAAGCTCTTCCTGACTCCAGTGGTACTGGATGCATTCACAGCAGATTCCTTTGCGGCTACATGGCTCCCAGGTGCAAATACATTTTTGGATATTTTTTTCTTTTTGACATTCCCTCATAGCCAGCTCCCTTAAGAATTGTCTTTCTCCCGAAGGAGAAAGACTAAAGGATAGTTTAGCTTAGGATAAAAGGCAAGGCATTTTTCTCTTCATTTTTCTGGGATTCGGGCACAGTCATAACTCGATGTGTGGCCGGCCAGTCCCTGTGTGTTCTTGACCAAACCCACCCGCCCCCCTAGGCCTTCGAACACGCAGGGACTGTCCGGCCTTACGTTTATTTACTTTGGAAATTTTAGATCTGAAATAGCTTTTTGTTGTCAAGATATTTTTTTGCTATATAATATAAGGCTAAAAGATGAGGAAAAGAATGAAGAAAAGTTTGGGATATACGGTGAAAGAAGCCAGGTCTGGCTTAAGGGAGAAACTTCCTCCTCTTGAGACTTTTCCCAATCAGTTTCCTGATTATGAAATAAAGATTGAAATCCCGGAGTTTACTTCTCTTTGTCCCAAGACAGGCCTTCCCGATTTTGGAATAATAGCTATCCGCTATATGCCCAGGGATCGCTGCTTGGAGCTCAAATCTTTGAAGAACTACATCCTTGGCTACAGAAATCTGGGGATTTTCTATGAAAATGCTGTTAACCGCATTCTTCACGATGTGGTTAGGGCTTGTCGGCCTGTCTGGGCCCATGTCAGCGGCGAGTTCAATCCGAGAGGAGGGATAAAATCCGTTGTTGAGGCTCACTACCCCCGCAGGAGAAAAAATCCGAAATAGAGAAAAGAATTTTCTTCTTTTCCTTTTCTCCCTTGAATCCTTGCGGACAATTGATCTTCACAAAAGAAACGAAATGGCGCGGCCCCTCACCTCTCTCCTCTCCCCTGGGGGGAGAGGAATGGTGAGGGAGCTGGGCATTTTTTTCATTGAGTTTGCGAAGTTCCATAATTTTCGTTTGGAATGAAGATGGAAGAGCAAAACAATTTTGGCTGGACAGATGTCCTAATGCTCCTGACTGTCTTGATCTGGGCTGTGAATTTTTCTCTAATCAAGATAGCGCTTCGGGAGTTCTCTCCCCACGCTTTTAACGGCATTCGCCTCTTCTCTGCCTCTTTCATCCTGGTTCTCATTCTCTGGATAAGCGGTCAGGGTCTTCGGCTAGAAAGGCGGGAAATCCTGAAAATTGTAGGAATCAGCATCGCCGGAAATACAGTTTATCAAATCCTTTTTATCCAGGGCATCAATCAGACCACAGCTTCGAATGCTTCCATCATTTTGGCTATGAGCCCCATTTTTATAGCTCTCCTCAGCTCTTCTCTAAAGCATGAAAAGATTCATTGGGCTGGCTGGCTGGGAATTCTTATCTCTTTCTTTGGCTTTTATCTGGTCATTTCTAAAGGAACCGGAAATCTCCATCTCTCTGGGAAAGGCTTGAGAGGGGACTTGATGATTTTTTTAGGGAATATCTGTTGGGCCACTTACACAGTTCTTGCCAAACCTCTTCTGGAGAAAGTTTCTCCCCTCAAATTGACAGCCATCACCCTGACCATAGGCACTTTGTTTTATCTCCCCTTTGCTGCCCGGGATATAAGTCGTCTTGCCTGGAAAGAAATATCTCTTGAAGCCTGGACTTCGCTTTCCTATTCCTCGCTTTTGGCCATCGTCGCTAGCTTCACTATCTGGTATGCTTCAGTGAAAAGAGTCGGCAACAGCAAGACAAGCATTTATGGCAATATCACGCCTGTCTTTACCGCCCTCTTTGCCCATCTTTTCCTTTCTGAGAGAATTACCTCTTTTCAAATTCTGGGAGCTCTGACAATTTTTATAGGTTTCTATCTGACTCGCTCAGGCTACCGGCTTTTCTTAAAAAAAGAAAAGTATGGAAGGGATAAATTAAAAAATCTTATTTGATGTAGCCCAGCGATTTAAGATCTCCTAACTTTTTCCCCAATCTTTCCCTTCAGGATGGGGATAATCAAAAAAGCCAGTTTAAATCAAATTCCTTGATTGAGGTTTGAGGCAAAATAAGAGCGAACTATTTCCTCTTATCCTTTCATTTTGAGAAAAAACTCAGGTCTTCTTCTGAAATGAAAATAGAGGAGCAGGACCAGAAAGAGGAGTGTGGCTATTAGGAGAATTTGATTGAAAGGGAAGCCACCAGTGAGGGGAGGATA
>CAZPAX010000172.1:0-5063 GCA_964584535.1 uncultured Eubacteriales bacterium
CTCTGTATAAGAAATAGCGTCCGAGCAGACAGAGATTATAAGCTTCAAGATTCTCAGTAGGACGCTTCACGAGTCGCGCTTTTTCATCACTCAAGAGCGTGAGCTTGAGTTTATCGGCCACGGTTAGGGCAATCTCATCCTGGATGGCAAAGACCTTGGTCAGCTCTTTATCGAACGTTTCTGACCAAATATGATAGCTATCAGAAACGTTAACAAGCTGGACTGTGATGCGGAGTTGGCTGTCTTCTTTCCTGATACTCCCTTCCAGCACTTTCTCGACATTGAGCTTGCGGCCGATCTCACGGATATCTTCAGCTTTTCCCTTGAAGGCGAAAACAGATGTTCTTGCTGGAACTCTTAATTCTCTGATATTGCTCAGCCGGTTGATGAGCTCCTCGGTCATCCCGTCGCAGAAGTACTCCTGGTCTTTCTGAGGGCTCATGTCAACAAAAGGAAGGACTGCGATCGAATTTTTCCATTGAGAGGCCGGAAAGGTCTCTCGCGCCGGCTCTTTCAGGTGAAGGATCAGGTTGATATCCAGGAGAATTGTCAATGAGAAAACCAGAGGGATCAAAATGAGTTCAAGTTTAAATTTCCTTGGCTTCTCCCGGCCAGCAAACCACCTCCAGGTCAGAGTGCAAAGCAGAATGCCTACGAGAGTGATAAGCGTTATGTCCAGAAGTTTTTCTGGAAGGTGATAATGAACGACCAGAATCCAGTGGACGATTTCATAAATCAGCCACCCGCCCCCGACAAACCCGGCCAGAATCTCGATCATCCGCTTCTTTCTCAATTCAAGAAAAAAACCTTTAAAGCCGGAAGGCTCTCTTTCTGTGGCAGGCTGAGCTTCCCTTTTAGCCGGGCTCATGACTTCCCTCTTCTACAAATAACTCATAGCAGAGCTAAAAGTTGAAGTCAATGAAAAAGAAAGTTTGCTGGACTCGCCTTTAGGCCCCTTCGAACCAGTAGCGTTTCCGAGGGGAAAAGAAGATGGCGGGTTTCCCTCTCCTCCTCTCCGACTTGCCCGGGATATTGATCATCGTCAAGAAACGCGAGAGGATGAAGCAAAGACGTTAATTTGTTTTCTGAATTCTCCCTATTGACAACCTTACTATTTGGGATTATATTCCTAATTAGTTTGACTAAAAAGGAGAATTGTCCTGAAATGCAAAAAATAAAAAGAATGCTGAACCTTAGCCTTCCGAAAAGGCAGTCGGCATTCTTATGGGGGCCAAGGAAGACAGGCAAATCGACCTATCTCAGGGATGCTTTTCCTCGAAGCCTTTACTACGATTTTCTTAAAACAGATATATCATTGGAGTTTGTCAAAAGACCCTCATTATTACGTGAGCAGCTTTTAGCCAAGGATAAGACTCTTCTCGAATATCCTATCATTCTTGATGAGGTTCAGAAGGTGCCTCAGATATTGGATGAAGTTCATTGGCTTATTGAAAATAAAAAATTGAATTTTATCCTTTGCGGTTCGAGTGCTCGGAAGCTAAAGAGAGGAAAAGCAAACCTTCTTGGAGGTCGGGCTTGGCGATACGAAATGTTTCCTCTAGTGACGGAAGAGCTAAAGGATATCAACCTGTTAAGAGCCTTGAATCGGGGGATGATCCCCGACCATTATCTGAGAGATGATTACGAAAAGTCCTTGAGAGGCTATGTTCAAGATTATCTGAAGGAGGAAGTTTTTGCAGAAGGACTGACTCGAAATATTCCGGCTTTCGCAAGATTTTTTGATGCCGTTGGATATACGCATGGAGAGTTGACCAATTTTTCCAACATAGCCCGCGACTGTGGTGTTGATGCGAAAACAATAAGAGAATATTACCAAATACTTGTAGATACGCTGCTGGGTCGAATGGTTGAGCCTTTCAAGAGGAGACAGTCGCGCCAAATTATCATTAAAACGCCCAAATTCTATCTTTTTGATGTAGGTGTGGCAGGTGCTATCGTTAGACGACATTTATCTGAAGAGAGAGGAGAAGCGTTTGGCAAAGCACTCGAGCATTTCATTTTCATGGAAATCGTCGCTCATGCTTCTTACAATGAACTAAATTACTCTGTCTCTTACTGGAGAACCAAATCTGGGCTGGAAGTGGACTTCATTCTAGGAGGAGAGGTTTCTATTGAAGTCAAAGGACAAAGTCATGTTGAAAATAGGGACCTTCGGCCGTTAGCAGCTTTTATAGACGAATACAAACCAAAGAAGGCTCTCATTGTTTGCAATGAGAAGGAAGAGCGTGTTGTTGGGAAGATTAGAATTTTACCGTGGCGAAGGTTCCTTGAGGAACTCTGGGGGGGTGAGGTCATCAGCTAAGGATCCGATAAATTCTAACGAGCTGAGTTGCGTTGGACTCGCAATGGCTAAGTGATGGGTGATAGAGGATTTGAAGCTCAGATTTATACCGTGTGTAGGAAGCAGCGGAAAAACTGAAAGCGCAGAAAATAAGGAATTTCCCCTGGAGGTTGGCTTTTCTAAGGCCTTCCCAAGTTTGATAGATTTATAGACACAAAGGTAACTATTTCATCCAGATATGGCTGTCCCTTTCTTTTTTGGACCTCTTGACTCCCTGAGCCATTTTTTGAAGCTGCAGAAGAATTTCTATCTTTTTTTTAAAAGGTAATTTCGAAAGCTCGCCCCTTCTCAGGCTTTTTGCTCTGAAGATTCTCTTCAGGACCTCATTCTGATCCAAAATACATCTCCCTGAATCTGATATATCTCTCATAAAGATTGAATTTCTTAAGCAGTTTTCTTAAGAATTTTAAATCAACTTTAACTTCTTCAAAGATTTTTAAGAGTCTTTCCCTGTCTTTGGCCCTGTGTGTCTGAAACATGACGGCAACGAGATACTCCACAGTCAGGACTTTTGTATTTATTCTTCCATATTTTGCCGCAACTGAATTTTGAACAGCCTCCTTAATGAGCTCATTGTAAACAGGGATAAATTGGACAGGGACTCCCTCTATGATCACATGCTCTCTATGAATTTTGTATCCTTTCTCTTTTAAGTAATCATAGATGGGGGCAAGAGCATTGAATTGTTCTTCCGCCGGAATAAAGAAGATATCCAAATCATAGGTCAGAAGGGGTTCGACATAATAAAGAACGGCAATCCCTCCTCCAATAGCAAAATCCAGAATTACTTTTTTATCCCTTAATTCCCTAACAACCTTGAGCGCTTTCTCCACTTTGTAATTCTTATATCATAGCGAAAGGGCAGGTTCAAGGAAGAAAGTTTCGATGAAGAGCAGATCGAACTTGAATTAGCTTGATAAATAGGATGGGAGTGGTGGGCGATGCATGATAAGAAACCGCGAATACTACTGTGCGAAGGAGGTGACATTAGCAGCCAGTCAAGGAATTATCAAAAAACACCTGATATCCTGATTTGACTCTGTCAACATTATTCATATAATTCAAAAAGGGAAAATCCTATGAAAAACAAAGGTCAAAGCCAATTCAGTTTCCCAATCGGATACCATAAGTTCCACAAGAAGCCACTCTTCAATTACCAACTCAATCGTTGGTATTCCTTGGGATACGCCAGGTTTAAAGATATGAATGAGGCTGGTCAGAAAATAAGTAATTTTGCAGATTGGAAGGCGGAAATGTTGAGATTGGCTGAAAAAGCCGTTTCTGAAGAGAGGTTCATGAACGCCGCGTTTTATTACAGGGCAGCCGAATTTTATACGTTCCAGGGAGATCCTGATAAGGACCTTTTCTATGATAAGTTCATTGACCTGTTTTACAAAGCTTTTCAGAATGATGGAATCGAAAGATTCCGGGTTCCCTATAACGAAACATTTCTACCGGCAATAAAAGTCGCACCCGTGGGGGAGAAGAAAGGCTGCTTGGTCATGCACGGAGGATTTGATTCCTTTATCGAGGAATTTTACTCCTGGATGAGATTTTTTTCAGATCATGGATATGAGGTGTTTGCCTTCGAAGGGCCAGGGCAGGGAGCAGCCTGCAAAAAATACGGACTTGTACTTGATTACCAATGGGAAAAGCCGGCGAAAGCTGTGCTCGATTATTTCCAGCTCAATGATGTGACTTGGCTTGGCATATCCATGGGAGGATGGTTTTGTTTTCGGGCTGCAGCATTTGAACCCCGAATAAAAAGAGTTATCGCTTCAGGCATTGCCTTCGATTATTCGCAATTCCCCAATATTGTCGCTCAAAATATGATGTTTTTATTTTTCAAACATTTCCGAAATTTTACAAATAAGGTGACCATCAAGAAAATGAAAAAGGATGGAATGCATGCCTGGTCAATCGGCAACCTGATGTATATTTCAGATAAAAAGACGCCTGTGGACGCTGCCAATGTCGCGCTTGAGATGAATGAGAAGAATCTTCACTCAGAATTGGTCAAACAAGATGTTCTGATCCTAACGGGTAGGAAAGATCATTTTATTCCTTTTAAGATGCATAAAATGCAGGTAAAAGCATTAACCAATGCCATATCTGTAACCGCCAGAATTTTCACAGAGAAAGAACAAGCTCAAAATCACTGCCAGATAGGGAACATAGGCCTTGCCCTTGATGTCATGGAGAAATGGATTGAGGAAAAGGTCGGCGGGCGATAGAGGATTTGAACCTCTGACTTCTAGGGTGTGCAGGAAGCCACTCTCAAAGCGAAAGCGCAGAAAACAAGGGAGTTCCCCTGTAATGCGCTGGTTTTTTTAGGCCTTTGCGATTTCTAGGGATTTCGATGGAGTTAGATATTTTTTGATAAATTTCGATATTTTTGGGCACACTTTGGAAACACTTATGGAATAATTCCATCGGGTTGACATTTATATCCGTGGGGATTACTTTTAATCAAAGAGGAGAGACATGAAACCGACCGAAGATCTGAAAAAAGAGCATGAAGCCATAAAGCTGATGTTGAGAATCCTGGAAAAGGTTTCAAAAAGGCTTGAAGCCGGGGAGAAGGTCAACATAGAACACCTGGAGAGCATCCTGGAATTCATTCGGGTCTTCGCCGACAAGTGCCACCACGGAAAAGAGGAGGGGCTTTTGTTTCCGGCCATGGAGAAAGCGGGCATCCCCA
>CAZPAX010000173.1:0-4961 GCA_964584535.1 uncultured Eubacteriales bacterium
GTCCAGGGGGATATTTCCTCCTGGTCGCAGGCCGAAGGCCGAGAAGGGGAGGCAGCGAGTCTTCGAGCGTTGGAAGGGGACTCAGAGTCCCCTCCAAGGCAGCGGGACCCCCCTCCGCTACGGGGGCTTCGGGGCAGCTTCCTGCACCCGTCATAAAGATCACATATTCAGAGATGTTTTCCTTTTGCAATTTTTATTTGATTGAAAAACAAAATTATGCTAAATAACACTATAGAGAATAAAGGATCGAAATGAGTTTGATCACTTGGGTTAAAGAGAGGCTATTTTGCGATCTGGCCATTGACCTGGGGACAGCTAATACACTTGTCTATCTCAAGGGAAAGGGGATAATCGTTCAGGAGCCTTCCATTGTTGTTATTAATAAGCAGAACGGAAAAGTTGAAGCTGTCGGAAACCGGGCCAAGGAAATGTTGGGAAAGACTCCTTCTTCGGTAATGGCCATCAAACCCATGCGGGATGGGGTTATTGCCGATTTTGAGATCGCCGAAAAAATGCTGGATTATTTCATAAAAAAGTCCACAAATAACCGTGGTTTCTTGCTCAGGCCAAGGATTGTCATCGGTATTCCGACCGGAATTACTGAAGTTGAAAGGCGGGCTGTCAAGGATGTGGCCATGAGGACAAAAGCCTCGGAAGTCTATCTGGTGGAGCAGCCCATGTCAGCAGCTATAGGCGCAGATCTCCCTATCTCAGAGCCAACAGGAAACATGATTGTCGATGTCGGAGGGGGAACCACAGACATTGCGGTAATATCTTTGAATGGCATCGTCTTCAACCATTCTATCCGGATTGCTGGCAATGAGATGGATGAGGAGATCATTCAGTACTTGAAGAAAAAATACAATCTATTAATCGGGGAGAAGACTGCCGAGCAGGTCAAAATTCAGATAGGTTCGGCTTATCCTGTGGATGAACCCCTGACGATGGAGATCAAGGGAAGAGATCTAAGAGAGGGCATCCCCAAGACCATTGTCTGTGATGACCAGGAAATCAGAGAAGCTCTGGAAGATGTGGTTGCTTCGATTATCAACGCCATAAGAATTGCCCTGGAAAGAACGCCGCCTGAGCTCTCTGCAGACATTATTGATCGGGGAATCATCTTAACCGGAGGGGGCTCTCTTCTTAGGAATCTGGACAAGCGTATCAGGGAAGAAACACAGTTGCCTGTCTTCATCACAGAGAATCCCCTCTCAACAGTGGTGATAGGAGCAGGCAAGATGCTTGACAATTTGGAACTTTTGAAAAAGATTTCTTTATTATAATAATGACTGCCGTTTAAGACTTTTATGCCCCTTTTCCTTAAAGAAAGAAAGAAACCAATAATCCTTATCGCTCTCATCTTCCTGCAGCTTGTCTTGATTTCTTTCCAGGTTCCTCTGGGGGAGGAACAGACTTATTTTGAGAAAGCCATCTTCTTTGTTTTTTCTCCTTTTCAGCATGGAGTTATTTCTTTTTTTCAGAAAATTGGCAGTCTTTGGAACAACTATTTTTACCTTCGCAATGTAAGGAATCAAAACCAGGAGATGAGGAAGGAACTCTTTTCCTTGCGCCAGGAGAACAATCTTCTCAAGTTTTCGCTCCAGAATTTCTTGAGCAAGAAAGAGATAGAAGAAAATCTGTCAGAGATTTCTCGATCTTTCTTGATCGCTTCTGTCATAGGGGTCGACGCTAGCAATATCTATAAATCCATTGTGCTCAACAAAGGCACTTCAAATGGAGTGAAGAAGAATATGGTTGTTCTCGATAAATACGGGAATCTGGTTGGCCGAGTGATAGGCCCTGTTTCTTCAAAGGAAGCCAAAGTCCAGTTGATTACGGACAGCGAAAGCGGAGTCAGCGTTTTTCCAGAAAGTAAAAAGGCTGTCGGTGTTTTGACAGGAGATGCCAAGGGGAACTGTTTCCTCAAATATATCCTGGCCACAACCTCTACCCGCGATGTTTATGAAGGAGAAGAGGTGATCAGTTCCGGTTTTGACGGCATTTTCTTTTCCGGGATCAAAGTGGGAAAAATTGTTTCCCTGACCAAGGATACTTCTCTTTTTATGACGATTGTCGTCAGGCCTTATTTTGAGTTCGGCCATCTGGATCATGTCGCTATTTTGACCATAGATCCCAGAGATTCTTTTTGAAGAATAAATCGAATGAAAGATATTGTTAAGGCTGGCCTGGGAATAATCATTGCCTTCTTGCTCTACACCATTCTGAGTAAGATTTCTCCCCCTTTGCTCCAGACTTTGAATATTTTCACCCTAGTTGTCATTTATTTTTCTATAGCCAGGGGAGAGATATTTGGAGCCTTGCTCGGAGCTTTCTGTGGACTTATCCAGGACTCTTTTTCCCTGGGTGTTTTTGGAATCTCTGGTCTGACCAAAACAGTCACAGGCTATTTAGCTGGTTACATTTCAGGAAAAATCAATGTCATTCCTCTGGCCCGGAGTTTTATCTTCATATTTTTTATGACGAGTATGGAATTGCTTCTCTGGATTTATCTTTGTTCTTTTATTTTTTCGGCAGGGGTAAACATAGGAAAGGGATTGTCCCTCTTCCAGCCTCTAAACACTGCCTTTCTGGGCAGTCTGCTTTTTCTTTTCTTAGGGAAACTGAAGAAAAATGGTAAAGAACAGAATCTATGAGGATCTTTCTTTTCTTTTGAGAAGGGCGCAGATAGTCTTCTACTTAGTGGAAATCCTTTTTGTCTTGCTCCTCTTCTATTACTGGAAAGTTCAAATTCTTGATCACAGAAATTATTGGAGACTTTCTGAGGCCAATCAAAAGAGAGAAGTCATTCTGCCTGCACCACGGGGATTGATTTATGACAGGGGCGAAACTATTCTGGTTGAGAACATCGGTTCTTTCAAGACGTCCATCATCCGGGAAAATTGCCAGAATTTTGACAAATCTTGCCGCGATACGAGCCGCCTTTTAAATCTGGAGGAGGATGTCCTTAAAAAAAGAATTGAGAAATACAAATCCCTTCCTCTTTTCAAGCCCATTGTGGTCAAAGAGAACCTGTCCATTGAGGAAGTTTCGCGAATAGAGGGAAGGAGATTGGAGTTGCCCGAATTGGTCATTGAGACAGAGCCCAAGAGGTCCTATCATTTTGGGACTTTTGCCGCCCATGTTCTGGGTTACCTTCAGGAATTGTCCCAGGAGGATCTGAAAAGCGGACTTTATAAAGAAAATCATCTTGGAGATCTCCTAGGAAAAACAGGCATTGAAGCCGAGTATGAATCTGTCCTGAGAGGAATAAATGGGAAGGTCCTTGAAGTTGTCGACAGCATGGGTCGGAAAAGAGAAGAGATCGAACGCAAAAACCCTCTTCATGGTCAGAATATTTGGCTCACACTGGATTTTGATATTCAAAGGGAGGCTGAAAAGCTTCTGGAGGGAAAAGAGGGGGCGGCAGTTGTCCTGGATGCAAAGACAGGTGAAGTCTTGGCCTTGGCCTGTTATCCCACTTTTGATCCTAATAAGTTCATCAATCGCTTTTCTCCGGAAGAGTGGCTTTCCCTTGTCAATAATCCTGATTTTCCTCTGGAGAATCGAGCCGTCCGGGGCCTGTATTCACCTGGTTCTCTCTTCAAGCTAACTATGGCTCTAGCCGCGCTTGATTCCAATACTATTTCAGAAAAGACAGCCTTTTACTGCAACGGGACAGTCCAGATTTATGGACATCCTTTTTCCTGCTGGTTTAGAGCCGGTCATGGTTCGATGGACCTTTCTAATGGAATCAAGAATTCCTGTAACATCTATTTTTATAATCTAGGAAGAAGAATCGGTATCGATCAAATTGTCAAATACGCAAGTTTATTAGGCTTTGGCAGAAAGACAGGAATCGATCTGCCCGGAGAGAAGGATGGATTGGTTCCCAGTCCGGAATGGAAGAAGAGGACAAGAAATCTAAGCTGGTACCCAGGAGAGACAATTTCCGTCTCCATCGGCCAGGGCCCGCTCTTGGTTACTCCTCTTCAGGTGGCTCTTCATACAGCTCTAATCGCCAACCGCGGAGTAAGGGGTGTGCCCCATCTTGTCAAATCCGATCTAGGCTCTGCTCAGAAAAGCGAAAATGGAAACTCCCAAGATGAAATCCCCACTATTCAGATCAAGCGAACAGCTTTCGAAAAAGTCATTGAAGGTATGTGGCACTCGGTCAATGATGGGGGGACGGGAAGAGCAGCGAGAATTGATGGATTCGATATCTGTGGGAAGACTGGCTCGACCCAACTTGTAAGCGCCGAAACAGCAGAAAAATTGTCCAAGGAGAGGAAAGAAACCAAAACTCACTCCTGGTTTACAGGATTCGCTCCCAGAGACAATCCACAAGTTGTGGTCACTTTTCTTGTGGAGTTCGGCGGTATGGGTGGACAGACTGCAGCCCCACTGGCCAGAAAAATCTTTGATTTATATAGAAAAAAGTATGATTGACAGACGGTTGCTTGGAAATATTGACTGGTTCTTGATCGGCCTTTTACTTTTCAATTCTGCTCTGGGGGTTGTTTTTATTTACAGCTCCTCTCACTATTTGCCTGGCAATTTTTATTTAAAACAGGCTTTGTGGATCTTTTTAAGCCTCGCCGTTCTGTTTTTCATTCTCATCTTTGATTATAAAAAACTTGTTACCTATGCTTTGTATCTCTACGGATTTTTTATCTTTGTCCTGGCTGGGATGTTAGTCTTTGGAAGAGCACTTTTCGGAAGCAAAAGCTGGATCAAGCTGGGTTTTTTATGGGCTCAGCCTTCAGAACTAGCCAAGATCATAGTCATTATTTTTTTAGCCGGGCTTTTTTCAGAATACAGAAGGAGTTCTCTTTCCTTGGGCGCTCTCTTTCTGAGCGTCGTTCTTGTGTCATTGACCATCCTCCTTGTCGCCTTGCAGCCTGATCTGGGAACGGCTTTAACCTTTTTGCCTTTGCTGGCCGCCTCTTTGATTCTGGCTGGAA
>CAZPAX010000174.1:0-4929 GCA_964584535.1 uncultured Eubacteriales bacterium
CAAGTGGAATCAGATGAGACTTGACTGGAAAGACTTTATTATGGACATTAAAAATCTTAATAGCCTTTTTCCTTCTTGTTTTCGCCTTTGGCTGCGAGAGCGTAGAGGAGAAAGCTAAAAAGATCAGGATTGCCGTTGCCACTTTTTCCCATGAAACCTGCACTTTCTGTCCTGATCCAACAACTGTTGAGGACTGGGAATATTATGGCCCTCCAACGCGAGATATTCTTTCTTCAAGCAGGGGCTATATCGGAGGATTTAAGAGAATGTGTGAGGAGCTGGGAGATGTGGAGCTTGAGGCTATTATTTCTCCCAGAGATGCCCGGGGTGGATCTTCTGGAAGCTGGATTACTAAAGAAGCTTTTGACAAGTATTCCAGCCTTATCGCTGATGACCTGAAGAAATTGGGTCCTTTTGATGGCGTTTATCTTTCTCTCCATGGAGCAATGGCTGTCACAGATATTCCCAAACCTGAGGCAGAGCTTGTCCGCAAAGTGAGAAAAGTTGTTGGCGAAATTCCCATCATGGTTGCTCTCGACCTCCATGCCAATGAAGACCAGGAGCTTTCTCGGGCAGCAGATGCTGTCTTTGTCATCAAGAAATATCCACACTACGATACAACCCTCAGCGGTGAGATTGCTGCCAGGGTGATGGTTAAAACTATCCGCGGAAAATATAAACCTGTTATGGCTTCGAGAAAGCCTGGAGTCATCACTCCCAGCGTCTTTCAGGCGACAGGCGATTCTCCGGCCATGGAAATTATGGAGCGAGCCCGTATCTGGGAATGTCAGTATCCAGATGTCTATGTTTCTGTTGCTTTTGGCTTTGCCTATGCTGATGTGCCTGATGCTGGGGCATCGGTTTTTGTCGTTGCCGATAATGACCAGAAGCTTGCTGATAAAATTGCTGATGATATGTCTAACTACATCTGGAGGCTGAGAAAAGAGTTTGCTGGAAAGAAACTGCCAAAGACAAAAGAAGGCGTGGCAATGGCTATTGCTGCTTCGAGGGCCGGAAATACACCTGTTATTATTGCTGACCACAGTGACAGAACTGGCGGATCAACCCATATCCTCCAGGAGCTGATCAATCAGGGGGCTAAGAATTTCTGCATCGCTACGCTTCGTGATGAAAAAACCGTTGAGGAGATTCAGGCTAAGGCTAAGGTCGGAGATTCAATCAGCATCAAAGTCGGAGGCTACTCTGATAAATTTGCTGGAAATCCAGTCAGGATTGAGGGTAAGGTCGAATTTCTGGCAAAATGGGGGAGGGATAATGTGGCTGTTATCAGTTTTGGGGAAAATAACTGCCTCATTCTCACTCCTCAGCTCATGCAGGTCACAGACCCTAGAGTCTTTGCACCTCTCGGGATCAAATTCGAAAATCTTGCGATTATTGTCCTCAAGTCCCGCGTCCATTTCAGGCGCGGCTTCTCTGATACTGGCCTGGCTGGGACCATCATTGAAGTGGATGCGCCAGGTTGGGGCCCGGCTGACCTGACTACGCTCCCTTATAAGAATATCCCCAAGGATCTCTATCCTATCTACAGGAAGGATTAGTAAGGAGGAAAGATGAGATTTGCGTCATTTAAGAAGATGGTTTTTTTGTTTATTTTTATCTCCATTTTAATTCTTGGGCTTTGTTCACTTGGCCAAACTGGCTCCAAGCCCAAGATTACCAAGGAGAAACAGCTTGTCCTTGATTGGCTGAGCCAGCCTCAGGTGGTTGAGAAATTCGGAAAAATTTCAGATACCATCTGGTCCTATGCTGAGCTCGGGCTCCAGGAGTTTAAGTCTTCTAAACTCCTGGCTGACACGCTGGAAGAGGCTGGATTCAAGGTAGAGAGAGGGCTGGCCGGAATGCCAACCTGTTTTGTGGCCAGCTATGGATCAGGCAAGCCAGTAATTGGGATTCTGGGCGAGTATGATGCCCTGCCCATGATTTCCCAGAAAGGCCGGGTGCCAGCCCAGGAGCCTCTCCTTGAAGGTGCTCCTGGCCATGGCTGCGGCCACAACACAATGTGCACAGCTGCTGCCGCAGCAGCTATTGCAGTCAAGCAGGCAATGGATAAGTTTGGCTTCAAAGGAAAGATAAAGGTCTTTGGCTCGCCGGCTGAGGAAACCCTTATTAGCAGGCCTTATATGATCAGAGCTGGACTTTTTAATGATATAGATGCAGCCATCGACAATCACAGCAGCAGCGATTTCGGCACAGGCTACGGAAAGGGCGGAAATGCTTTATTTTCAGTCATTTTCACTTTCAAGGGAAAAACTTCTCATGGGGCATCGGCCTGGGAGGCAAGAAGCGCTCTTGATGCTGTGGATATCATGAACGTTGCCACCAATTTCCTCCGCGAGCATCTTTTCTATGCTTACCGCATGCATTATGTCATTGTTGAAGGTGGCGAGGCTCCTAATGTGGTGCCTGACAGAGCAAGTGTCTGGTACTATGTCAGAAACAGCGATGAAAAGATAGGGGAGATGTACGAGCGGGTCGTGAACTGTGCCAAGGCTGGTGCGCTGGCAACTGGGACAGAGCTGGCTGGTATCCGTATTCTTAGCGCAGTTCATCAGCGCCTTGGAAATAAGGCTGCTGCCGAGCTTTTCCAGAAAAATATTGAGCTTGTTGGCATGCCGGAATGGACTGAAGAAGAGCAGACCTTTGCCAAAGCTCTCCAAAAAGCTCTTGACAAAAAAGAAGAAGGCATGCCCACCAAAGTCAGGCCTCTCAGAGAGCCAGGCGAAGTCTTTGTTGGAGGTGGTTCATCAGATGTGGGCGATGTGACTCTTATTGCTCCCACTGCAACCATCCGCTTTCCAGGCCAGGTTCCTGGAGCTATCGGCCACCACTGGTCTTCTGTGGCCTGCAATTATGGCTCAACAGCCTGGAAAGGCCTGAATGCCGGAGCCAAAGCCATGGCAGCCTCAGCTATTGACCTTCTGACTAAGCCAGAGGAACTGAAAAAGCTCCGCGATGAATTTGAGGCCCATGCTAAAGAAAATCCCTACAAGCCATTTCTTCCAGCTGATGCCCGGCCGCCGCTTGATTTGAATGAAGAATTGATGAAAAAGTGGCGTCCCTTTTTGGAGAAAATTTCGCTCGAAAATTTTTAGTGTCAAAAAAATAAGGAGGGAGAGTCATGTTCGCCAATAAAGAATTTACGCTATGGGTAGGGAAGGGTGTTCTCATCCTTTCTGTTTTTCTTTTGCCCTGGAACATCTTGAGCGCAGAAAGAACAGAGAAGCCAGTTCTTCATGGAAGGCATTGGGTGGCCATCACCGGGAAGCCGCTCGGTGCAACAGCTGGGGCCAAGATTTTTGAGCGAGGAGGAAATGCTGTGGATGCTGCCTGTGCCATGCTCGGTGCTGTCTGCACCATGTACGATGTCCTTAGCTGGGGAGGGGAGACCCAAGCTCTGATCTATAATCCCCATACAAAAAAGGTTTACGCCATCAATGCCCTAGGCGTTGCTCCGACAGGTGCTACGGCCGATTTCTTTAAATCAAAAGGATTGGAATATCCACCTGCCTATGGCCCGCTGGCTGCCGTGACTCCTGGAACTCCAGGAGGATTGATGGTCATGCTTGCAGAATTTGGGACTATGAGCCTCCAAGAGGTGCTTGAGCCTTCGATGCAGATGGTAGAAGGATATCCAATTGAGGCCCAGACAGCAGATAGCATCGAAAGGCAGAAAGAGAAAATCAAGGAATGGCCTTACTCAAAGAAAGTTCTTCTTCCCCATCTTGGTGAGAAGCGAGAAGCTCCAGGTGCAGGTGAGATTTTCAGCCAGCCTGATTTATTGGATACTCTCAAGAAACTTGTCGAAGCAGAAAAGACAGCTCTGGCTTCAGGAAAAAACCGTAAAGAAGCCATTTATGCTGCATATGAACGATTCTATAAAGGCGATATTGCCCGCGAATTTGCCCGCAGCTCCCAGGAACAGGGCGGCCTGATCACCATGCAGGACTTGGCAAATTGGAAGATTTATATCGAAGAGCCGGTGATGACAAATTATAGGGGAATTGATGTCTACAAGCTCACCTGCTGGGTTCAAGGGCCGGTCATGCTTCAGTCCCTCAACATGCTGGAAAACTTTGACCTCAAAGCCATGGGCTTTAACAGTGCCAGGTATATCCACGCTCTTTATCAGGTGATGAATCTTGCCTTTGCTGACCGTGACTTCTACTATGGAGATCCCTATTTCCCTCCAGAAGAGCCGATTAAGGGACTTCTTTCCAAAGAATATGCTAAGGAGAGGATCAAGCTGATCAACTGGGGAGCCAATGACCCGAATGTCAAGCCAGGAGATCCCTATCCCTTTGAGGGAAGGAAAAATCCTTTTCTGCATCTTCTAGAAAAGTGGTCAATTGCTGCTTCTTTAAGTTCAAGGGAATGGGATGGGATAGGGACTACATCAGTCCAGGCTGCGGACAAGGAGGGATGGGTTGTCTCCATGACTCCCAGCGGAGGCTGGATTCCCTGCTGTATTGCTGGAAACACAGGAATTGGAATGAGCCAGCGCATGCAGAGCTTTGTCCTTGACGAGGAAAAAAATCCTTTCAATGTCGTTTCCCCAGGGAAAAGGCCGCGGGCAACATTAACTCCTGGCCTTGCCCTCAAAGATGGAAAACCCTTTCTTTCTTTTGCTGTCCAGGGCGGAGACACCCAAGATCAGAACCTACTCCAGTTCTTCCTGGATGTAGTTGAGTTTGGGATGAATGTCCAGGAAGCCTGTGAAGCACCAAATTTTACAAGCTTCGAGATGCACAGCTCTTTTGATAAGCATGAGGCAAACCCTGGAAGACTTGAGCTCAATGAAAAGGTGGCCCAGGAAGTTAGAGAGAAGCTCAAAGCCTTGGGATATAAACTTGAATTCCGCAAATACACTTCAGGCCCGATCAATGCCATCTATTTTGACGGGAAGAATAA
>CAZPAX010000175.1:0-4910 GCA_964584535.1 uncultured Eubacteriales bacterium
AACTTGGCGGCCTACGGACAACAACACGACCGCCGGCACTTTTGCTGCCAGCGGCTCCTACAAACGGATCACAAGCATTACCGGTCTTGCCAGGACTTTTCAGCTCTCCCTGCGTTACACTTTCTGAGGATAGAGCTAATGTTAGAGGGAGGGGGAAACCCCTCCCTCTTTTTCATTAAAACTCCAAATCTGCATTTATATAAGAGAGCATCTTTTTTTCCGTGATGATCTAAATTAATGCACGGGTCCTGTCACGGTGCGTCCCCGGCCGCCCTCGCTCGGGGTCAGACATTGCCATGAAGAAGAGATCTATGCGTGCCATTAGATCTCCAGACACCCCTCTGATAATGTCTGACCCCCTTCACTTCTCGCCGCGGGCGGGCGGAGACTAGCACCGTGCCGCCCATCCATTAAAAAAGGATTTCACGGGAAAAAAGATGCTTCCTTTATATATATATAAGAACGATGGAAAAGGAGTAGCGTGAATTACCTTCTCTCTGCTCCTATTTTCGAATAGAAACGGAATGGAGCTATTGTTTAAGGGCTTTTGTTCGGCAGGTTTTGATTAAAGACTCCACATTTTCCCTTTCCTTTGGGGAAAGAGAATTGTAATATTTTTTATAATACTCATTCAGAAAATGAAGCGCTTTAACATAGTTCTTTTTATCCATATAAGCAAGTCCTAAATTGTAGGAGACAGGGCCAAAGTCAGGATTAAGCTCCAAGGCTTTTTCCCAACAATAAATTGCTCCTTCCAAGTTTCCCCCTTGCCTGTAAGCTATACCCAAGCCGTTGTAAGGGAGAGGGTATTGTGGATCGAGTTCAATTGCCCTTTTAAAGCTCTCGATGGCTTTCTGAAAAACCTTTGAATCCCCTTTTTTCAAAGAAAGAGATAAATAGGCTGTGCCCAAATTGTTATGTAAAGCTGGAAATTGGCTATCTAAGGCAAGCGCTTTTTCATAGATCTCTATGGCCTTCTCCAAATCTCCTGTTCGGGAATAGGCTAATCCCTGATTATTCAACAATTCAGGGTCGCTTTCCATTTGAGGAAATCTTTTTTCCTTGAACACTCTGAGGACCTCTTCAAAAAAATCAGCCTTGATCAAAAAACTCACATAATTGAAGAAAAGTTCATAGCTCGAGGGAATGTTTTCCAACCCTAATTTCAAGACTTGCATAGCATCTTTCCTTTTCCCTTCCCATTCATACAAAACGGCAAGATTATAATAGGCGCTATCCAGGGATTTCTTCTCCTTAATGACTTTTTTGAGAAGTTCGATTCCTTCTTGAACCTTCCCTTTCTCGTAGAGTTCTATGGCCTGAGTAGCCTTGTTATTGTAAAGGAGGAGAACCTTGACGTCGTCTTCAGGCCCAAAATTTTCTTTTTTTGAAATTTGATAACTTGAGATATAACCAAGACTTCTCAATTTTTCCAGCGATTCTCTATCCAATCTCCGCCGAGCCCGATCAGCTTCTGGAGAGGATTGATCTTTAATGAATTTAGTGAGGTCTTCCTTGTAGTTCCCCAGGCTTTTTGTTCCAGCCAGGTTATGTATTTCATCAAAATCTTTATCCATGTCATAAATTTCAGGAAGAGGAGAGTCGATAAATTTTTCCCCTTCGAGCAGAAATCCTCTTATTGGGGCCCAGCCACGGCTGTAATACGGATAAAGAGATTCAAAATAAATAGGCCTTTCGGGAAGCTTGCCTTTCTTCATCAGAGGCAGGAGAGAAAATCCCTGAAGAAAAGATGGCTTCTCAATATGCAAAATATCGCATACAGTGGGAAAGATATCTATGTGGCTGACATACTGAGACACTGTACTTTTTATCAAGCCAGGAAGGGTGATGATAAGAGGGATCCAAAGGGTGCTGTTATAAGCTAAAAAACCATGGGTCGCTTCCTCATGTTGACCCAATGACTCACCATGATCGCCAGTAAAAACGATCAGAGTCTGTTCGAATAAATTGTTATCTTTTAAGTAATTCAAGAGCTTTCCTAACACGAAATCAACATAGGCGACTTCACCATTATAGGGATTTTTTTCATATTGACTTCTAAAAGGCTGAGGAGGATCGTAGGGATCGTGAGGATCGAAGCAATGTATCCAGAGAAACCATGGAGCTTTTTGAATTCTCAGCCAGCTGAGACTTGCCTCCACCACGTCTTCCGCCTTTCTTTCCAATGTTGAAATTTTTTGTTTGTGGGAGCGCTCATAATTGTCGTCATAGAAATCAAATCCTTGAAAAAGCCCGAATCTTGAATCCAAGATATAGGCACCAACAAAAGCTCCAGTCGAGTAACCATAATTCTTCAAATACTCAGCTAGAGTTAAAAATTCTTCGCTAACGATGAAGTTATTATTGTCATGAACGCCGTGGAAAAGCGGGGTTAATCCCAGAAGAATGTTTGTATGCGAAGGCAAGGTCGTTGTCGTATGAGCAAAAGCTCTCGTGAACAATATACCGCTTTCAGCCAAGCTATCGATGTTGGGCGTTTTAAGATGGGGGCTCTGGTAACAGCTAAGCCGGTCTGGTCTGAGGGTGTCTATAGTGATGAGAAGCAAATTCAGCTTGGAGCCCCCTGGATTTTGTTGGGCGTTTAAAGAAAGATCAAAAAAGAATAAATAAAGCAAAATAAAGAAAATAGACATTATTTTGAGAAGAATATTCATCTCTTAAAAACTTCCCTATCCTTACTGTTCTTATGGACTTATATTTTACCATATGGCCAATGATGTTTCTAATTATTGTTATACACAGGACTTATTATTATAAATAGGCAAGATTTGCTTAAGTCGAGTCCATGAAGAGGTTGTGAGCGTATTTGAATTTTTTGGTCAGTGCGCAAACGAATCTAATTCGACAATTTTATCAACTTAATCTTTTGACTGGCGATGGGATTTCCATCTTTAACCGGTATTCGGGCCTGGAAAACATTCTCGCCCAGGCGGACATCAAAAAGGTCGAGCTTATAGATGCCACTCCAGACTTTTAACTTTTGGTTGTACGAACCGACGACGAGCTCTCCTGGAATACTCATGGTCTGGCTTTCGTCCTCAGCCTCCCTGTAAACGAGAAATTCGGGATTAACCATTTCCTTACCTTGAGGGACATAAACCTGAAGAAAGACGAAGCCCTGCTCCCTCATGGAGAAGAGATTGGTCACTCGAGGCATGAATTTAATTCCGCTGGACTCGAGGTTCCCAGTTTTGGGATTGATGAAGAAGGATTCCTCCTTGTTCTCGGGATTTTCAAACACTGAGCCCAGGACACAATTGATAAATGCGCCTGGTTTGTTCTTTTTAAATTCCGGAATCGAGAAGAATGTCTGCCCGGCTCCGATTTCCTGAGTCTCTGTGTCAACAAGAGCATAAACAGCCTGATATTCTTTGGAGCTGAAAGGAAGCTCCTTGTGCCTGAAGAAAAACCAGAGATAGGCCATTCTGTTTATGTAATCCCGAAATTTTTGATTCATGTCAAGCGAGATGTTGACCTGTCCCTTGAATCCTTTCTCTTGATTCTCAACCTCTGTAATCCAAAAATGCAGTTGATATGTTTTTATGGAGGATTGCGTGACCCTGTCCTTGAAGAGCTCCTTGGTGGGCAATGCCAGATTGATCCAAGGCGCATAGTCGCCATTATTGGTCACAAATGGCACAAAATTTGCCTCAAAGGGAAGGTCTTTAACAATTTCGGGATTATAATAGGCCGAGACGAGAGAAATTTTTCCGATCTCATCGACCCCATAGTCGGTATATCTTTTTCTAAATTGAATATCTGCACCGCCTCCCGCGACTTCCACCTTTAGATCATGCGATTTGCCATCCGGTATCTTCCGGCTCGGTGTGAAGCTCAGCCGATAAGAAAAGTCGGCAATCATGTCCATCTTCTCATGCAATTCCTTGAACTTGTTGGAGCCCCGAAAGAAAGCCGCATTCGTCCCTTCGGATAACAACCTCAGGTTCTGCTTCTGCTTGACGCCCTCTTCATCCAAGATCCTTTCCTGTTGCGCCTCTTCTGAGCGGAAAAATTCAGATGAACGGGTAGAGAGTGACCGGGAGAAGACTTCAGGGTCCAGGGAGTAAATGGAAACATTCTGGCTGTTGGCAAAAAGAACAAGCTCTGTTAGAACCTGCTCTGCCCGGTTAAACTTCTTGTCTTCCAGAAGATTAAAGGGATCGAATATGCGTACTGTTCCGATATTTTCCTGATCGCGACTATGGATGGCATCCAGGGCACTCTGCGCATCGGTCACGCCCTCGAAAATCCTGGCCTGGTTGGAAGAGGAAAGGTCTGGTATCCCACTGCTGATGAGAAGAATCGACCCCCTTTCCCCCTCAGCACGCATGAGGTTGCAGGCCGCCAGAATCCCTCCCATGGCTTTTTCAAATCTTCTCCGGTTGATATTCAGATAAGCCTGCAACTCGCCTCGCCCTTCGATGTTAAGGGAGATAACTGCCTGGCTCGAGATATCTCTAGCGATGGGATGGCTACTTAAGCTCTCAAGGGACTTGTCGATACCGATACTCATCATTGCCTGATCAGATGCCTTGCGGATGGATTCTTCCTGGGACGTATAGGGCTGAAGACGTTCAAGTCCCCTGATCCAGTTAAGCTGGAATATCATGAGCTCATACCCTTGCTGAGCAAGCCGGACAAGCTCATCAGTAATCCCTTGCTTCTCAGTCATGATTTTTCTTGCCCAAAACTGGGGATCATGGAATATGACAATCAGCCGCTTTTTAGCTTCAATCAACTCGAGGGAATCGATCTTGACCTCTTTTCCCTCCTCGAAGAGCCTAAAGTCCCTCTCGGTGAGATTTTTGAGAAATTGTCCGTCTTTAGTGACATTTACATCCACTGTTTTTATTCTCTTTTCTTGCTCAGCCTTTTGTCCTAAGACTCCA
>CAZPAX010000176.1:0-4896 GCA_964584535.1 uncultured Eubacteriales bacterium
GCCGGGCCATCGGTTTTCAAAACCGAGGCTATAAAAGAAAAATCTCGACTCCTTTTGATATGCGCTCTGAAGAATGCCGGCTCTGCGGCGGCTGCATCTACATCTGCCCTGCCTGCCAGCTCCGCTGCCAGGGACCTCAGGCAGAGACAGTTCTCTGCAACGCTTGCCTGACCATGGATCCAACCTGTCTAGACCACTACACTGAACTTCAGTGCTGGATGTATGATGCCGGCCGCTGTGGGACCTGCGTCAGAGAGAAACCAGAAAAAAGATAAAATGAAAAAAATTAAAAATAGACGAATTTCAAACTGAGGATATCAAGGAGGTAAAAATCATGGCTTATACAAAACTCAATAGGAGCGCTGCGACTTTAACCAAGAACAGGACAGAGGGCTCGATAAGCCCCTTTTCCGGCATGTGCGTCACCTGTGTCGACGGCTGTATCGGCATGTGTGAAATAGGAAAATCAGCCTACCGCGGCTCTGAAGTTCTCTACCCTCAGCCTTTTGGCATCATCACCTCAGCTTCTGAAAAGGAATATCCAGTTGACCTCTCCCATTTTAGCATCATGGGTACAGCAGCTGGTGCCTATGGCGTTGAGCCTGATAGCGATAAAGCGACTTTCCCCAAAGTGACTATAGAAACCCAGATTGGCCGCGACAAGAGGATTAAATTAAGGGTCCCCTTTGTTCTTTCTGGTATGGGATCGACAAATGTGGCCAAACAGAACTGGGAAGGACTGGCCATAGGAACTGCTCTCTCTGGAACAATTCTGACTGTCGGAGAAAATGTCTGTGGAATGGATGATGAATCAGAAATCAAGAATGGAAAAATCGTCCGCTCCCCGGATATGGAAATGCGGATAAAGCTCTTTAAAAACTGGCAGGAAGATGGATACGGAACTGTGGCTGTCCAGGCCAATGTCGAAGACACCCGCCTCGGCGTTCATGAGTATGTCATCAACAAGCTCGGAGTTGAGGCTGTTGAGCTCAAATGGGGCCAGGGCGCCAAGGATATCGGTGGAGAAGTCAAGATCAAAAGCCTAAAGAAAGCTCAAGAACTGAAGAAAAGAGGTTATATCGTCCTCCCTGATCCAGAAGATCCGAGTGTGATTGAAGCCTTTGAGCGAGGAAGTTTCAAAGAATTCGAAAGACACTCTCGGCTGGGCATGGTTGAAGAAGAAAGCTTCTTGAGGCGTGTTGAAGAGCTTCGAAAGGCAGGAGCAAAATATGTCTTTCTCAAAACAGGAGCTTACAGGCCTGCAGATCTAGCCAGAGCTGTGAAATTCTCTTCCAAGGCCAAAATCGATGTCCTCACTGTTGACGGAGCTGGCGGAGGCACAGGAATGAGCCCCTGGCGAATGATGAACGAATGGGGAATTCCGAGCGTTGAAATCTGGTCTCTGACTTATTACTATGCCCACAAGCTGGCCAAAAATGGCGAATATGTTCCAGACATTGTGACGGGCGGAGGGATCACTTTTGAAGATCAGATCTTCAAGGCTCTTTCGCTGGGCGCTCCCTATTTTAAAGCAGTTGGTATGGCTAGAGGCCCGATGGCTGCAGCCATGGTCGGAAAGACAATCGGCAAGAGAATAACCGAAGGACAGATTCCTGTTTATGTCGAGCGGTTTGGAACTACAGCCGAGGAAATCTTTGTCACTGCGCCGGA
Source organism: uncultured Eubacteriales bacterium (assembly GCA_964584535.1). GTDB lineage: Bacteria > Acidobacteriota > Aminicenantia > Aminicenantales > CAZPAX01 > CAZPAX01. The sequence continues at coordinate 1,672 of CAZPAX010000176.1, forward strand.
ATTGAAGAAGAAATATAAGGAAAGATTCAATGAAATCCCCACTGGTGCCATGGGGCTTTATACCTATTTCAAGAGATTAGGCCAGGGCCTGCGGCAGCTCATGGCTGGAAACCGGAAGTTTTCTTTGGGCTATATCACCCGTGATGACATCGCTTCATTGACCCAGGATGCAGCCAACATCAGCGGCATCCCTTATATTCTTGATGTCGATAAAGAGGAAGTCGAAAAAATCTTAAAAAGCTAGATTAGATAACCTACTATTTACGCCTCAGCCTCGTTGTGTTATAAATAGCTCTAGCTGAAAATGGGCATTATAACCACGATCATCGGGCTTTTCGTTTTACTCTTTGCCATCACCATCCATGAAGCATCTCACGGCTGGGCTGCCTACAAAATGGGAGACCCGACTGCCTACAGCATGGGGAGAATTACTCTCAATCCCTTGGTCCATATCGATCTCATCGGGACCATACTTTTGCCTCTTATTCTAGTCTTACTCGGAGCTCCACCTTTTGGCTGGGCCAAACCCGTTCTTGTCAATCCTCTTAATCTCCGCAACCCTCGTCGCGACAATCTCTGGATCTCAGCTGCCGGACCAGCCTCAAACTTGATGGCGGCAGCCATCTGCTTGGTCGGAATCACTCTCCTCAAACTTCTCCGGCCTGAGGTAGGCTACTTCCTGCGCAACTTTCTCCTTGCTCGAGAAGGGCTTCCTCGCGGCTTCTATCCTCTCGAAGGATTAGTTTTAATCCTTTTTTATGCTGTTTTGATTAACACCTATTTGGCTATTTTTAATCTCATTCCTGTTCCTCCTCTGGATGGGAGCGGAGTGCTCATGGGACTTCTCTCCAACGAGTCTGCCCAGAAATATGAGCGCATCCGTCCCTTTGGTATCATTATCGTTCTGATCTTGATTTACCTGGGAATTTTGGAGATTATCATTCGACCCATTGAATATTTCATTCTGACCATTATTTTTACCTAAAATGAATGGCCAAAAGAAAAAAATCGTCTTCAGCGGAATGAGGCCGACAGGCTCTGCCCATCTTGGCAACTATGCTGGCGCGTTGCGCAATTGGGTCAAGCTACAGGATACCTACAAATGCATTTACGGCATTGTCACCTGGCATGCCCTGAGCTCTGAATACCAAAATCCCAAAGTGATAAAAGAATACACTTATGAAGTGGCTCTCGATTGGCTGAGCATCGGGCTGGATCCTGAAAAAAGTATCCTCTTCCTTCAATCTGAAGTCAAAGAGCATGCTGAGCTTCACCTCCTCCTCTCCATGATCATTCCTCTTCCCTGGCTGGAAAGAGTTCCCACCTTCAAGGAGATGCAGAGGGAGATGCCTGATAGAGACATCAACACTTATGGCTTCTTAGGCTATCCGGTTTTACAAACAGCTGATATTATTATTTACAAGGCTGAGATTGTTCCCGTGGGTGAGGACCAGGCCTATCACCTGGAATTGGCCAGGGAGATAACCCGTCGTTTTAACCGCCTCTTCGGTCCTGTTTTTCCCGAGCCCCAGATGCTCCTCACCGAAGTTCCGCGGCTGGCCGGAACAGACGGCCGCAAAATGAGCAAATCCTACGAAAACGCCATTTATTTGAAGGACCCACCTGAGACGATTCGCCAGAAGATCGAAACAATGATGACTGATACCAGGCGCAAAAGAAGGACAGACTCTGGAGTTCCAGATGAATGCCCTGCTTTCACCCTTCACAAGGCTTTTGTAGAAAAGGAAAAAAGAGAAGAGCTAGCCCAGGCCTGCCGGACTGCTGCAATAGGCTGCCTGGAATGCAAAAATGTTGTCATTCGAAGTCTCATCCAGCTCCTCACCCCCTACTGGGAAAAGAGAAAAAAATTTGAGAAAAAACCCCATCTTGTCTGGGATATTCTTGAGGAAGGAAACAGGAAAGCCCGAAGATTGGCGCAAAAAACCATGGAAGAAGTCAGGGCTTCTCTGGGCTTTTAAAAAAGAAATATTGTGAATCTTATGGAGATAGCAGATACCTACCAGATTAGACTGGAAATCTTTGAAGGCCCCTTGGATCTTCTCCTCTTCCTGATCAGAAAGAAGAAAATCGATATCCACGATATTCCCATCGCTACGATCACCAGAGAATACCTGGAATATCTCAATCACAAGGAAAGGATAAACCTGGACCGGGAAGCTGAATTTCTGCTCATGGCCGCTCTCCTCATCTACATCAAATCTCAAATGCTTCTCCCTCGCGAGCAATATTTTGAAGAAGAAGACCCGCGCAAAGGCTTGGTTGATCGCCTCCTCGACTATCAAAAAATCAAAGGAGCCTGTCAAATTTTTAGAGAAAAAGAAGATGAACAATTGCAGAGCTGGAAAAGAACATTTCTGCCCCCTCTCTCCTTTCCGGAGGAGCTTGATCTTGTCGAGGTTTCTGTCTACTCTCTGGCTGAGTCTTTCTTCAATGTCATCAAGCGAAGAGAAAGAGATAATATCGAAGTCATTAAAGGAAAAGACCTTTCTGTGGAAAAAAAGATGGAGGAGATATTGACCTATCTTGAGCAAAATCCCTTCCTCGATTTTCTGGAATACACAAGCTCTCAGGAGACAATCCAGGAAGCGCTGGTTTCCTTTTTTTGTCTCCTTGAGCTCATCAAAGCCCGGCTGGTCATAGCCATCCAGGAGAGCCTTTTTCAATCGATTAAAGTCTGGCTGCGAAAAGACAGACAATTAAAGAAAAGAAGATGAAAGAGCGCTTGAAGGAAATCATAGAATCCCTGATTTTTATCTCCATGGAACCTTTGACTCTGGAGAAAATCAGACAAGTGCTCGGAGAATTCTCTGAGGAAGAGATCAGTCAAGCGATCGAGGAACTCCTCCAAAGTTACAAAGACAATGAAAGAGGGATCCAGATCATTCAAGCGGGAGGCGGTTATCTTTTTTCGACAAGGCCTGAGTATGACACATGGATAAGCCGTCTTCTGCAAATCGAAAGGAAAAACAAACTCTCCTCAGCAGCTCTTGAAGCACTCTCCATTGTTGCCTATCATCAGCCCATCACCTTATCTGAAATCTCAGCTATAAGGGGTGTGGACTCGACCTTTACCTTGAAAACTCTCCTTGAGAAAAAGCTGATCAAGATTGTCGGCCGCAAGAAGAGTCCTGGAAGGCCGCTTATCTACCGGACATCAGAAAAGTTTTTAAATTATTTTGGCCTGAACGATCTCGGCGAGCTTCC
>CAZPAX010000177.1:0-4877 GCA_964584535.1 uncultured Eubacteriales bacterium
GAGCCGATAATCAAAGTCAATCGTTCAGGCCAGCCTTTGGGAAGGCTAAAGAATGGTGACTCTGCCATTTTCTATGACATCCGCGGAGAAAGGGAAATCGAGCTAACGCGAAGCTTGACAGAAAGAAATTTCCCTCAATTTGCCCAAAAGAAAAATTTGAGGCTGAATTTTGTGACCATGATTGAGTACGATCCTTCTCTTGAAGTGAAGGTTGCTTTTCCGCCTGATTGGAAAATAAGGAACACACTCAGCGAAGTTGTCTGCGGAGCAGGATTGCGCCTGGTAAAAATTGCTGAATCTGAGAAGGCTGCTCATGTCTGCTTTTTCATGAACGGGAAAAGCGATCAGGTCTTTTCTGGCGAGGAGAGGGTAATCGTTCCTTCTCCTCAAGGCATTCCCTCTTATGCTTTAAAGCCTGAGATGAGCGCAAGCCAAGTCACTCGAGAAATTCTCTCTAAACTCAGCGATCCGTCTTTTGATGTACTTATTGCCAATCTGGCCAATGTCGATGTTGTCGGACATATCGAGAATAAAGAGGCAGTTCTGCGAGCAATCGAAACAGTTGATTTCGAGCTGAGCAGGATAGTCAAGGCTTCAAAGTCTCAGGGAATAACTCTCCTTGTCACATCTGATCATGGGACTGTTGAAGAATGGCTTTATCCAGATGGAACAGTAAACACAGGTCATACCAGAAATCCAGTTCCTTTTATTCTGGCTGATTATTCGTCTTTCAGCTCAGGGGCCTGGGTTTTGAAGGAAAGGGGGGAGCTTGCTGATGTGGCTCCGACGACTCTCGATCTATTGGGTATTTCCAAACCTTCGGAGATGACTGGCGAGAGTTTAATCATCAGCCCATCGGAAACTCCGAAAATAAAAAGAAGAATCCTGCTCCTCATCCTCGATGGCTGGGGACTGAGAGAGGAAAAAGAAGGGAACTTGATTGCTGAAGCCAGGACTCCTCATTTTGATCAAATCTGGGCAAGTTTTCCAAACTCTATCCTTAAAGCTTCAGGCGAGGCTGTGGGCATGCCCTCTCACACTGTTGGGAATTCTGAGGCTGGCCACCTTCACCTGGGAGCTGGGAGGAGGATTCTTCTTGATCGGGTGAAAATCGATAAGGCTATCGAGGAAGGAAGCTTTTTCCGCAACGAGGCTTTTCTTTGGGCAATGGAGAAGGCGAAAAAAGCGAAGAAGGCACTTCATCTCCTGGGAATAGTTTCCCATTACTCTTCCCACGGCACAATCAAACATCTTTTTGCTCTTCTTCGCCTGGCCAAGGAAATTGGCCTGAAAAAGGTTTATGTTCATTCTTTTATTGGAAGGAGAGGAGAGAAGCCTGATAGCGGAGCGATTTATGTAGAAAAGGTGGAAGAGATGTGCAAGGCTTCAATTGGGCAGGTCGTCACAGTCATGGGAAGATTCTGGGCATTGGACCGGGAGGAAAATTGGGACAGGGTGGAGAGAGCCTACCGGGCTTTGGTCTATGGAGAAGGGGTAAGGGTCTTTTCACATTGAGAAACTTTTTGGGTAAAATAATCGTATCCTTAAAATGAGCCGGACAATGCCAAACAAAAGAAACAGAGGAAATGAGTATAGAGCTTAAAGACATTCATTTCAGCTACGGAAAAATCAAAGCCTTAGCCGGCATTGATTTGAGTCTTGGCGAAGGAGCAATTGGCCTTTTGGGTCCAAACGGTGCTGGAAAGAGCACGCTTCTCCGCATTCTTTTGGGCTTTCTCTCCCCGGATAAGGGGGAGGGGAGAGTCCTTGGCTATGATATCAAATATGAACAATCTTTTATCCGGCGTTCTGTGGGCTATATGCCTGAGGATGATTGTCTGCTTCCAGGCATGGATGCAGTTACTTTCACCTCCTATTTTGGAGAGCTGGCCGGAATGCCCCGCCAGGAGGCCATGAAAAGAGCTCATGAGGTGCTTTTTTATGTCGGCCTTGGCGAATCCCGCTACAGGCTTCTTGAAACATATTCAGCAGGAATGAAGCAGCGCCTCAAACTGGCTCAGGCCCTTGTCCATGATCCGAGGCTCCTTTTTCTTGATGAGCCGACCAGCAACCTTGATCCTCAGGGAAGAAGAGAAATCCTTGAGCTTATCCAGGACATTTCCTCCAAAAAAGACATTCAGGTCCTTATCTCTTCCCACATCCTGCCCGACATCGAATCCACCTGTTCCTACGTGGTAATTCTGGATAAAGGGAAATTGGCTGCCCAGGGCCTTCTCGCCGAGCTCAAAGAATTGACTTATAGGCTCTATGAAATAAAGGTCAAGGGCGAAGCCAATGGCTTCCTGGAGAAGCTAAGGGTGAAGGGTTGCCGGATTGATGAGACCGAAGATAAAATTCTCAAGGTCTATGTGCCAGCAAGCCAGGAAATTTCTGAGATTTTCCGGATCGCTCTGGAAGAGAAAATTCAGATAAGGCATTTTCTCAGAAGTCAGACCTCTCTTGAAGACTTATTTGCTAAAGCTGTGGGAGTCGATTGATGACTATTAGAGAAAAGGGCTACACTCACTGGGAAGGAAATTTAAAAGAAAGACGATTTCTCTGGTGGCCAATCACCCGGCTCGGAATTAAATTAACCTTCAAGAGAAAACATTTTAAGTTTATCTTCTTCGGTTCCCTTGTTCCTGCAGTTGTCTATCTCGGAGGAATCTATATTTCTGAGAGGATTGAGGATTTTCGCTATATGCTCAGGGGATCTCAAAGGTTCCTTGAAGTCAATCCAGCCTATTTCAAATCCTATTTTACTGGAAGTTTCCTGCTCTTCATGATGGTCATGATTCTTACCTTCTGCGGAGCAGGACTCATCTCAGATGACCTCAAATACAATTCCCTCCAGCTCTATTTTTCAAAACCACTCCGGAAAAAAGATTATTTTCTGGGAAAGGCCTCAGTCATACTTTTCTTCCTCCTCCTTCTGACTTTGATTCCCGGCCTTGTTTTCTTTATCATGAAGCTCATTTTTTCTGGGAGCTTCAAATTTTTCAGGGCCTATCCCTGGCTTCCTCTTTCAATCATTGGCTATTCGCTGTTTCTTGCTGCATTTTTCTCCTTTTACACTCTTTTTCTTTCCTCCTTGAGCAAAAACAGAAGGTATGTGGGAATCCTCATTTTTGCCGTCTATATTTTTTCTGATATTTTCTTTGGAATTTTATTTGGAATCTTCAAAAACCAGTATTTTTCTCTTCTTTCTCTTAAGAACAATTTGCAGCAGGTGGGAGCTTTCTTCTTCAATCAGAAAACTCCTTATCAGGTTCCCTCGCTCTATTCATTTTTGATTCTTTTGAGCATTTGTCTTCTAGCAGCAGTCGTCTTGAAAAAGAAGGTCAAAGGAGTTGAGATCATCAAATGACAGTTGTCATCGAGACCCAAAAATTGTCCAAGTGGTATGGGAATGTCCTTGGACTCAGCGATGTTTCTATCCAAGTTGAACCTGGAATTGTCGGACTTTTGGGCCCAAATGGAGCCGGCAAATCGACTTTCCTGAAGTTGGTCACCGGCCAGTTAAAGCCGAGCATTGGCAGCGTCTCTATCAAGGGACAGAGAGTCAGAAACAATTATTCTCTTTTTTCGACGATTGGGTTCTGCCCAGAACAAGATTTTTTTTACGAAGAGATCACAGGCTGGGAATTTATCACTAACCTTCTCAAGCTCCATCACTATTCTCCTTCCGAAATTAAATCGAGAGCGGAAAAAGCTCTGGAGATTGTCGAACTTTATAAAGACAAAGATCGGCTCATCCGCGCCTACAGCCGGGGCATGCGCCAGCGGTTGAAATTCGCTCAGGCAATTGCCCATGAGCCTGAAATTTTTATCCTCGATGAACCTCTGAGCGGCCTTGATCCTCTGGGGAAGCGAAAGGTCATTCGCCTCATCAAAGATTATAAAGGCGAAGGAAAAACAATTATTGTCTCCAGTCATGTCCTGCCTGAGATTGAGGCGATGACCAAAAATATTATTCTCATTCATCAAGGAAAGATCTTTGCCATGGGAGATGTCCACTATATCCGGGACCTGATCGAGACTCACCCCCATATGGTCTCCATCAAGTGCAGCGATCCGCGGGGGCTGGCTTCAAAATTCATTCAGGAAGAATATGTGGTTAATGTAAATTTTGGCCCAGCTCCAAACACCCTCCTTGTCGAAACCAAAAATAGAGACAAATTTTTTAGCCACCTTCCTGCACTCTTCCTTGAAAACGAGATTGAAGTTGAGGAAATCACCTCTCCTGATGATAATCTTCAGGCAGTTTTTGATTACCTGGTCGGAAAATAGAATGAATCAAAAAAGCAGGAAAAGTTTCCTTCTTTTTTTGAGGAGTGTGAGGGAAGTATTTTCTTTCTTCTTCTTCCTGGGGAAAAGGGCCCGCAAGACAAAATTCTTTTTCCTCCTCAGCTTTTTGCCCATCCTGCTGGCCATGATCATCAAATTTAATAAAATTTTCTCAGAGCGGGGGAATCTGGATGAGATGTATATCTTCTCCAATATCATCATCCTTGTTTACCTTCAATTTCTTATCCTCATTCTGGCTCTTTTCTTTGGAACGTCAGTCTGTTCAGAGGAAGTGGAAGGAAAAACACTCACTTATCTTGCCACTAGGCCTGTCTCTAAATTGGCCGTTGTTCTGGGAAAATATGCCGCCTATACCCTGCTTGTTGTCCTCATGGTGAGTCTGGGTGTTGTTTTTTCCTTTCTTATCCTCAATGTTGATCACCTGCTTCGCTTTTCCCTTTATAAGATTTTACTCAGAGATGTGGGAGTTCTGGCCCTGGGAGTTATCTGCTATACAGCATTTTTTACTTTTCTCGGAACTCTGATGAAGAAATCCATTCTCTTCGGGCTTGTTTTCTGCTTTGGCTGGG
>CAZPAX010000178.1:0-4828 GCA_964584535.1 uncultured Eubacteriales bacterium
TCAAAATAAACTGAGATTGCTTCGCTTCGCTCGCAAAGACAAATATCTATCGGCACTTTTGGGTTTATATGGCGAATCTTGAGCTCAAGAAATACTCCACAGAATCCATGCTCGTTGATCCCTATCTCCTTCAGATTTTTCCCCTCAAGGATTAAAAGCGGGGATAGGCATCGAGACCCAGAGTCAAGGTGATTTTTTTCTGCCTCTTCAGCCTTTCCAGGGCCAGGGCAGCCACCATGGCTGCGTTGTCCGTGCACAATTTGGGAGAAGGGATAAAAGATGGTAAGCATTGCTCTTCGGCGAGTTTAGAAAATTGAGTTCTCAGCCTCCTGTTCCTGGCCACTCCTCCGCAGAGAATTAAAGCCTTTGGCTTGAAGCGCGTAACAATCCTGGCCATGTTGTCCAGGAGAGCGCGGACGATAGCCTTCTCAAAGCTGGCCAGGAAGTCAGAGAGCTGGGGATTGTCTCGAGAGATATGATTCTCTTTAATCTGCTTCTGGGCAGCTGTTTTGAGTCCTGAGAAGCTGAGGTCAAAGCTTCGATCAGTCATTCTGGGCAAAGCAAAGGGAAAGCTCTGGGGATTGCCTTTGGCAGCCAGTTTCTCGATGACGGGGCCGCCTGGATATCCAAGGTCAAGGAACTTGGCGATCTTGTCCAGAGTCTCACCAGCAGCATCATCCCTTGTCCTGCCGATGAGCTCATATTTGAGCTTTTTTTTCATCAGAAAAGTGGAAGTATGGCCACCGGAGACAACAAGGGCCAGGCTAGGGAAAGGGATATCCCTCTGCTCCAGGAAAGCTCCTTCAATATGGGCCTGGAGATGATCTATCCCGACAAGAGGCTTTTGAAAATAATAAGCCAAGCCCTTGGCAAAAGAAAGCCCGACAAGAAGAGAGCCGATGAGTCCTGGACCCTGGGTCACAGCATAGGCATCGATTTCGTCAAGCTCGAGCCCAGCCCGGCTCAAGCTTTCCCTGACAATGAAATTAATGGAGCGCAAGTGCTGGCGAGAAGCAAGCTCAGGAACAATCCCTCCATAGGGCGCATGAATCTCATCTTGGGAGAGAACAACATTGCTCAGAATCCTGAAATCATTTCTGAGGACTGCTGAAGCTGTCTCATCACAAGAGGTCTCGATACCTAAAATATGTTTAACCTGAATCACGTTTTTTATTTCTATTTTTTACTGATTGCTTTGAGGCTTATCCTATAAGGAGGACGGGCAATTCCTTTTTCGGTGATTATGGCCGAAATGAAGCGGGCTGGTGTGACATCAAAGGCAGGATTGCGGACTTTAACCTTAGGAAGAGTAAAACAGCGGCCATTGATTTCTCTGACTTCCTGAGCTGCTCTCTCTTCAATGGGAATTTCGTTGCCCTGGGCAAAATCAAAGTCGATGGTGCTGAGCGGCGCCGCTACATAGAAGGGAATCTTATTCTCATTGGCCAGAACAGCCAGAGAATATGTTCCGATTTTGTTGGCAGTATCCCCGTTGCGGGCAATCCTGTCCGCACCAGTAATCACCACAGAGATTTCCTTTTTCTGCATCAACCAGCCAGCCATGTTGTCTGTAATGAGGATGAAAGGAATCCGCAGCCTGGAGAGTTCCCAGCAGGTCAGTCTGGCACCCTGGAGAAAGGGACGTGTCTCATCAACATAGATCTGGATTTTTTTGCCCTCCTCATAGGCAGCTCGGATAATTCCAAGGGCAGTTCCATATCCAGCTGTGGCCAGCTCGCCGGCATTGCAATGGGTGAGGATGGAATCTTTGTTTCTGATCAATTTTTTTCCGAAAAAACCGATTTTCCGGTTAGTTTCGATATCTTCTTTTTCTATGGCCAGAGCCTCTTCAACGAGCCTCTCTTTGAGTTCGGAGAGGTCGAGGTTCTCTGCTTTTCGCAACGCCTTCCTCATCTTCTCCACAGCCCAGAAAAGATTGCGGGCTGTTGGCCGGGTCTTTTCCAGACGAAGGACAATCTTTCTGAATTCTTTCCTCAGGTCTTGCTTTTTTTTAACTTTGAGGATGCCTAGAGCAACTCCGAAGGCAGCAGCCACGCCAATCGCTGGAGCGCCGCGGATGACCATTTTCTTGATGGCTTCTGCAACTTGATCATAATTCCTGCATTCGACATAAGCTTCTTGCCAGGGCAGCTTTCTTTGATCGATCATGACGACCTTATTTTTGGACCAGGCAATTGTTGGCAGCATGGGGTCAGACTTTTAAAAGTTTTATAATTTGATCCAGATTTTGGGAAATGACCTTCTCGGACTTTATCTTTTCCTCGATTCTATGGAGCATGTTCGTTACGCTGGAAGGATCCCTTCCTAGATATTCGGCAATGGATTTGTTGCTAATCCCTGCATATCTTGTTCCAATAAGTGCAAGCAGGCTGCGGGCATTGGAAACGCTTCTTTCTCGACTTTCGCTCAAGAGACTTTCTGGAGTAACCAATGTTACCTCTGCCACGGCTTTCAGTATCTCGGGCAATTCCTTTGCTTTTTTGAAGCGAAGTTCTTTTTCTCGTTCCTTCTTATGCGGATCTTCATCCCTCTTCACAGTCTGTTTAATATTTTCTATGAATTCTGAGCTTCCCAAATAGCGTTGGTCAACAACTTCATAGAAACGCTCTTGGTGCCCTTCGTCCATCCCATCCTGAATAAACTGCAAATATCTCTTCAATGCAGAATGTTTATCTTCAGAAAACATGGCCAGGATCAAGATTTTATCAACATAGGGCTGTTTTAAATGGCCAAAGAAAGAGTGATGACTGCTCCAGGCGTAATCTTCCAAGCTTTCCACTAAACCTGATCGCACAGGATTGAGATGGATATATCTAACGAGCTCCAGGAGATAGGCGTCCCGCTGGCACAGAATGGCCTTATATCGTCCCTGGAAAAGATGGCCTACTGATTTGTACTTTTTATGATAATAAGAAGTGTAGCTCTGCTGAATTCCTTGCATGATTTTTGATAAATTGGTATGGCCAGTCTCTATAAGGAGATGGACATGGTTGGGCATGAGGACAAATGCATAAAGGATGAATTTGTACTGCTCGCGGTATTTCTCGAGGCGCCTTAAATAAATCCTGTAATCCTGCTCATCTTGAAAAACCTCTTGCCTGTTGTTCCCTCTTGAAAGGACATGGTAGAAGGCACCAGGAAATTCAATTCTAGTTTTTCTGGCCACCACTTGACCCTATATTTATTAATTGAGAATAATGACAAAAATAGCGATTTTAGTCAAATTATAAAACTTTTAAAAGTCTGACCCCAATCTGGAGGCTTGACTTTTCGGAGGGAGTAAAGTAATTTTGTTCTGTAAGAATAAGAAGACGATTCAAGAACAAAAATAAGATCAAAGCCCAGTCTTCGAAGGAGGTTTTAATGTTTTTCTTAGGACCTATCGGACCGACAGAGCTGCTGCTCATCCTTCTGATCGTAGTTATCATCTTCGGCGCTCGAAAACTGCCAGAACTCGGAAAATCCTTAGGAGAGGGCATAAAGAATTTTCGAAAATCCCTGAGCTCTCGAGAATCCTCAGAATCTAAAGAGAAAGAAATCCCTTCTGAAAAGCCCAAGCCTCCTGCTAAGGAAGAATGAGAAGGATCATTGAGAAGCTCGCCCAGGAGCGCAAAGAGAAAGAGGAAGAATTAGCTCAGAAACTTCAAAAAATAAAAGAAAAATCATCAGCGGACATTTCCCAGAAATATTCCCTGCGCCTCCAGCATCTTTTCTCCCACCTCGAAGAAATCTTAAAATCCGCAGAACCTTCCCCCGCCAAGAAAAAAAGAGGCCTCCTCCCCCCTTTTCCCAAAGAATCACAAATCGAACCCAGCCAGCAGCTCTTTAACCAGCAGGTTCTACTCATCCTCAGCGAAATCCAGAACATACTCATCCAGAACTTCAATCAGGCAAAAGAACTTTACTCCTCTTTCAGCGAACTTTTTGAACTCAATCGAGCGCTTATGGATGCCAAGGATAAAGAATGGGATGCTTTGGGCTCAAACCATGTGGGCATGATTTTCAAGAGCATGGAATGGCGGGTGGACAAGCTAACTGCAGAGTATGGAGATACTAAGATCTTGATGAAAAAATTCCTTCTCCTTAAGGATAAGCTGGACAGGCTTCTTTCTGCCCTAGAAAAGAGAGAACTTCCTCAGGTGCCAGTGGTCAAAGAGATTTATACTCCCCTTGAAGACTGGCAATATGCAGGCTTTGAAAATCGCTTCCGCGGCTACGAAGAGGAGGTTAAGAAGCAACAGGCCAGCTACCTCTCCTATTTTCCAAAAGGAGGAAAGGTCCTTGATCTGGGCTGCGGCCGGGGTGAGTTCATGGAACTCCTCAGGGAATACGGAATAGAGCCCCTGGGCATTGACATCAATGAGCAGATGATTGATACCTGCCTGGATAAAGGATTGAACTGCCAGAAAGGCGATATCCTGGAGAAGCTGGCTGAACTCAAAGATGTTTCTCTCTCTGGAATTTTTTCCTCCCAGGTTATCGAGCACCTGCCTCCAGCCTATCTGAGGCGCCTGGTTGGGCTCTGCTACAGGAAGCTCGCCCCTTCAGGAACAATAGTCCTTGAGACCATAAATCCAACCTCTGTCTTTGCCCTTGTCCAAATTTATTATTTGGATATTTCTCATGAGAAACCCATTCATCCTCAAGCCCTTAAGTTCCTTCTCGAAACTAGCGGCTTCTCTGATGTGGAAATAAAATATTCCTCACCCCTTGAAGGGGAAAGGCTTCAAAATTTGCCAGGAGCGGATGAACGCTCATCCATCCTGAATCAAAACATTGACCGCCTGAATGAACTCCTCTATGCTTC
>CAZPAX010000179.1:0-3757 GCA_964584535.1 uncultured Eubacteriales bacterium
GTATTCTTTCATTTCTTTATAGCAATCGCCGATGTTGATGTGGGTTTGATAAGCCGTGGGGTTTTTCTCGAGAAATTGCTGCAACAGAGCTACGGCTTCCTCATATTTCCTTTCTGAAAAGAGCTGACTGGCCTGATCGATAAGGTCAAGGTCCGTGGTTTTAATAAGAGAGGCTTCTGCTTCAGCGATTTTCTTCAGCCTCAAGACGACTTTTGGATTCCCCTTGATCTGGCTGACAAAAACATCCTTGGTCGTTGGCAGGTATCCTTTGGCAGAAGCCGTGATTCTCCAGTTTCCGGAACTGAGCCCGAGGAGCTCCCACTCTCCTTTGTCATTGGTGGTCATCTCCCGCGTTGCTGTGTCCCTGCCCATAAACTCCATGACAACCTTGGCCGAAGCTATGGGATTTCCTTCTTCACTCAAGACGGTTCCCTTAATTCTAGCTATGCCTCTGCCAGCCTGGGCAGCGGCATATTGGAATCCAGAGATAAGGAGAACGAGGATAAAAATAAATCTTAAAAGTGCCTTTTTCGACATCATGACCTCCTCTTGACTGACGCCTCGGTCCTTTTAAACTTCCTAAAGCTCAAAATCAAGGTTTTTCTCTACTAGGCTTTTGTCTGTTTCATTAACAAGTTTCAGGTGGAGCGTATATTTCCCGGGCTCCAGCGTTATCGGAATCTCCACCACAAAGGCCTTCTGTAAGAATTCACTGACATTTTTTTCAGAGAGGGAAATCAGATAGTCTTTCTCAAAATCCCAGACTTTTTTTTGAGCAGAATCGAGGACTTCCAGGGAGAGAGCCAGCGTCGTCTTAAGACGGTCGCCTTGGGCATTGAACCAGATGTTCTTATAAGGAACCTCCATTTGAATAAGGCCTTTCCCCTCTTTGGCCTTTTTTACTCTCAGGCTGAAGTCAAAGACGACCTCCTCCCTAGTGATTTTTGGCCTCAAATCTGTCGAGGCTTTGTTGATCTCGGCAACCGCATAGGCGCTTGTGATCGTTAGCTCGTAGGTTCCATTCCATTGCTCGTCAGTGAAGACAATGGGAAAAAATCCATAGTACCAGACTTCTGTTGGCACGTCGTAGAAAGTCATCCCCCTTGGGTAGACCAGCCGCTGCTCGGGCGGCCCGATTAAGATATAAATACGCCCCCTGTCCTCAAGCCATCCCTTCCCGCCTCCGTCAGAAAAAAGACGATTAGCCTCTTCGATCCGCTTGAAGTATTCGTTTTTGTATTCATTTTCCTCTGTGTCTGGGGTAGGGTCCCTTTTCTTCCAGAACTCTTCGATGAAAGCCTCCCTCTCCGAGGCTGGAAGGTTGAGGAAAGTCTTGCGTTCTCGTGCCGTGATGATGTATCTCACCTTGGAGAGAAATTCGCGTGAGTCGGGGTCCAATTGTTTTTCAAGCTTGTACAGGGCACACCCTGTGATAAGTAGCAGTAGTACTAGAGAGAAAGGAGCTAATCTTTTCATTTTTTCTGCTTTAAAGATTCCATTCGTTTCTTCAGTGCCTCTTGCTTCGGATTGAGTTCAAGGGATTTTTTCCAGGCAACAAGGGCCTCCTCGATGTTTCCCAGTTGATAGTAGCACTCTCCGACTGAGTTGAGAATCTGGATATTGGCGCCGTAATAACCCAGGTAGTTTTTGTAATAAAGAACAGCCTCTCCCCATTCGCTGAGTGCCTGACAGGATTGACCCAGGATAGCATAGAATTCCTGTTTGTTAGGCCGCTCTAGGAACGGCTGGGCTGCCTCTTTGACTTTTCCGTATTCTTTCAAGGTGAAAAGGATGCGGCAAAAATCAAGGGCGTATCTGGCTGTTTCAGGGCTTTTCCGATAGGCCTCTTCGAGAAGGCTTTTCGCTCTGGAAAGGTCCTTCTTATTCAGGTACTGGTTTCCAAGGATGTTCAAATAGACGGGATATTCGGATGAAGACACAGGCAGAGAGAGAAGCCACGGTCTGGGAAGAAAGAAGGCATGGCTGATGTAAAAGTCTGAATCTTCAAAGATAATCTCGTTCTGGCCTTTATCAAAAAGTGAAACTCTTACTTTGTAATAAGCTGTAGCAAGTCCGGAAAGAGAGATATCTTCAAGGAAATTCGGCGCTGAGGGATAGTCCTTTAGGGACTTACGGGACGACAAGACTTTCTTGTCTCCGGTTGAAATGACATATTCTAGAGTGCCATTTCTCTTGAGGTCCTCGGTCAAGCCATTTATCTGGAAAAAGACATACAAGTGATCTTGTTGACTGAAGTCGTTTCTGGGAGAGGGAACGAGTTGGATATCACCGAACAGAAAGGGTTTGCTCTTTCCCTTGTATTCTGAATTTCTCACCACTCTGTTGCCCAGGATTAGGGAACTCATGCGGAGGGCGTTAGAGACGCTGGGAATGGAGATATCCTTTTCGATAGAGGTGAATTCCTTGGAGACTTTATTCTTCAAGAGAATATTCAGCCTGTAATCGCCCTCGATGAGGGGGAACATATCCTGGAAGCTGAACAGCTTGGTCTTGATGCTGTTCATCTGCTCTTGATTGAACTCAATGGGGATGGTTTTTTCATACTGGAAAATCGTATTCCCCTCCAAGTCGGCTATCTTGCCGTTGACCTCCAGGTTGGACAGGAAGCGGTTTCCATACTGCTCGAAAGTCAGCCGGCTGGGCTCAATGAGATAATGGACAAAATAGGTCCCTAAATCGTCTTTAATGACTCTCAGATATGAATCGCTTTCGATATAGTTGGTGGAGTACTCGACCTCGACGATATCTTTGTAAGCAAGAAGTTTCTCTGCCCAGGAGTCCTTGACCTGCTGATGGGAAGCAGCCGGGATTTTAGCGTTGATGAGGATTTCCGAGGCAATAGAGGGCGAGGAGGAGATGGTCCTTTCCCCGGGAATCAGCGTCAGGGAAACCTCTCCCAGGGCGGGCTCTATCTGAAAAAGCTCGTTGTAAGCTGCAAGATAATCGGACATGTCTCCTTTATAGTGGATGAGGAGGTGTTGAGGTCCAAATCGTATTGGAGAATATAGCTCATAGTCGCCAGTGCCTTCGCGCTTGAAGAAAACGACGTTGAAAGCTTCGGGAAGCCCCATCTCAGGTTTCGCTTCATAAAACCAGATGACTGTCGGGTAGACTTCGGATAAGTTTTCGAACCTGTCGATTGACTGAGGCTCTCCCAAGATAATGTACATCCGGCCCATGGCTGTCCGCCAGCCCTCGCCAGGGACATCTCTTCCAAACCACAGGTTTGCATAATTAATGCGGCGATAGTGCTCTGTTTTGAACTCGTTTTCCGGCGTCGCAGGATTGGGATCCCGCTGTTTCCAGAAGCCTTCAATGAATATTTCTTTTTCTCTGTCTGTTTTGAGCTGGAGAAAAACGTCCTTTTCCTTATCGGTGATGATGTAAACGACCTCTTCTTGCATCCATTTCCTGTACCGGGGATCCAGGTCTTTGGGCAGTTTTTTGGGCTGGCTTTGAATCGAAGAAATTGAAAGGAAAAGGAGGAGAGGAAACACGAGAATTGCGGATTTGTTATTCACTTCATTATTTTATTATAGGTTTTTAGATTCTGCAATCTTTTCAGAGCTTATATAGACTGCAAAGCCTTGTCTCTTTCATTAGGGACGCTTGACCGCCGTGATGGATACTTAGGTCAGCTATTTATTCAGGCCCTTTAAAACCGCTTTCTTTAGTTCCGGGTTGACCTCGACGCCATTACTTTCTGCCTGATTCACCCAATAGAGGGCTCCTTCAT
>CAZPAX010000179.1:3767-4736 GCA_964584535.1 uncultured Eubacteriales bacterium
ATTCTTGATCATGAAAAAAAGATTTATAAGGTTGTTATAGGCATTCTCATGCCTGGGGTTTGTCTTTACGGCTTCTTTGTATTGGACATGAGCTTCCTGGAAATTTTTGAGCTTAAAGAGTATATTTCCATGAAAATAGTTGTATTCTGCTGGAATCTGAAGCGCAGGAGGAATGGGTTCATTGAGACGGGCGCTGATCTGAGAGATCGAATTTTTTATTTGGTTTATGGATATCTGAATTTTCTGTTTTTCCTCCTCTCTTGTGGTTCTAGCCAATGCATCCTGAAGCTGGGGCAGTTCGTTTTCTAGTCTCATTTGTTCATCCCGGAGAGCCTCAAGTCTTTCCTGATGGGTGAAGTTATACAATTGACCGATAAATTCGTAATTGTTTTTGGCCTTTTCGATATTGGCCAGGGCCTGTTCGAGATTCCCTTTTTTGTAATCTATCTGTGAAAGGAAAAAATAGGCCTCAGCGTGTTCAGGCATGATTTCCAGGCATTTTTTGAGCTCCGTCTCAGCTTTCGCGTATTTTTCTTTGACGAAAAGATCCTTTCCTTTCTGAAATTTGGCGTCCGCCATCTTGAATTTCTCGACCAGCTTTTTTTCTACCATATGGAAATCCCTCTGACCGAAGCTCAGAGGAGTTGCTAGAAGGACCATAATGACAAAAGAGATCCACAAAACAAAAATTCTTTTTTTCATCTCTGTTACACCCCGTCTCTGAATATTTTTCTGGGTTTATAACCCAAAAGATTTCGCAATCAGGCTAGCACAGGAGCGACAAGGTGTCAAATTTATTTTGGCTTTCTTTCACGAAATCACCCAAAAATATCTCTTTGAATCTGCTAATTTATTCTTCTTTGGGAAGATAGTAAAGATACAACTGGAAAAGTGAAAATCAGCGGAACTTTCTCCGACATTTCCCCTGGTTGCTTGCCCTTTGTGTTGGAGATAATTTACGGGATTCAG
>CAZPAX010000180.1:0-4653 GCA_964584535.1 uncultured Eubacteriales bacterium
TAGGTTTAGCTCTGTGTGTTTGCGAGCAATTGTCTCAGCCAGAGTATCAAGTGCCTTAAAATCCGCTTCTCTTGGATACCCCCTGCAAATAACAGGATTCAAAAGTTCAACCTTTAATCCTGGGATCATCCCGGCAATCTGTTCGACAGCTTTGCTAGCCCAGCCATAGGAGCCGATAACAGAAGCAAACTTTACTTTTGGACGCAAAGCATTGGCCAGATAAACTGCATAGACAACATTGGGATGGGGACCGACATGGACGGTTGGTGCTCCGAAAACCACTGTCGCTGCATCAACAAGAGTGATGGCCAGCTTCCCCAGGTCGGTCGCAGCCAGATTGAACTGGTAGACTGTGATTTCTTTCTCGGCGAGGCTGCTGACCAGGTATTCGACCATCTTCTGGGTGCTTCCGTGCATGGAAACATAGGGAATAACGACAACATTCCTGGGCTTGTCAGAAATCCAATCCTTGTAGGCTTCAATGATGAATTCAGGCTTATCATAAACTGGGCCATGGCTGGGAGCGATGAAATCAATTTTGCGATTGGAAAGTTTTTCGATATTCTTCTGGATGATCGTCCGGAAAGGCATCATGATCTCAGCATAGTATCTTTTTGCTGCCTCATAAACGCGGCCTTCGTCAGTCACATAGAGGTCCGATGTTGCAAGATGGGAACCGAAAAAGTCGCAGCTAAAGAGGATTCTATCCTCGACAAGATAAGTGACCATGGTTTCTGGCCAGTGGACCCAGGGTGTATGGATAAACTCCAGAGTTTTGTTGCCCAGCGAAATTTTTTCACCGTCAGCAACAGTCACAATCCTTGCTTCATCGAGATGCAAGTGGTCGATAAGCATTCCCTTGGCTTTGGGAGTGGCAATGACCTTCGCCTTTTTATATTTTTCGAGGACATGGGGAAGTGTTCCTGAATGGTCCTGTTCAGCATGATGGGAGACAATGAAATCAAGGTCTGGAACATCCGCCAGTTGGCTGAGAAGAACATCCTTCATGCTGGGATCGACAGTGTCCAGCAAAACTTTTTTCTCGCTCCCCTGGACAAGATAAGCATTGTAACTTGTCCCGTCAGGGAGAGGTATTAGGGAATCAAAGAGCCGGCGATCCCAGTCAACAGCTCCGATTTTATAAATACCTTCTCTGATTTTTTTTGCTTTCATGAGGTTTCTCCTCTATTTTTATAGGATTAGTAGCATATACTAGCACAAAGCTTGAAAATGTCCAGAGTGAAACCAATTATTTTATGATATTTTTTAGATTGAGATAGATTCTTTCTTCTGTTTCTCAAACTTCAAAAATTTTTTAAGCCATAAGATCGAGGTCAAACTTCTCGGTTTCTTTTATGTATGAAGCCATGTCCGTCAATTTCTCTCCTGACTCTCCATAACCAGTTATCACGGAGAGTAATTTTTCGTTCTTGAGATTGTGAGGAATATCAATCCTGGTCATCATCGTCTCCACTATGTCCCTGTCAAGCTACGACAATGGGAAGCCACAAGGGAAACAAGGCGCTTGGCAATATCATCGACAATTTCATCAGGCACACCGTCAAAGGCTTTTGATTGAAGACGGAGATCGACAGGATCATTGACATAATCGGCGACAATAAAAAGCCTTTCCGACGTTACCGCAATCTCGGTGGAAAAGAATTCAAGCCCGCAAATGCGGGCAATGGAAGAGGTTATCTCAGCCAATGGAGAAAGTCTAAATTTTCTCTCCTCTTCTTGAGAGAGAGGAGCATAGACATGGCTCTGGACGTCCCACCAGCAGGCATAGACTTTTCCAGCACAATAGATAGATCGAAACCAGGCGGGCCGATCACCAAGCCGAGCAGGAATGATATGAGCCTGGATGAGATAGAGGTCAGATGGAAAATCTTTTCTAGCCGAAAGCACCTGATCGAACGATTTCGCTTCTGTGACAACTCCTACCCCTCCCCCACCATGAGCAGGCTTAATAGTGAACCTATCTCCAAACGAGCTAAGATCAACAGCTTGAAGAAAAGGCTGTTCATCATAAGAAGGAAGAATAATCGTGTAAGGTGTCTGAAGGCCAGCACTGATAAACTCTAAATGCATGGCCGCTTTATTCCAGGCATGAGAAGCCAGTTCATGAGGATTGATGCGAAAAACGGCATGATCGCGCGCCCAGTCGACAATTGGCAAAAAACGAGGATCAGTCTCAGAAGCACGGTCAAAGAAGGCCTTAAAAGCGAGCTGGCTTTGGCTAAGAGAGCAAAGGGAATGCTCAAGATTATCAGCAGTTACCTGAAAAAAGGAAAGGCCTTCTGATCGACAGGCCCTTTCAAGAAGAGCCACAAAGTCAGCGTCATACTCCCAGTTCCAGGCAAGACAAAGATCGTAGTCAGTCATTTTATCTTTGCATAAAGGAAAGCATCATAGTATTTTTTCTTCTTGAGCTTACATTTCTTCATTTTTCCTTCAAGTTCAAATCCAGCCTTGTGCAGGACTCTCTTTGAAGCTCTGTTAGAAACGAAGATATAAGCGTAGATTCTTTTCAGTTTAAGTTTTTCAAATCCAAATTTGGCGATCTGTCTAACAGCCTTGGTCATTATTCCCCTCTTCCAGTATTCTCTGGCCAACCAGTAGCCGATTTCCGCATTGTTGTCTGTCCTGTTAATTCTGGCTAAACCTATTCCTCCAACAACTTCTCCCTCAATATCAATGGCGAAATTCACTTCTTCAGGCTTTCGCTTTTTTGACAGCCGGAGATTATGCCTGATCCACTTTCTGGCATCGTTTTTTGTGTAAGGATAAGGGATAATCAATGTGTTACGGGCGACCTCAACATCACTGATATTTTTCCTCAACGATTCTTCGTCGCCAGCCTGAAATTTTCTAATTCTTAATTTCATAGACATAAAACCCTCTCCTTCGCTCTCGTTGACTTTCTGTCATTGCGAGCCTGCAGGGCGAAGCAATCTCACTTTGCTGGTATTCGCTTAATCAATTTCTCGATAATCTCCCTGTGCTGAGGGTAGAGTGCGAGCAACTCTTCCCTTTGTCCAAGCTCAAAATCAGCAAAATCAAAGCCAGGTGCTACAGAGCAGCCGACTAGGGAATAAGAATCCTGATTCATGACCTCAGCCCCGAACCAAGTTCCGGAAGGGACAACAGCCTGAAAAACTTGGCCTTTCTCGAAATCATTTCCGAGTTTCAGGAGCAAATAGCTCCCATCTCCTCTGAAAAGATGAATGGCCAAGGGACTTCCCTGATAAAAATGCCAGACTTCATCTGATTTGATCCGATGCAGGTAAGAAACTTCTCTCCCTTGAAGCAGATAGTAGATAGATGTGGAAAAACATCTTGAGCCTTCGAATCTCACTGGCAGTGAATCTTTTCTGATCTTCTCAGCGGATCGATAAATTTCTCTGTAATAACCTCCTTCAGGATGTTGGAGGAGATTCAATTTTTTTATCCAGTATCGAGCGCTCTTCATCTTTATTACCCATAAAATTGTTTTAGCACTCTCAAAGATTTCAAGGTTATCCACCTGCTCGGTTTTCCTTTCCGCTCTATATTCACCTGAAAACGTCCATTATATGTATTTTCCAGGAGCCATCTCCCAGTTCTCTCCTGCTTGGATATGACCAAATTTAAAGCTTCCTCCATTCGATTATCCTTATAGCCAAACGCGGTCAGGATGCCCAGAATTTCAAGGATATCTGTATTTGCCATTAAAGGGAAGCCAAAGCGCAGCCAGCTCGGTTTAGAAACCTGTTTCAAATCGTGACTCCTCTTATAGATGTGGTGGCTTAATAGGAATTCTGCTCCTTTTTCAATGACATTTTTTATGGCTTCTGACCTCCTTGTCTCAGGAATCTCGGAAAAGGCTTTCATAGTCTTGACAATAGCCATGAAGCAAGTATGTTTTCCCCAGCAACTTTCCTTTTTCTCATAGGGCCAGCCTTTAGGCGCATCCTTCACTCCGTCATCAAATCGCTGGTAAGCTGTGATCCAGTCTATCGCCCTTTTAATTCGGGGATCATCAAGATAGCCGAATCTTATCAAGCTCCAGACCATATTCCCGGTCAAGCAAGGCAAAACAGCACTATGAAAGCCTCCACCTTTTTTTGTCCCGAGATAGGAAAAGCCGCCACTCTTGCGATCCTGGGAATATTCAAGGACGAACTCACAGGCTTTTCTGATTTCTTGGCTATTTCCATCTGCGCCAAGCTCAGCCAGAATAATAAGCTGCCAGACAGTTCCTTTGTACTTTGTTCGGATGTAAAAATCTTCAGCCACTTCCCAGTATCCATCGTCTTTCTGTCTGGCCAAAATTTTTGGCACAATTCCTGTTTCCATAATCCCCTTTTTTGCATTTTTGACTTCGGGATCAGCTTCTGGCTTTTCCAGAATATCTCTTAAAGCAAAAAAGCGGACAGAAGGATTCTCCTTTTCTAAAAGCCAATCTATTGGATCGGATTTGAGCACTGAATTCCAGCGAACCATCTTCTCCAACCTCATCCGTCATTGAGTTCTGTTTTTTTACAATTTGGCCAAGTGCTTTTCATGATCTTGAACAATATAGTTTCTGCCATGTGGATGACTTTATAACCTTCCTTCTTTTCCCATTCAGTCTTTCGAATTTTTTACCTGAAAACCTCAGGTGATAAAAAG
>CAZPAX010000181.1:0-4634 GCA_964584535.1 uncultured Eubacteriales bacterium
GCTTATAGAAGAAAAGATGAAAAAAGGAGAGAGAGCGGAAAAATTCAGCTTCAACTTAGATTATCTTGGAACAGGAGAAAAAAGACATCTCTATGAGCTGATGTACAGCCACGGCCCAGGAAATGGAAAGATCATGCTTCTTCCCATTGACCAGGGAATGGAGCACGGGCCCCGCGATTTTTTTCCCAACCCACCCAGTGAAGATTTTGAATTCCAGCTCGGCCTTGCCATTGAAGGCAACTATTCAGGTATCGTCTGCCATATTGGATTAGCAGAGAAGCATCTCAGAAAATATGCAGGAAAAATTCCCCTTGTCTTAAAAATAAACGGGAAAACCTCAATTCTCCCAGAAGATGAACCTTTCTCTCCTCTTGACGCAAGCGTAGAGGAGGCATTGAGACTTGGAGCAGATGCTGTCGGCTATACGCTCTATGTTGGCTCACCAAAAGAGGCTGAAGACATCAGCCAGTTTGCTCGAGTTCGCCAGGAAGCCCGCCGATTTGGGATTCCGCTAATCATGTGGGCCTACCCGCGAGGACCTCATGTTGAAACAAGGGGTGGAGGAAGAGATTCTCTGGCCATGGTTGATTATGCCGCACGCCTGGCCAATGAGCTCGGAGCGACACTCACAAAAATTAATCTCCCCAGCGGACCTGAAGGCGGAACCTATGACCCTCAGGGACCTTTTAAAGCTTACAACAAGTATAAAGATATTTCTGAAGAAAAGGCTTTGAGAATGGTTGTCCAGTCAGCAGGAAGAACAGGAGTTCTTGTTTCAGGAGGAGGAAAGATGAGCGATGAGGATCTCCTCAAAAAAGTGAGGATCTGTCTTGAGTCAGGGGTGGATGGGCTGATTTTTGGGAGAAACATGTGGCAGCGCAAATATGATGATGCTCTGAGGATGACCAGAAAAATAAGAGAGATGATCATCAAATTTGAGGCAAAATAAGCGGGGAAGGAGGAAAAGGAAATGAGGATAGGAATTCTCACTGGAGGCGGAGACTGTCCTGGCCTCAATGCTGTCATCCGGGCTGTTGTCCGCAAGGGCATCACCCATTACGGATATGAGATCCTCGGAATAAAAAATGGCTGGCTGGGACTCATGGAGGGAAAGATTATCCCCCTTGATCTTGATTCCATCTCAGGAATTCTTAACAAGGGAGGAACGATTCTTGGCACTTCCCGGACAAATCCTTTTAAAATAAAAGGCGGGGTGGGGAAAATATTTTCCCAGATGGCCAAATTTGAAATAGATGCCCTGATCGCTGTCGGTGGAGAGGATACCCTTGGTGTAGCCTTGAAGCTCGTTGAAAAGGGGATCAAATGCGTAGGAGTCCCCAAAACAATAGATAATGACCTTTCCTGCACAGACTATACTTTTGGCTTTGATACAGCTATCTCCATTGTCACCGAGGCCCTGGACAGGCTTCACACCACAGCCGAAGCCCATCACAGGGTGATGGTAGTCGAAGTCATGGGAAGAAACGCGGGCTGGATTGCAGTTGAAGGGGGACTGGCTGGAGGAGCGGATTACATTCTCATCCCTGAAGTTCCATTTGCTATCGAAGATGTCTGCGCCGAAATCCAAAAGCGACGCAAGAGGGGCAAAGATTTCAGCATCGTCGTTGTTGCCGAAGGAGCTAAACCCAAAGAGAGTAGCGCCATAGTTCAAGATGAAGAAAAGGATGCTTTTGGACATGTGCGGCTGGGAGGAATAGGCCATTTGCTGGGCAAAGAAATTGAGAAGCTGACAGGTTACGAAACAAGAGTCACTGTTCTTGGCCACACTCAGCGGGGAGGCTCACCCACAGCTTTCGACAGGATTCTGGCCACGAGATTTGGAATTGCTGCCATTGATCTAGTGAAAGAGGGAAAATTCGGGTCTATGGTCAGCCTTCAGGGAAACGCTATTGTTCCCTGCCCGCTCGAAGATGCAGTGGCCAAGCTGAAGACTGTGGATATAGAACTCTATGAGATCGCCAAAGTCTTCTTTGGTTGAGGAAAATCAGGGCTCGACACGGTCAATAATCCCTCCCCCAACAACAACTTCATCGTCATAGAAAACCACAGCCTGGCCAGGAGTGATTGCTCGCTGAGGCTCTTCAAATTCTACCTGAACCTTTCGAGATTCCAAAGGCGTGAGAAGCGCTTTTGCCTCTCTGTGTCTGTAGCGGATTTTTGCCTTGACCTCAATCGGTCTTGTCATTCTCTCCCCAGAAATCCAATTCACCTCAGAAGCCAAGAGACGGTTTTTATAGAGCTGGTCATTTGTCCCAACAACGATCGTATTTTTTTGCGGGTCAATGGAAAGAACATAAAGAGGACTCGGAGCGGCAATGCCTATGCCTTTTCTCTGACCGATCGTGAAGTGGATAATACCTTTGTGAACGCCTAGAACCCGGTTTTGGAGGTCATCGATAGGCCCAGGACTGAAGGCCTCAGGGATCCTGGTCTTCAGAAACTCAGGATAGCGGCTCTCTGGTATAAAACAGATCTCCTGGCTTTCCGGCTTTTGGGCCACAGGGAGTTCCAATTTCTGGGCAAAGTCCCTTACTTCTTTTTTTGTCAGATTGCCGATCGGCAGTAAAGTCCGGGCAAGCTCATCCTGGGTCAAAGTGTAAAGAAAATAGGACTGGTCTTTCCCCTTGTCTTTTCCTTTTTTTAAGAGATAGCGACCAGAGCTCTGATCATATTCAAGGCGAGCATGGTGGCCAGTGGCCATATAATCTGCTTTGAGCTTTTTTGCCTTCTCCCAAAGGAGTTTGAATTTTATGTGCTCGTTGCAGCGAATACAGGGATTGGGGGTGCGGCCCCGCCTGTATTCCTCGAGGAAATCAGCAATGACTTTTTTTTGGAACTCCTTTCGAAAATCAGCCAGATAATGGGGAATGCCCAGAGCCATAGCCACCCGATGGGCATCTTCCACAGCGCGGAAGCCACAGCAATTTCGCAGATTCTCTGAGCGGCAGATTTCTCTGGGAAGGGAGAAAAGATTCATCGTCACCCCGATTGCCTCATACCCCTCTTCTTTAAGAAGGGCGGCGGCCAAAGAAGAGTCGACCCCCCCGCTCATGGCCACAACAACTTTCTTTCTCTCCATCTTTCTTGCCCCTCATAGAATAGCACGGTTAAAAATTTGACTTCAAATCTTTCCTGTACTATAGGCTTGATTAAAAATAATTCTATTGTTTTGCCTCATTTTATTCATTCTCATTCAATCTGATTTAATAGAAGCAAAAGCAAAAATTGAATGAGGACTAAGCGCTGTTTTGAACTTCTTGCCCTGGATCAAGAGAAAATTCCCCTAGACTTTTTATCTTTGAATCCCTCCTTCTTAGGACTGAATCTCGGACTCAAATATAGATTTTAGGCTTCCGGCTTAGATCTCAAGATCGAAGATATCAGCTAATTTTTCAAGGCCAAGCTGGATATCTTCTCCAATAACTTCCAAAGACCTCTTTTCTGAAAACCCATTCCAAGTGATAGACATCGTCTGACCCCTTGAAATCCTTTGCCTGATTTTCGACGTTCAGGAGTCGAGCGGGTTTGGTCAAGAACACACACGGACTGGCCGGGCCATCCATCGAGTGATGCTTGCATTCTTCCATCTCGCAGGCATGAATGAAGTTAGGAGGATTTCAGAGTTCTATCGGCAAATTTAGTTTGACTTCATCCAGTTGACAAAAGCTCCATATTATATATAATGAAATCAACCTCTTGTGGGGTTGCATTGAAAGACGAAAAAATCTTAGATTCTTGGAAAAAAATCTCTCAATATTTGGGCCGGGATATTAGAACCTGTTACCGCTGGGAAAAAGAACTTGGCCTGCCTATCCATCGTATTGATAATAGCTCTCCCCGCTCAAAGGTTTTTGCCTACCCCTCAGAAATTGATCAATGGCTCCAAGAAAAAGCTAATCATAAGGAACTGGAGAAAAGATTCTTCCTGCGAAATCGGCTCATCCTCCCTGGCTTGGTCACTGCATTAGCCCTTCTCTCGACTGTCTTGATCATTCTCTACTTTTCTCGCATGAAACCATTTTCACCGAAATCAGAAGGTCTTTCCCTGGCTGTCTTCCCCTTTGAAAATCAAAATCTTTCCGATTATGAAAAATATTTTGCTGAGGGAATTACTAACGAGATCATCAGAAACTTTGAAAAAATCAACAACCTAAGAGTTATTTCTTCAAGCTCTTTTGCTCAATACAGTGATGCCTTGAAAAACACAAAATATTTGAAAGAAAAACTAAAGGCAGATTATTTTTTAAAAGGAAAAATAAGGAAAGACGAGAAGGCCATTGGGCTTTCTATCTTTCTCATAAGAGCAAAGGACGAAAAAAATATCTGGAACACAGAATACCACGGCCAACTGGGAGATCTCTTCTCCATACGGGATCAAATCTGTTTAAAAATATGTGAATTGCTGAATATCGGCAGAAGCCAAGAGGCTTTCTTGGCAGCCAAAGATTCAAGATTTTATAATCCTCAGGCCTTTGATGCCTATCTCAAAGGGAGCCATATCCTAAATAGCTTCAGCGGGGAAAGCAAAGATCCCTGGAAACTCTATCACCAGGGGAAATACTTCTGGGGTAGGTGCACCCGGGAGGCCAACGAGTTAGCCATAAGCCTCTTTA
>CAZPAX010000182.1:0-4560 GCA_964584535.1 uncultured Eubacteriales bacterium
AGATCAAGCGCGTCCCGGCCAATCGTTTTATCGGCTACGGCTGCAGCT
This sequence comes from uncultured Eubacteriales bacterium, assembly GCA_964584535.1. Taxonomy (GTDB): domain Bacteria; phylum Acidobacteriota; class Aminicenantia; order Aminicenantales; family CAZPAX01; genus CAZPAX01. The sequence goes on from CAZPAX010000182.1 coordinate 49, forward strand.
TTCAAACTACCCGTGATTCTCGCATCGCTGTCCTGCCTGTAGGCTACTCGGACGGCTATGACCGCGGCCTGAGCAACCAGAGCTACGTCCTTATTCACGGCCAACGGGCTCCTGTTCGGGGCAGAGTCTGCATGAATTTTATCATGGTCGATGTGACCGATATCCCGGATGTGAAGCTTGAAGATGAAGCTGTACTTATCGGTGAGCAGGGAAAGGAAAGAATCACAGCCGACCATCTGGCCCAGCTCATTGGCACTATCAACTACGAACTTGTGACCCGCATCAACTGGCAGATTCCTCGCATCATAATATAGGAAGGAGTTTGGTTTTCAATGTGAGGTAGTGTGCCGAGACATTTTGCCATTATTTTCCCTTGATCTCATCATGAGAAGTAATAATTCATAACCAATGGGATTGCCATGATCTCCGGATGAAGAGGTCGGAAGCCCGGGAGCAATATGAAGATCCGGAATCCATCCAGACTCTACCTTGGGGGGAAGAAAGAATCATGAAAAATATTCTGAAAAAGTAATTTTCCTTTCTTTCGGATTCTCTGATATAAACAGAAAAATTGCTTCGTCTATAGCATGGGTAGTTATGCTGTTCAAAATCGCGAGCTCAACTCTTCTTGGAATTGAAGCCTATGTTGTTGATGTTGAAGTCGATATTAGCCTGGGACTACCAAACTTTATCATCGTCGGCTTGCCTGATGCTTCTGTCCGGGAAAGCAAGGAAAGAGTAAAAGCTGCTTTAAAGAATTGTGGCTTTGAGTTTCCTTCCAGAAAAATCACCATAAACCTGGCGCCTGCGGATAGAAGAAAAGAAGGTTCTTCTTTTGATCTTCCCATAGCCCTTGGCCTTCTGGCTTATCTGGAAGTCTTTCCAGGGGAGAGGCTCCAGGATTATCTTTTCCTGGGAGAGTTAGCTTTGAGCGGAAGAGTAAAGCCAGCAAAGGGGATTCTCTCTTCAACTATCTGCGCCAAGAAGAAAGGCTTCAAGGCGGTTGTTATACCCAGAGAGAACGAGAAGGAAGCAGCTCTTGTCCAGGGCATAGATATTTATGGCCTGGAAAATCTTGTCCAGGTCATCGACTTGCTCAATGCACTTGAAAATGTCTCTCCTTCAAGATACACCCTTGAAGAGCTCATCTTGGAGCCAGCCTATGACCTAGATTTCCGGGAAGTGAAGGGACAGCAGCATGTTAAGCGCGCTCTGGAGGTAGCAGCTGCCGGAGCTCACAATGTCCTTCTCATCGGTCCTCCAGGTGCAGGAAAGACAATGCTCGCCAGGAGGCTTCCTACTATCCTTCCTCCTATGTCCTTTGAGGAAATTATCGAAGTCACCCAGGTCTATAGTGCAGCTGGCCTTTTGAGCGAAAAAGGTGCTGTTTGCTTCAGGCCTTTTCGCTCTCCCCATCACACCATTACTGATGCCGGGCTTATAGGAGGGGGAATTATCCCCAGATGCGGGGAAGTAAGTCTGTCTCATCGCGGAGTGCTTTTTCTGGATGAGTTACCTGAATTCCGAAAGCAGGTATTGGAGGATTTGAGGCAGCCTGTGGAGGATGGGAAAGTCACAGTCTCTCGGGTAGCGATGAGTGTGATTTTTCCTTCTTCCTTCATGCTGGTGGCGGCCATGAATCCCTGTGAGGATATCTATCATGGGCTTTCTTCATCAAAATATGACTGTACAGAAAGCCAGAGGAGTCAATATTATTCCAAAATATCAGGTCCTCTTCTGGATAGGATCGATATCCAGGTTGAGGTTCCGGAGGTGAAATTTAAAGACATAATTTCAAAAGTTGAGGGGGAAAGTTCAAAAGAGATAAGAGAGAGGGTGAGTCGAGCGCGGAAAAAACAGCTCGAAAGATTCAAAGGGAGAAAGATTTTTGCCAATGCTCAGATGGGGACAAAGGAAGTGAAGAAATTCTGCAGGGTAGATGAGGAAGGGGAAAAGCTTCTTGAGATGGCTGTGACTCGTTTGGGATTCAGCGCCAGAGCCTATGACCGCTCACTCAAGGTTGCGCGAACAATTGCGGATTTGGCAGGGGAGGAAGAGATAAGCCCTGCGCATCTTTCCGAAGCCATTCAGTACCGGATGATGGACAGATACTATTGAAAATTAATAATGATAGGATATTGACAAACACTAATTCATTGGTTTAACATAAATATAAAATGTTAAACTAATTTTTTAGAGGTTAAACAAATGGCGATAGTTACGACTTCGAGCAAAGGTCAAGTTGTCATTCCCAAAAAAGAAAGGGACAAAGTTGGGATCAAACCAGGGACAAGAGTTATTGCCAAGGCAGTGGACGATCATATTGAAATCAGACCAATTCCCGATAACCCTGTCGAAATTTACTGCGGCGTTTTTAAAAAAGGGTCCTCTCTGACCAAGGCATTATTAAAGGAGAGAAAAAAGGAACTCACCCGTGAAGAGAAAAATCGTCCTTGATTCCTTTGCTCTTCTGGCTTATCTGAAAAAAGAGGACGGCTTTGAGAAGGTCAAGAGGCTTCTGGCGGCTGATGACTTTCAAGTCCTCATCAACGACATTAACGTAGGGGAGGCTTATTATATCATTGCCAGAGAGAGGGGACTCGACCAGGCCGATTATTTCATAGATGTTATTATGCCAAGTGTGCCTATTACCCCCGTGACTAACACACTTCAAGAGGTAATAGAGGCGGCACGGATTAAATCGAAATACTCTTTATCTTATGCGGATTGTTTTGCTGTGGCCACTTCTTATCGGGAGAGCGCGGCCTTGATTACAGGAGACCTCGAGTTCAAAAAGGTCCAGGACATTATCGAAATTGAGTGGCTTTGATCAGAGACGGGGATGATCACGAACATCGAGGTTGACTTTTTCTTTTCTTCCGCTTGAAAAACACATCGGCAGATACGGCATTGATGCTTCAGCGACCTCAGGCTTTATGCTAATACTTAAATGGAAGAGAGAGATCAGGGTTTATTAAGCGGTTGGCGTCGAAGCGTAGAAGTTCCATGAGAGATCTGTAACCCGGCTAGATTCGAGCACCCAGGCTTATGTCTGTATCCTCAGGGTTGCGCGCACTGTCGCGGATTTAGCGGGGGAGGAAGAGATAAGCCCTGCGCATCTTTCCGAAGCTATCCAGTACCGGATGATGGACAGATATTATTAGAATTATTTTGATTGACGAACATTTAATTTAATCAAGCCTTTACTTTCGTTCAAGCTATATTCTTTCAACGACAAAAAAGGAAGCTCTGCTACCCGAGACTGACCTTCTGGAACATATTATCTTTTGTGTGACTGATGAGGCTCCGGATTCCAAAACCCAGCAGTTATGGGATCCGAACGCCACGCCATTTGATAAAAATAAAACAGCTGATGCCGAAGACTATCCATCCGAGCTGCCAGACAATTGAGCCCAGCCGAGTTGGCCACAGAACACGCAGGAAGAAAAGGCCAACCATAACTCCGATGATAAGAAGCCGGCCCTCAATTGTTTCAGCTTCGATGATGGCCCAAATGCCGAGCAGGAACGAAATCCCAAGGCCAATTGCCGCATAGGGAATTTGGGGTATCATTTCAGGCCTCTAGCTCTCTTTTTTTTACTGAATGAAGCCAGCAATGACTTCCAGTGTAAAAGATTTCGATTTTTCTCAAGCCCTTTTTTCACTGATTTTAGCCAGGTAGCTATGCTGATTTAGGTAAAAGTATAAATTCAAGAAGAATTCATGTCAATAAATGGTGAAAAAGAGGTAAAAAAGAGCGTAATCCGCCCTGAATTTTGATCTGGTTCGGGTGCGAGCTATTTCTTGAATTGGGGAAAATATAAGACCTCCTTTTGGCTCGAATCGATATTCGGTAGGGAATGCGCGCCTAGTATTATAGGAAGAATATTTATTGTTTTTTTTATCTGATTTGATAGAATTTAGCTCTAAAAATAAGGGAAAGCGTGTGAAAAGAAGAAAACTCATTCAGATTCTGGCATTAAATGCAATGGCTCTCTTCGAGCTTCGTTCCGGATATTAGAAGTCAAGGAGACAAAGATGAGAAAGATTCTAGTTTCATTTTTTGTCATTTTCTTTATTTTTTCTTTTGCCCTTTATGCAGAAAAAGTGGAGGAAGACCCTCTTTTAATAAGGGTAAAACCGGCCAAACTCACGCCATTAAAAAAAGAGGTTTTTGCCTGGCTTGAAGCCCACGTTTCTGAATTAGCGAAGATGAATGACGAGATATGCAATTTTGCAGAGGTGGCCATGGAAGAATTCGAGTCGGCAGAGTTATTGGCCTCTTACCTTGAGAGAAATGGATTCCAGGTTGAAAAGGGAGTGGCCGGAATGCCCACGGCTTTTGTTGCTGTCTATGGATCGGGCGAGCCTGTCATTGGCATCCTGGCTGAATATGATGCTCTCCCAGGTCTCTCCCAGGAGGCAGTTTCTTTCAAAAAGCCTGTCGAGGAGGGAAAGCCTGGACATGGTTGCGGCCACAATATTTTTGGTGTGGCCAGCACTGCTTCGGCC
>CAZPAX010000183.1:0-4542 GCA_964584535.1 uncultured Eubacteriales bacterium
AAAATAAGTTTTTTATTGCTTTTTTTTCTTGACTTTTGACTATTTTCCTCCTATATTTTTAGAAAATGGGATAAAACGGGAAAAAATGGGATTTGAACTGATAGGAAGCTGCAGGGCGAAACTCGACAAGAGCGGCCGGATTAAAATACCGGAAAAATTCCGGACTGCGATTGAAGAGCAATATGGAAAAGAGCTCTTTATTACTTGTCTCACAGATGAAGCTGTCAAGCTCTATCCCCTTTCTGTCTGGATAAAATTGACAGGAATCGCCAATGAAGGCGCACTCCATCTTCGAGCAGATGTCAGAAATTTCCTACTTCGGGTCAACAGAATGGGAACTAAAAATGAGATTGACCCCAAAGGCCGGGTTTTGATCAATCAGGCCTTGCGAGAAAAAGCAAAACTCGAGGGAGAAGTCCAGGTCCTCGGGTTCACCAACCATCTTGAAATCTGGAATAAGGAAATGCTCGATGAAAAACTGGCAAAAAGTCCTCTCTCTGAACAGGATTTTGCCAATATCGCTCAACTTGTCTCGCAAGTAAAGCTAGAATGAAAGAGAAAGACCATATTCCAGTCCTCCTAGAAGAAGTCCTCGACTATCTCCATCTCAACGGAAACGGAATCTTTATTGACTGCACACTCGGTTTGGGAGGGCATGCTCTTGAAGTCTTGAAGAGAAATCCAAAAATCAGCTTGATTGGATTTGATATCGACGAAAAGTCGCTTCTTGAGGCAAAAAAGAGGCTTGCCTCTTACTCTGCTAGGGTCACCCTCTACCATTCTGATTTCCGCTATCTTCCTGATCTCAACATCAACTTTCCCTCTGTCAGAGCCGTCCTTCTCGATCTCGGCCTTTCTTCCTTCCAGCTCGACTCCCCAGAAAGGGGATTTAGTTTTAACCTGGAGGGGCCACTCGATATGAGAATGGACTTGCGGAATAAATTGACAGCCTCGAAAATCATCTACAAGTACTCTGAAGCGAAGCTCTCTCAAATATTCCGTGAATATGGAGAGATAAGGCAGGCAAAGATTCTTGCCAGAGAAATCGTCTCCCGGCGAAAGACAAAAAGTATTGAGACGACAACCCAGCTCCGCCAGATTGTTGAAGAGGTCTGTGGTTGGAGGCCTCAAAAAGGGAAAATTCATCCTGCGGCAAAAGTCTTCCAGGCTTTGCGCATCGAAGTCAATCAAGAACTGGCGAACCTCTCCGGATTCCTGGAGAAAATTGCTCAAAAAGTTTTCAAGAGCGCACGGATTGCTGTCATATCTTTTCATTCCCTGGAGGACCGAATCATCAAGCACACCTTTGCCCACCTGGCAGGCCGAAACAACCATCCCCTTCTCAGGATTGTGACCAAGAAGCCAGTCATCCCTTCTACAGAAGAGATTACCCAAAATTCGAGGGCCCGTTCAGCTAAATTGAGAGTGGCAGAGAGAATTTAGATGGTTAGAAAAAAGTACAGTAAAAAACGACTGGCCCTTAGCATTGGCTTCATTCTCCTCGCCATTTTTTTCCTGATTTTCTATCTCTGGCATCAAACAGAAATCATCAGGCTTGGCTATGAGACAGGGAAACTCGAGCAAAAAGTGCTTTCTCTCCAGGAAGAGGTGAAAAAACTGGAAGCAAAAAAGTCATCTCTCCTTTCCCTGTCCAGAGTGGAAAAAATTGCCAAAGAAAAGTTGAATCTTATGGAGCCAGGAGAAGAACAGGTCTTTTACGATGATTTTGAACCTCTTCCTTGAAGATTTGTCCGATGAGTGATTTGTATCAGAAAAAAGCCCACAAAAGAACAGCGATCCTCGCTTTTTTTTTCTTGATCTGGTTCGCTGGACTCCTTCTTCGGCTTGTTCAGCTTCAAGTCTTTAACCATGCCCGCTATAAAGCGGAAGTCATAGAGCAAAATCAAAATAAAAGAAAGATCATCCCTAAGAGGGGATCCATTTATGACCGGAAAGGCAAAATCCTGGCAAGGAGCCTTCCTGTCCAATCCGTCTTCTATACTCCCCTCAAAGGGGAATCTTACCAGAGCCAGATCGATAAAGTCAGAAAACTGGGAAAAGTTCTGGATTTGTCTCAGAATGAGCTGGAGAGAATAAAAACAAGAATTGAAAAAAAAGATCGCTTTATCTGGGTCAAGAGAAAAATCGATCCTGAAGAAGAGGATAGCGTGAAGCGTCTCTCTTTGCCTGGGGTTTTTTTCCAGGAGGAAAACAAAAGATTCTATCCTCAAGGGACCCTGGCTGCCCACATCCTGGGCAGAGTCAATATTGATGATGAAGGTCATGGGGGGGTCGAATACAGATATGAGGCAATACTAAAAGGGAAAATAGGCGAATGCCTCATCCTAAGAGATGCGAAAAGAAGGGAATACCATCTGGAGACATTGAAAGCGCCTGAGCCAGGCAAAGATCTCATCTTAACCATTGATGAAACAATTCAGTACATTGCCGAAAGGGCACTGGAAAAAGCCATCCGGGACAACAATGCCAACTGGGGGGCTGTAATCATCTCCCGTCCTATTAATGGCGAAATTCTTGCTCTGGCCAGTTACCCCACCTATGATCCGAACAATGATCCTCCCTCTGCGGAAGAGGAAATTAACAGAGCCATCCGCTATAACTTTGAGCCTGGCTCCACCTTCAAAATTGTTACGGCCTCGGCAGCCCGGGAGAAAGGGCTGGTCAGTCTCAGTGACACTTTTGACTGTAGCAAAGGAGCAGTTTTTATCGCCGGAAGATCCATCCAGGACCATAAAGTCCTTGGCCTTTTGACCTTCCCAGAAGTCCTTATTCATTCCTCCAATGTGGGGACAATACAGATCAGCCAGCGGATCGGCAAAAATTTCCTCTACCAGATGATAAAGGCCTTTCGATTCGGAGAAAAAACAAGAATTGATCTCCCTGGTGAAGAACCCGGAATCTTCAGGCCCTTGAGCAACTGGACAAGATCCTCCCTCCCTTCCTTGGCAATCGGTTATGAAATATCTGTCACAGCCATTCAGGTTCTCCAGGCAATCAATGTGATCGCCAACAGGGGGATTATGACCAGGCCGAAAGTTGTCAAAGAAATTCTGGATTCTCCTCAAAAAATGAGAACCAGACCTCCCTTGCAGAGGAGAATTCTCTCTGAAAAAACATCGGCTGAGATTGTCCGCATCCTAGAGCGGGTCGTCGAGGAAGGAACAGGCAAGGATGCTCAAATCATCGGCTATAAAATTGGAGGGAAAACAGGCACAGCCCAAAAATTCGACAGGGCGGCAGGGAGTTATTCCTCTTCAAGACACCTGGCATCTTTTGTTGGCATTGTCCCCACAGACAAGCCTCTCTTCTCGATGATCGTTGTCATCGATGAGCCAAAAACTGGCTATCAGTACGGCGGCGAAGTCGCAGCTCCCCTTTTCCGGGAGATTGCCCGCAGAGTCCTTCTTTATCTTCATGTTCCTCCACAAGAAAAGCCTTTGGCTACGACCCTCACAGCACAAGCCTGGAGAGAGCTCAAACGATGAAACTCAAAGATGTCTTGAGAGATATTCCTCTTTTGCACCTCAGTGGCAATGACCAAGAAGAAATTCAGGGATTGGCCTATTCCTCCAAGGCAGTCCAGCCCGGTTTTCTCTTCGCCGCTTTGAGAGGAGAAAAAAAAGATGGCAATGATTTTGTCGAGGAAGCTTTAAGCCGTGGAGCAGCGGCTATTCTCTCCGAGAAGCCAAGACCTCAGAATTTTCTGGCTACCTGGATTCATGTCTCTGATGCTCGAGAAGCTCTTGCCCTCTGCTCAGCCAGCTTCTACTCTCATCCCTCGCGGATGATGAAAGTAGTAGGCATCACAGGAACAAAAGGGAAGACGACCATTACCTATCTGCTCGAAGATATCCTCAAAAAGGCCAATTTCGTTCCTGGTGTCATTGGGACCATTTCTTACCGGGGACCGGAGATAATGGTCCAAGCCACAAGGACAACTCCTGAGGCGCCTGATCTGCAGAAAATAATGATGGAGATGGTCCTCCGAGGAGTGACCCACTGCCTCATAGAAGTTTCTTCCCATGCTCTAGACTTGAAGAGAGTCTGGGGAATAAGCTTTGATATCGCCCTCTTTACCAACCTGAGCGGCGAACATCAAGACTATCATAAATCCATGGAGACATATTTTGAGGCTAAGAGGAAGCTCTTCTTCATGGCCAATAACAATAAAAAAAGAGTAGCTGTGGTCAATGCCGATGATCCCTGGGGGAAAAAATTGATCTCTGAGCTTCCACTGAGCACTATTTCCTATGGGCTTGAGCCTGCTTCGATTGTCAGGGCCGAAAGATACAGGCTCAACAGTTCAGGATTGGAAGTCACGATCAACTATCCTGGAGGACGAACAACAATCGCCTCTCCTCTTCTGGGCAAACACAATCTCTATAATGTCCTTGCTTCTGTGGCCACAGCCCTTGCCCTGAATATCCCTTTTCAGACAATTAAAGAAGGGATCTTTTCTTTAGCAGGAGTTCCGGGAAGATTTGAAAAGATAGAGAATTCTCTTGGACTTCATATCTTCGT
>CAZPAX010000184.1:0-4493 GCA_964584535.1 uncultured Eubacteriales bacterium
CCGACGGGGGGAACCGACGGGACTGGTTCCCCGGGGTGCGGGGGCCAAGGGCAGCATCCTGCACCCTTTTGAATCACATAAAAAGAGATGCTTCCCGCTCCCTATCTCGAATCACCCTTTTCTTTGCTATGAGCAATGATCAAAGTAGGGTGGCACGGCGACAAAGATGCTCCCCGCCACCTACGGATTCTCGTCCAGAATTCTTTTCAAGTCCTCTGGCAAGGGAGCAAAGAACTCAACCCTCCTCCCTGTCCCGGGATGAATAAAAGCCAGGCGATGGGCATGGAGAAAGAGCCTCGGATATTTGAACCTTGATTTGCGCTGGCCATAACGCCCATCTCCAAGCAGGGGATGACCGCTTGCTGAAAGATGGACTCTTATCTGGTGAGTCCTTCCTGTGACAGGTTTTATTTCAAGGAGAGTTGTCTCCTGAAACTCTCTAAGTACTCGGAAGCGAGTCTCAGCTTCTCGTGGCCTTTTTGTCTTTATTGAGACTCTCTGGCCATATTTTGGATGGCGGCCAATTGGCCAGTCAATTTTCCCTTCCACATCTTTCATTTTTCCCCAGACAAGCCCTAAATAGACCTTATCCACTTCCCTATTCTTGAACTGACGGGCAAGCTCCAGAAAAGCTCTCTCGCTTCGGGCAACAACCATCACTCCTGATGCCTCTTTATCCAGGCGATGGACAATCCCCGGCCTTTGTTCAGGGCCAATTTTTCGAATTTCAGGAAAGTGAAAAAGCACGGCATTGACCAGAGTCCCTTGTCTTATCCCCGCACCTGGATGAACGACCATGCCTGATGGTTTATTGATAACAATGACATCCTGGTCGCTGTGAATCACTTCCAAGGCAATATCTTCCGCCTGAATTCGAGCAGGCTCAGGAAGCTCAAATTCAACCTCAACCCTGTCTCTTTCTCTCATCTTGTAGCTCGATTTTTTGAATTCGCCATTAACCCTGACTTTTTTTCTGTCGATGAGTCTTTGAAACTGAGAACGAGTTAAGTCTTTAATCTTATCGGATAGAAAGACATCAAGCCTTTTGTTGATTGCCGAGTAAGAAGCAACAAGAAATTCTTTTCTAAGCACTTTCCCTTCTTTTAAAAACCTGATAGAAGAAGATGCCGGCGATTAATCCCAGAATGCAGAAAAGTTGGGGTAAGGAAAGGCTGAGAAAAGGAGAGGTACTCTGGATGAGAAAGGCTTTGTCAGGGTGGTCTCCCCGAAAAAATTCAGTGAAATACCTGATGACAGAGTAATTGATGATGTACAGAGAGAAAACCTGGCCGTCAAATTTTTTCCTTCTGAGGATGAGAAAAAGGACAAAAAAGTTCAAAAAATTCAGAGCCGATTCATAGAGTTGAACTGGATGGAGAGGCAGGCCAAGAGGAATACCTGTCAGGTTATGGGCATATTCATTGCTGAACTTTACGCCCCAGGAAAAAGAACATTCCCGGCCATAGCAGCATCCTGCGGCGAAACATCCTATCCGGCCAAAGCCATGCCCAAGGGCCAGAGCAGGGCCGATGATATCTGCTGCTTTCCAGGTCGGAATTTGCTTTTTTCGGAAATACCAGAGTGCAAAAATAACGCCAAAGGCAAGTCCTCCTTGAAAAACCCCTCCAGTGCGGGCTAGGCTGAAGAGCTCTCCTGGATAGCTCGTATAATAGGAAAAATGGCCGATAAAGAGGAAAAGCTTTGCTCCAACTAAAGAGAAAACGATTGTGTAGAAAGCTGCATCCGCCATCAATACCGCATTGATTCCCTGCTTTTTGGCCTGGACAAAAAGAAACCATAAGGCAAGGGCCACTCCTAGAGCCATCATGAAACCATAGGTGTGAATAGTGAGAGGACCTATTTTGAGGAAGATGGGGAACATCCAGGTCTCCTTACAAAGAAAATAATGAGGAGCAAGAGCGCGCCGACTGTGATGCAGGAATCAGCGACATTGAAAAATGGCCAATGCCATTTTTTGTAGTAGAAATCTAGGAAGTCAATCACATAACCCTTGGAAATTCTGTCAATCAAATTTCCAAAAGCTCCGGCCAGGATCAAGGAAAGGGAGATTTTCATCCACTTCTCTCTAGCCGGTGTCTTGAAAAAATAATAGACAACAAGGCTCAGGGCGATAAGAGAGGCCAGAGTGAGGCAAAGAAAGACAAAAAAGTTTTCAGTGCGAGAGAAAAAGCCAAAAATCGCTCCCTTGTTGTGGATGTGAGTCAAATTAAAAAAGCCAGGAATAACATTTATGCTGCGATAAAGAGCTATACTCCGGCTGACAATAGCTTTTGTCAGTTGATCAGCCGCGATCCAGAAGAGAATAAAGAAAAAGTAAAATATCCCCCTCTTCATTACCTCATCTCTCGGACCACTTCCTCGCAGCGCTTGCAGAAATGAGGATACTCTTTGCTCTTTCCCACATAGGAAGAGTAGTTCCAGCATCTCTGGCATTTCTCGCCTGGCGCCCTCTCAACTCTGACCTCAAGCTCTTCTCCAGCGTAAGTCTCCATCGCTACCGCAGAAACAATGAAAAGGGAGGAAAGTTCGCTTTCATATTTTGTTAAAAGCTCCTTCTTGGAGGCCGGGACTCTAAGCAAAATTTTTGCTTCTAGAGAATTCCCAATGAGTTTTGTTTCCCGAGCTTTTTCGAGTTCTTTCAAAACCTTATCCCTGGCCAAAATCAGGGTCTCCATCTCATCTAAAAGATGGCTTTCAATCCAGCGCTCCTCAAAAGAAGCGAATTGCTCAAGATGAACAGATTCCTCTTTTCCGGAAAAAGAGGGCATGGCCTCCCATGCTTCTTCTGTGGTAAAGGGCAAAATGGGGGCCATCAGGATAAGCGTATTTTTGAGGATATGAAAGAGAGCGGTCTGGGCTGACTTGCGGAGAAGGGATCTTTTCCTTGAACAGTAGAGTCTATCTTTAATAATATCCAGATAGAATGCACTTAGCTCAACACTGAAAAAATTGTAAATCGCATGGAAGATAACATGATACTCATAATCATTGTAAGCTTGAAGAATCTTTTTCCCGATTTCAGAAGTCTTTTCCAGTATCCATCTGTCGAGAAGAAGCATTTCTTGAGGATCAACCATCTCCTCGTCTGGAGAAAAGTCATAGACGTTCCCCAGGACGAACCTCCAGGTATTTCTTATTTTCCGGTAAGCTTCAACAAGCCGCTGGAGGATTTCGTTCCCGAATCGAGCGTCTTCTTTATAGTTAAGCATAGCCACCCACAGCCTGAGGACTTCAGCTCCATCCTTAGAGATAATTTCTTCAGGCTCGATGAAATTCCCTAGAGATTTGGACATTCCCCGGCCTTGTTCATCAAGAACAAAGCCATGGGTGATAACAGCCCGGTAAGGAGATCTGCCTTTGGTTACAAGACCGACCAAGAGAGAGCTATTGAACCAGCCCCGATATTGGTCATGGCCTTCAATGTAGATATCCGAAGGCCAGGGAAGGTCAGCCCTTTTGCCCAGCACATTGTGACTTGCTCCAGATTCAAACCAGACATCAAGGATGTTATTCTCTTTGTCGAATTTTTTTGATCCGCATTTAGGGCACTTTGCCTCTGGAGCAAGAAGCTCATTAACTTCTTTGATGTACCAGGAATTAGAGCCCTGCTGAGAAAAAATTTCAGCGATTCTCAAAGCTATTTCTTCACTGGCTAGAATATAGCCACAATTATGGCAATAAAAAGCCGGAATCGGAACTCCCCACAGTCTCTGCCGGGAGATGCACCAATCTGGCCGGACGCTCATCATGTTCGAAATCCTCTCCTCTCCCCAGGGAGGAATCCAACGGACCTTCTTGATCTCTTCAAGCGCCTTCCTTCTGACATCGTTTTTGTCCATGGAAATAAACCACTGGACTGTGGCCCGGAAAATCACAGGATTCTTGCACCGCCAGCAGTGGGGATAAGAGTGGGTAATCTGGCCTTCTTTGAGAAGTGCGCCGTCTTTTTTCATATCCTCTGTTATGGCCCTATTGGCCTCAAAGACATTCATCCCACCATATTTTTCAACCTGATCTGTGAACCTGCCCTGGTCATCAACTGGAGTGTAGATATCAAGGTTATAAGCCAGGCCAGTCATAAAATCTTCTTGGCCATGTCCAGGAGCAGTATGAACACAGCCTGTGCCGTCCTCAAGTGTCACATAATTGGCCAGAACCAGGAGGGATTCTCTGGCAATAAAAGGATGCCTGGCTTTTAAGCCTTCTAACTCTTTTCCAGGAAAACTAACCAGAACCTTTGGCTGGCCAAATCCCAATTCCTCAGCCACAATGGGAAGGAGTCTTTTAGCTACAATATAAATTTCTCCCTCGGCCTCAAATGCTACATATTCATAGTCGGGATGAAAGGCAATGGCCAGGTTTGAAGGCAGAGTCCAGGGAGTTGTTGTCCAGATGATGATCGAAGCCTTTTTCCCGCTAAGAACTGGAAATTTCTTAGCCAGGTCGGAGAGCATGGGAAACTTGACATAGAT
>CAZPAX010000185.1:0-3241 GCA_964584535.1 uncultured Eubacteriales bacterium
TTTTTATGTAAGTGGCACCAATCAATTGCTCTTCATATTTTTCATAGTAATCAACATCAATAAAATAAAGAATTTTATAAATGACAGTTTCTCCAATATTTGGCCTCGAGCCAACCTTATTGAGAATGTAGAGAAAGACCTCTTTGAATTTTTCTAAATTCTTCTGCGGAACATTAATTCTAATCTGAGGCTTGACCCGTTTCTTTCTCGTTTCTTCCCTCAAAGTGACCTCCGGTTCCCTTTCCAAATCCAGCAAATTCTCGACAGAAATGTTGAATATCTTGGCAAGCCTTATTAATTCATCAGCTGGAATTTTTCTCTCGCCATTCTCAATCTGAGAGACTGTCGGACGTGAAACTTCAAGCAATTCCGCAAGTTGCTGTTGATTAATTCCAGCTTGTTCTCTAAGATTTTTTATTTTTTGACCAAGCTTGATATAAATTCCGCTCATTGTCATCTCCTAATTTGTATAATAGATAATGTAAGATATTTTGTCAAGATAATGTTAATTTTTATAACGCACAAAGCGTCGTTTTATATTAACTCTTAGTTCGACTAAAAATCTTCTCTCTTTTATCGACTTTGCAAGGAAATGGAATGGCATGCCCCTCACCCTTCTTCTCCCTCTAAGGAACGGATAAAGGTTAGCGGGAGGTTGGAGGCTTTTCCATTCAATTTGCAAAATTCAATATGTTGCTTTCAATGCACAAAAGGAACCCTCATCAAAGCTAATTAGACAAGAGTTCTTTAGAGGGTAGCTGAGGGAGGAGGAAGATCTTTCATTGTTTTTAAACCAGGGGGAGCTCCGACAGCTCTTGGAATGGTGTTCACAGTCACGGCCACGGTCCCGATATCACCGTGCACTCCTCCCAATATCTTTTCATGGATGTTGGGGAGACCATCAATAATGATTTCATCATATTCCTCGTTGACTCCAGCATGGGCACAGAATTCAAGAAAAATGATTTCCTTGCCCTCCTTTTTCCCGAAAGCGATGCTTCGGAGCCCTATGACATTGCCAGGCTTGATCTTGCCTAGGCCAGTTTCAATTTCTTGGCGAGCGATGACTGGTTCAGGAGGAAGTTCCGTAGCTTCATCCAAGTTCCAGCCAAGCCCATCAGCAATCATGTTTATGGATTCCAAAAGGCCAACATGACCAGTGATAACTTTTTTATCTATTTTTTCCTTAAACTCCTCTAGAGTCATTCCTGTGCCGACTTTCTTCTGAAAAGGAATTCGCCTTCTAGCAGAATTCATCATCCGTCTGACTTTGACAGAATTGACTCTCAGGCAACAAGCAGTCAGAAAAAGAGGAAGGGCATCCATCAAATAGCCTGGGTTGATTCCGGTTCCCACAATTGTTACTCCATGTTTCTTGGCCAGATTATCGATTTCCCTGGAAAGTTTGGAGTTCCGCTTCCAGGGATAAGATAATTCCTCACAGGTCGAGACGACATTCAGACCAGCTTTTAAACATTGAGCAATTTGAGGAAAAACAGTCTTTAAGTGGGAAGTTGTGGTCAGCACAACAGCCTGGGCTTTAACTTTCTGGAAGAGCTTATTCGCATCTTTTTCAATGGTGACGTCCAGTTTTTTTGGTTTATCCAGGAGTTCTCCTAGATCCTTTCCCACAAGTTTGGGATCAATATCCACAGCTCCGACAATCTTGAAACTCTTCTTATCCAGGAGAGCTTCAGCCATTTTCCGGCCCATAACTCCACAACCATAAATGATGATTTTGATCTTTTCCATTAAGCATCACTCCTTTTATTCTTTAGGCAAATTGTATTTTTTCCATCTCTTGGCAATTCTTTCCACTGCATCCAGGGAGGCTTGAATCTCTTTCTCCTTATGGGCAGCAGAGATTCCCCCATATCCATGAAAAATATTAAAACCTTCCCTGAGCATGGCCAACTTGAAAATGGATTCCCTGAGTTCAAAATCGCAAACTTCTGGATTCCAGACTTGCTCGGGAGAGGTAATCCTTTCCATTTTTTCCTGAAGAAAATGAACTCCAACAAGGGAACTGCTCTCAACAACGGAGCTAGGATAGCCTGTGCACTTGACATTGAATCCATAGGCCGCGAATATCTCTTCAATCCCCTGCCGAGCTTTAGCTCCCATTCGTCCAATTTTCGGATAAATCTCTTTTCCATGTTCAATAAGATATTGAATAAAGCTTAGCCCAGCCACCATCGAGGACGGATGTGCACAAAATGTTCCTCCATCAAACTTGACTCTTTGGCCAGCTTCCTTCTCTGGACTGCAAAGATCCATTACATCAGCCCTTCCGAGAACAGCACTCACAGGCATTCCTCCGCCGATAGCCTTCCCAAAGACAGACAGATCCGGCTCTATTCCATATAAGTTATGAAGGCCACCCGGATGGAAGCGAAAGCCAGAGACAACTTCATCAATGATTAAGAGGGAATTGTACTTTCGGGTTAAGTCTTTCGCCCGCTGAAGATATTCTTTCTGGGCAAAAATAAATCCACCGACTCCCACACAGGGCTCCAGAATAAAACAGGCAATCCGTTCTCCATGGGTTCTGAATTTTTCCTCAAGATCTTCGATATCGTTAAATCGAGTGACAATGATCAGAGATTCCATTGCCGAGGGAAGTCCGGCTGATTCAATCTGATTCAAACCATGAGCATAGGATGTAATTCCTTTCAAAACATAGGGCTGGGCACCGTGCCAGCCACCAGCTACTTTCAAGACAAATTCTCTTTTTGTAAAAGCTAAAGCTAACATGATGGCATACATGGTGGCCAAGGTTCCACTCGTTGTGAAACGAATCTTATCAGCCTGAACTTGCTTGAGAATGAGTTCTGCCAGTTGCCATTGGTGTGTCCCAGGAAAGCCAGTTGTCAAGCCCTGACCCTTCCGAAAATAATCAAGGAGAGCATCGATGGCAACCTTTGGATTGTGGCCTAAGACATTGGCAAAATGTCCCTGCCAGAAATCGATATAGGTGTTCCCATCAACATCTTGAACTTTGGATCCACTCGATTGAACATCGTAAAAGGGAAAGGGAGAAAAAAGGCGAAGGTTATGACTTCCTCCTCTGATTTGATAACGGCTTGCCTTTTTAAAAATTTCTTCAGATTTTTTATGGCTTTTTTTATAATCGCTTATTAATTGATTGAGCAAAGTCTTTTTATCCATCTCCCTTCTCCTTTTTTGGCTTGCCTCTTTTTCCGAGCTCGAAGAAAATTATGATTCCATAAAATTACCATTG
>CAZPAX010000185.1:3251-4394 GCA_964584535.1 uncultured Eubacteriales bacterium
GCCTGTCCACTCCTGATTATTCACCGAGTCGAATCCCTTTTCTGGCTGCCAACCTTTCATAAAAGGCGACAATTTTGCCAGCCATTGCCTCGGCTGAATACTTCTTGTGGACAACCTCAAAACCTCTCTCACCCAGCTCGCGGGCCAGAGTTCTATCGTTATAAAGCTTCAAAATGGCCTGAGCCAAGGCCTGAGGATCCCGAGGGGGAACAAGAAGGCCTGTTTCTTGGTGGATAACCACTTCAGGAACACCTCCAGCCTCGGTGGCAACAATGGGAAGCCGGCAGGCCATAGCGTCCAAAAGAGAGCTTCCCATTCCTTCAAGAAAGGAAGAAAGGACAAACAGATCAAGGGAAGAGAGGATCTCGGGAATATCATCCCGAAAGCCCAAAAAGAAAACAATATCTTCCACTCCCAGCGTTCTCACCTGCCTATCCAGTTCCATTCTCAAAGAGCCGCTTCCGACGACAATGATTTTTATCCTAGGCGCCTTGTCTTTTAAAATCTTTGTTGCCTCCACGAGATACCTGTGGCCTTTATGATCCTCAAGTTGAGCGACAATCCCGACCAGATAATCATCAGCTGCGAAGGAGAACTCCCGGCGGAGAAAATCTCTTGAAGTGATCTCCTCAAATGGAGAAAAGTCTATTCCTGAGGGGATAACTTCAATGCATTGAGGAGCAAGGCCACCCTCAACCAGGACCTTCTTTACCCCTTCGGAGATGGCAATGATGGCATCCACATCCTTAGCATATTTTCGCCGGGAGAAAACGTTTCTCTTGAGTGGAAAATCAACCCGCCTGGAGATAATCCGCAGAGGCACTTTGGCCAATCGGGCAGCTGAAGAGCCAATAGCGACAGCATGAGCATCATGAAAATGAGCCAGGACACATTTGTGGCGCTTCATGGCTCTAGCCAGGCGAAAGATGGCCCAGAGGTCAAACTCGCTCCTGATTTTAAGTGGAAAGAGAGGAAGCCTAGCCTCAGAAGCTTTCTGATAGAGAGGGCTTTCAGGCTGGACAACAAAGAAAAAAGGATAACCTTTTTTCTGAAGCTCCCGGGCCAGAAGGAAAGACTGTCTCTGGCCACCCCTCCATTCTTTGCCAGCATCAATATGGAAAAGGCTCAATTCTCTCTCCTTTT
>CAZPAX010000186.1:0-4322 GCA_964584535.1 uncultured Eubacteriales bacterium
CCTTTTTGGTTCCCATCATCAACCCCCCTTTTGCTGACAACAGCCGGCACCTCATTTGGCCGCCTGAAGCTCTTTATATCCATAAGATTTCATCATAAAAACCGCCATAGCAGGAATAGAATAAAGAATGCTCCCCTATTTTTTCTTTTGTTTCTGGTTAAGAATAACGGATTATTGATTCGAATTTATCAGTGACCATTCGCTCTCAATCAGAGAAAAGGATCAGGTTCCATAGGCATAATTAGAGAACATCGCTGGCAGTGATATTTTATAACCTCAAGGTCAAAAGAAGGGGATATAAAGACCGATAAAGACAGTTCTGCCAAATATCGAATAGTTGTTTTTTCTCAGGGAATAATCATCGCTGTATTCAT
Source organism: uncultured Eubacteriales bacterium (assembly GCA_964584535.1). GTDB lineage: Bacteria > Acidobacteriota > Aminicenantia > Aminicenantales > CAZPAX01 > CAZPAX01. The sequence goes on from CAZPAX010000186.1 coordinate 375, forward strand.
ATCTCAAGATGTTTTTGTTATTGAAAACATTCGTAATTCCAAAATAAACAACAATCATTCTCTTCAGAAATTGAAAAGTCTTTGTCCCATTGATATCCATTCTCCTATAAAAAGGATACCTCTGGCTATAGGGCTCTCCCCAGAGAGGCAAATAGGCCTGGGATTCATCATCCCATTTTCTATCTAAAAGAGGAGTGAAGGGCATGCCAGAAGCATAAGAATATCTCACGCCTAAAGAGGCATTCTTGAACTTCAAGGCGAATATGGCGGTGAAAGAATGATCGATTTCGTAAGGCGAGCGGACCAGTTTTTGAACTTCGTTTTCTTTTCTTCTGGAGTGAAGGAAATTATAGACAAATAGAAAATCAAATCGCCTTTCCTTTTTCTTGATGAAAAATTCTGCTCCCCGGGCATAGCCATATCCCTCATTGCTGATAATGTTTTTTTCCTTAATGAGAAAAAGGCTCTGGTATTCCTTATCATAGACAGTAATCCTGATATTTGTCTTCTCCGAAGTTTTATCGTAGCTCAGAGAAAAGTGATAGGAATTTTTTGGCTTTAGAGATTTATTCTCTTTGAGCAGAAAATAGTCACCGAATTGATGATAAATCCCTAAGGAGAACCTTAGGATATCATTCCTTGTCAGAAGATAGGCAACCGAGGCTCGCGGGTCAAAATAAAATTTATAGTTATCGAAATTGAGGGAATAAATCCTTCCTCCCCAATGAACATAAAAATTATTCAATATTCTGAATTTATCATTAATATAGAGGCCTAGCCGTGTTCCCTGAGTTTTGTAATCTTCGGAGTCACCACTTTTAAGAAAAACATCAATCTTTCTCTGCTCGAAATCTGCTCCAAATTCAATGTAATGGCTCTCCAGATCAAGGGAAGTGTCGAATCTTCCCTGGAAGATATTGTCTTCTATCTCTTGACGAAATTTATCTTGAAATTGATAGAATGTGCGAAAATGGGTTTGGGAAAAAGAGGATTTTATTACAAAATTTTTGGCCAATACAGAAGTTAAGGACAGGCCAAGAATCCTGTTTTTTGAACTTGTGCTGAATCCGCTAACATGAGAAAAATCATAGTCATCAAAGAGGCTGATCACTCTTAGAGAGTGGAATTTATTTAAGGGAAAAATGATCTTAGCAAAGGCATTCTCTATTCCAAATTCGCTTTCTTCTCTACGATTGATTTTTGTCATCAAATAAGAATGGCTTCGATTATAGCTTCCGACAAAAGTTCCCAGCTTCTTGATCGGAAGTCCTATATAGCTATTCAATCCGAGTATGGAAATCCCCAAACCTCCTTCCCCCTTGGCGAGACTGTCTTTGGCGGTTAAATCCATGACTCCAGAAAGGGCATCTCCAAATTTTGAGGAAAAACCTGAAGTTGAGACGCTAAAATTTTCAATCACCTGATTGTCAAATATGCTGAAATAGCTCTCATGGAGGGATCTGCTCAGAAATGGGTGCTTGATTTCTATCCCATCAAAAAAGTAGGCCACTTCATCAGGCGCTCCTCCGCGGATCAATGTGCTTGAGGCATCAGGAATATTATTGACCCCGGGCAAGACATGGGAGGCATAAAGGGGGTCAGCAGCGGTTCCTGGAATCCGATAAATATCCATCCTGTTCAGAGTAACGGTTTTCTGGGATTTCTCGTCGCTAACCACACTGTCAGCCGAGACAACAATCTCATGGAAGGCAAGAGGTTCAAGTTCAAGCTCAATGATCAAATCCTCACCAATTTTTGCCTCTACCTCTTTCTTTTTATAGCCAATAAGCCAGACAGTGATTTTTATCTCTTGTCCTGCCTGAAAAGATTTTAGATTTAATTCGAAATGGCCATCGTAACCAGCCGTCGAGCCTAGCTCCATCCCCTCGACTGTGACATAAGCGGGCAGAGGATCTTTTGTTTCTTTATCAATGATTTTCCCCTTAAGGGAGGCTGAATCCAGACCTTGCAAAAGGCAAGCAAAAAGAAAAGGCCAAAAAATAATGAATAGATTTCGCAGCCTCACCTTTTCTCTCAATTTTTCTCGATCTTGCTTAATTCTCTCTTAGCCATGGCATAGTCGGGATTAATCTCAAGGGCTTTTTTCAAAAGTTCTCTAGCTTTCTCAAAGTCATTTTTTTTCTCGTAGGCGAGGCCGAGAAAAGTATAAGCTTCTTCTCTGCCCCAAGATGGCTTTAAGGGGTCTTTTATATTTTCTTTTTCAAAAAGACTCACAGATTTGCTCAATGTCTCCATAGCCTTAGCAACTCCTCCTCCATAGACCTCGGGTGTATAGAGATCAGATATTCCCTGGAGAAGATGGATTCTCGGGTTGTTTGGTTCCTTTTCAAAAGCTTTGGCAAAGTATTCAAAACTTTTAGGGCCCAGAGTCATGGCTCTATCAGGATGAAGGCCAATCTCATATCCTAAAAGAGTGGCATAGAGAGCAAAGTCCTCTCCAAAAGAAGGATCTTGCTCCATGGCTTTTTCCAAATATTTCTTTCCCTCGCTGTTGTATCGATCAACTTCTTCAGGAATATTCTTAGAAAAATAATAAGTCGCCAATCTGTAGTCAGCCAGTGCGATGTAATAGGAGAGAAAGATATTTTGACCTTCTGTTTTCAAATAAAGACTCAAAAACAAATCCCTGGCACTCTTCAGCAATTCCGGGTTCCAGGTATTCACTCCCATCTCGAGTTTTGACTTTGCTTCTTCTATTTTTTGTTGGAATTCTTGATCAGCTTGAGCCAAAAGCAGATGCCCATAAAAAAATCTCATTAAGAGACCCAATATTATCAGCGGTGCGAAGTATCTTTTTCTCATCTTTGCCTCCCTGAAATCACGCTTCCTCAGTTATTTTTGAGATATGTTTTTTATGACTTTTTCCAACGTGTTTAAGTATTCAAAGAAAGCCTGGCGGCCCTTTTCTGTCAACTGGCACAAGGTCTTTGGCTTTTTTTTGACAAATTTTTTTTGAATTTTGATATACCGTTCATTCTCTAAAATGCCCAGATGGGTGCTCAGATTTCCATCAGAGAGTTTGAGCCGCTCCTTCAGATAATTAAACTCCGCCTCCTCCTTAGCCATTAAAATAGACATGATCCCCAAGCGTGCCTTCTGATGAATGACTTTATCTAATTGAATGGTCAGATGCTCTTCCACTCTTTTTTAAACCTCCAATTAGCTACCACCCCTGTCACGATTAATCCCAGTCCAAAGAGGAAGCTGAGAATAATATAAGCGTATTTCATAAAAAATATGGCCGTGATCACTGTCCCCAAAAATCCTAAGGAGCCCATAAAAAGAATTTCTTTGCGAAGGAGGAAGCCGATAATGAGATACCCTGTAGAGATCACAAGAAGGATAAAAATGGGAATATATTTTTTGGGAATATCAGGAGAAAAGATACAAAAACCGGCGAGGACATAAGCCAAAAAGATCAAGGGAAGCCAGAAGTAAAAGTGGTACCGAACGAGAGAATGTTTTCTTCTTTTTGGCTGAGTCTTTGTTCTACTTTTGATAACAAGATAAGTGGCTAAGCTTGCAGCCGCGCCTAGACCTGTCCACCAGATTCCAGCCAGTGGACCTCTGACTTTTAATAAGATCACTCCCCAAAATCCGACAATGCAAAAAATTCCCCAGATGATGGAAATCCATCCTCCTCCAGAATAGCTCATCTCTCTTTGCGTTTCAGTCACGAGCTCCTTGATCAATTGGATATTCTCTAAAGCTTCTTTTGTTTCTTCTTTATTCATTTTTTTTCTCCCATTTATCAAAGTACTTTGGTTTACAAAGTAAATATAATGACTTTTTTGGTCTCTGTCAAGTCCCAAAATATTTTTGGAAGCATCTCTTTTTGTGTAATTCAATCGGGTGCAGGAAGCTGCCCTTGGCCCCCGGACCCCGAGGGAACCAGTCCCGTCGGTTCCCCCCATCGGAGAAGCCGAA
>CAZPAX010000187.1:0-4322 GCA_964584535.1 uncultured Eubacteriales bacterium
ATCTCAACTTCAGCTTTATCTCTCTTAATTTTTCGAATTGTTCAGGGCTTTGGCGGAGCGATGATTTTTGGCACAGCTATTGCCATCCTGACTGCTGTCTTCCCTTTATCAGAAAGGGGGAAAGTCCTGGGAATAAACACAGCTGCTGTCTATACTGGACTTTCCCTTGGACCATTCCTGGGAGGATTTTTGACTCAGAATCTCGGCTGGCGGAGCATCTTCCTTTTCAATGTCTGTCTCAGTTTGATAATTATTTTTCTTGTTTTGCGGAAATTGAAGGGTGAATGGATTGGTGCCAGGGGTGAGAGATTCGATATCTCAGGCTCTGCCATCTACAGTGTCGCCTTGGTCTTGCTCATGTATGGATTTTCTCTGCTTCCAGGAACAAAGGGAGCGATCTTGGTTGCGCTTGGACTTTCGGGAATTGTCACCTTTGTTTTATGGGAGATGAAAATTCAAAGTCCGGTTCTGAATATGAATCTTTTCAGAAGCAATGCTGTCTTTGCTTTTTCCAACCTGGCTGCCCTCATCAATTACAGCGCCACAGCAGGCGTAACTTTCCTTCTGAGCCTTTACTTGCAGTATATCAAAGGACTCAGCCCTCAGAGCACAGGGACGATTCTCATTTGTCAGCCTGTTATCCAGGCCATCTTTTCTCCTCTCTGCGGCAGGCTCTCGGACAAGATTGAACCCCGTCTTGTCGCCTCAACAGGCATGGGCTTGACAGTTGTGGGGCTTTTCTCTTTGACATTCCTGAAAGAAAGCACAAATCTGGCTTTTATCATTGCTCTTCTAATTATCCTTGGATTTGGCTTTGCCTTCTTTTCCTCGCCCAACACGAATGCGGTCATGAGTTCAGTGGAGAAAAGATTCTACGGCATCTCCTCGGCAACTCTGGCAACAATGAGGCTTGTCGGTCAGATGCTGAGCATGGGGATTGTAATGATGATCTTCGGGATTTATATCGGACGGGTGCAGATTACACCCCGTTACTATCCCGTTTTTATAAAAAGTGCCAGAGCCCTTTTTTCTATCTTTGCTGCGCTCTGTTTCGGAGGTATCTTCGCCTCTCTGGCCAGAGGAAAACTAAGGCAAAAATAGATCACTATTCCAATCACTTTTTTTCTGATATATTTTAGTTTCCTGAAACAAGTTCTGTCTGAAATAAAATAAGAACTGGTATATGAAAACTATTGAATCCCTTAAATGGGATGAAAAAAATTCCCCGCCTTCTCACTTTTTTTTTCGTCCCCAAGGGAAGGGTAAAATAGAAGGTGCGCTCCATTGCTATTCTTCAGCAAAGGCCAAAAAGCTTATCCTGCATTTCTTCATTTTCTTTCTCTTCCTTCCCGTTTTAAAAGCAGCTCCATTCAGAGCCGAAAAAAAATCTTTAACTATGGAAGAGATGCTCAAAATTTTTTTCCAGAAAGATGATGTCATCGTGGGTGTGACAGACTCAGGACTGGGTGGGCTTTCAGTAATGGCTGAAGCAGCAGAGCGGATGAAAGAAGCTGGAATTTTCCGCAAGGTGAATTTTGTCTATTTCAATGCCCTTTTTTCTGAGGGCGGCTACAACAGCCTCAAAAGCCATGCTGAAAAAGTTCAAATCTTTAACTCTGCTCTCTACAGCCTTGAGAAAAACTTTCACCCTGACCTCATCCTCATCGCCTGCAACACACTCTCTGTGATTTATGGAGAGACTTTATTTTCGAAAAAAAGTTCGATCCCTGTTGCGGGCATAGTTGATACAGGTGTGGAATTGATCTTGGAGAGCCTTAGAAAAAATCCCGATTCTCTGGTTGTCATTTTCGCCACAAAGACGACAGTCGAGGAAGGGACTCATAAAAAAATGCTTATCGAAAAAGGATTCGAACCAGAGAGGATAATCAGCGAGCCTTGCACGGAACTCGTGAATTATATTGAAAAAGATTACCAAAGCGATGAGACAGAGATGCTCATATCCGCTTGTGTTGATGAAGCTCTCAAGAAAGTGCCAGACCCCAAGCCTCCCCTCTATGCTAGTCTCAATTGTACTCATTTTGGCTATTCCCTTGAACTCTGGAAAAAATCTTTTGAGGAACAAGGGATAAAGCCACTGGCCATTCTCAATCCAAATTCACGAATGATTGATTTTCTCTTTGAGCCGCAGCATCTCGGCCGTTTTAAAGAGACAGAAATCCGGGCCCGAGTTGTTTCCATGGTTGAAATAAGCTCTGAGAAAATTAAGTCTTTAGGAGAATGGCTGAGAAATCTTTCCCCTCAAGCTGCTTCAGCCCTTGAAAGCTACGAACTTAAGCCCAATATCTTTGAATGGAAAAAATTCATTCAAGGAAAGGCACCTTATTAATCTGTTTCAGATATTGCCTTTAGAGAGAGACTATTAATACACTTAGTTTGCCTTCCTTGCGATAATGTGTAGCCTCATAAAAGGTTTGGGTGATTTCCAGTGCTTTTAGCGCTGAGGACGGCTTCGTGTAGATACCCTGCGCCCCTAAGCTCTCCTTGACATATCTTTGAGCCGCGATTTATACTTCCTCACCATAGTTGAAGGAGTAAACGAACATAAATAAAGATGCTCTTTCGGCCTGCTCAGCCGAAAAGCAATTTCTTATTAATTTAAAATTAAGGAGGATTTTATGACCAGCAAGACATTTTCTTCTTCAAGCCGCAGACAGTTTCTATTAAAGACTCTGCCTGCAGGGACTTTGTTCTGCCTTGGATGTAATAACTTATCAGGATTTCCAGACATCTTTGACCCACAGAAAACCTCGGCCCAAAAACACAAATTCTTAGAGGATTCAGGGATGACCGTCGCACAAGTCTTTAGGTTTTCTTTTGAAAGCAGCATTCCCATTCTTCAGACTCTTGCCAAAGATATTGGAAGGGAGAAATTCCTGGAGATGTTGAAGAAAGCGTCAAATGAAAATAGCATTCAATTTGTCAGGGCTACAACAAAGGATCTTCCCAAGAGAGATTTTGCTGCGTTCGTAGATTGGAACATTAAAATCATGAATTCATTTCCTAACAATAAAGCCGTGACATTTGAAATCGTTGAAAAGACAGACAAAGTCTTCGAGGTTAAAATTACAGAATGCCTTTTGGCGAAGATTCTTCGTGAAATGAATGCCGCAGATATTGGATATGTTATGATGTGCGATCCGGATGGTGCCTCTATCCGGGAGTTCAATCCTAAGATCAAAGCAGCGAATCCCAAGAATTTGATGAAGGGGGATGACGTCTGCATTGCGCGTGCTGTGCTTGAAGCCTAGTCCTCTTATCTCTTGTTTGAGAGATAGGAAATTTGTTTTTTGTGCTGTGCCCTCTTTGCTCTCCATTTAGCTTGGAAATCATTCTGCCTTTCCCTCAGAGAGTTTGTTGCCGATGGATACACGATGGCAAGACCAGGGCAATATTTTTTTCAGGAAATGTAGCCAGGTGACTTTTTAGGGTGAAAAAAGGCCTATTTTGTCGGCTGGAGAGTCTTTTTTATTTTCGCTGTGTCGTAACCTTTCTCTGCTATCTTTCCGATCAGTTCCTCATAGAGCATATCATCCATCTGCGGGCTGCGGTTCAGAATCCAGAGATATTTGCGCTGCGGATGGCCGACAACAGCATACTGGTAATCTGGGTCGAGTTCAATGATCCAGTAGTCCCCTGAAAAGGGCCAAAAAAATTGGACCTTGAGCTTGGCATTTGTCTTCTTGTCCACGACCCAGGCTTTGCCCTTGATGGATTTGAGCTTTCCGTCCAGTGTGCCTTCCCGGCATTTGTTAATAACTGAGATCTTCCCATCATCTCTTAAACCGTATGTTGCCGTCACCGCCACACAATTTTTCTGGAAGCGGGCAGGGATGGTGGCAATCTCATACCAGGTGCCAAGATAACGGTTAATGTCGACAAAAGGGACAACTTCAAGGGGCTTAATCTCGGAGAGAACCTGGCCAACAGCCAGGAAAAGCAGTAAACAAAAAATGAATAATTCTTTCATTCGAGTTTATCCTCTTTAATTAGATGATAATCAATTTCCTCTTTCACAAATTTATTCTCCAAGCACTTTAATATTTATAAAATATATCAATTCTATATAAAGAATACAGTTCAATCAACAATGACGGATTCCCTAAAATCGATAGAAAATAAAGACTGTTGGCCAGTCTCTATTTGTTCGAAGACCTAGGAGGGCGGGTGGGTTTGGTCTAGAACATATAGGGACTGGCCGGACCACCCAGCGTATGAAGTTTTGCTCTTATTATTCTTTTAGGCATGAAAGAAATGAGAAGAATTTTCAGATGTAATTTAGCGCTTAAAAGCTTCGTGCCTTA
>CAZPAX010000188.1:0-4274 GCA_964584535.1 uncultured Eubacteriales bacterium
CGCCAGGGATATAAACAGAAATGCTGTAGGATTCGACCTGAATGAGAAATTTATCGCTCTTTGTGAAAAGAGACTTGGCCAACAGGTGTTGTTTGATAATGCAAAGCAAATTGCTATTTGCGATGACGCAAGAAACATTGACCAATATCTAAAACCTGAAACAGTTTCATTGTTCTTGACATCTCCGCCATATGCGAACTTATTAAATAGAAGAAGAAAAAATAAAAGCAGAAGAAGCGATCAAAGAAAAAACGAACAATATTTAAAGATTGAACAATATTCCCAAGATCCAAATGACCTCGGTATATTACCGCTTGAACAATACTCCAAAGAAATGTCAGAAATATTTAGAAAGCTGCTTCTTTTGCTTAAACCTAAATCTCATTGTGTGATTAACGTGCCAGATATGTGGTGGGAGGATAAAAGAATAACAATTCATGTATCTCTAGTCCATGCTCTTGAGAATGCGGGTTATGAGCTCAGAAATATCATAATCTGGGATAGAACCAATATCGTCAACAAGATTGGAATCTTTGGATGGCCAAACAATTACATCACTATGGGAACCACCTTTGAATATCTTCTTGATTTTTGGAGACCAAATAATTAATGGCAGACATTAAAAGGCAGACCAAAAATCTGATGTCTGCCATAAGGAGAAAAGGCCTTCCATCATCTGAGAAAATTGTCGAAGAGGCTTTTAAGAAGCTAAATATCCTTCCTGATCGAGTAACACCGGAATTGTTGCAGAAAAATTTTAGCCAGATCCTAAATAGAGTTTGGATTGAGACTTTGAATGTATTGGAAAAATACGAAAGCCGCATCTATCCATTGAACGTTATAGATGAACTCATCGCCTTGAAAAATGATGTCATCATAAAAGCAGAGAAAATAACGAAAGCAGAAGGTCTCCGACCTGCAGTCAGGTTTTTTTCTTATCCCTTTATCCTTATTTTCGAGAAATATTCCTAAGTATAAGCCAGAGTAGAAAACAAAGAGGAGGGAAGGACTTTGAACTCCAGTTTGGGAAACTCCTGGAGCTGATAAATATTCCCTATCAAAAAGTTAAGAGAGCTTATAGAGTCGACTTTATGATTCCAAATGATGTCGCTTTCAATAAGAATCCCACTGCCGCGGCTATCGTTTCAGCGAAAAGAACTCTCAGAGAAAGATGGAGAGAAGTTGTCGAAGAATTACATAAAATGAGATCACCGAACATATTTCTTGCCACCGCTGATTATAATGTTGGCAAAAGCCATGTTCAAGAAATCTGCGGCAATTATCGGATTCATCTTATCGTCTGGGATGAAGTTAAAGAGAAATATGTGGATGAACCTCTTGTCCTTGGTTATACAGAATGGGCTAACAATAGAATTCCCCTCTTGAAACAGTTTTGGAGATAGTTTCTTTGGGCTTTTTTCGGTTATCCTTAAGTTTTGCGCTATATTCATCTTGCCACCAACCACACTTCATAATCGACTGATTTTGACTTCAATGAGTATCGAGAAGAAGACGTGGCTGTGGTGGCCAACAATTTTGATATGCATGTCGAGCACATTTTCGATAAAGTTATGATCAGACTCAGCGGAAATTCGAAGGAATTCATACTATAGTTTATCAGTTTGCGGAAGACTTATAAAAGCGTACATCAATTCAGCTCGTAAAGTTACGAGCCTTCTTAACAAGTCCAGAATCATATTCTGCAAATATCGCCGTATCATGGCTAATATTTAGCCACATAATGGCTAATTTACCAAGAGGAGGAATTTATTGTTCTTCTTGAATAATATCTCATAGTGCGAGAACTGCCTCGAGCGTCAGTAGGATAGTGTCCGACCGCGAAAACCTCAGCTATTTGACTTTCTTGAGACTGATATCTCCGCTAAAAGTCGTCACTTTAATAGAAGCTCCTCCCTTGTTGATAGTGCCACGAACCTCGCGCTCACGGGCTCTAATTTTCCCAGAAACCTCAAGGGGAAAATCACTCTCAATATCTCCGCTGAATGTCTCAGCTTCAAATTCAAAGCCAGAATCAGAAGGCAGGAGCATTTCAATGTCGCCGCTGTGAGCGGTTAGATAATATTTTCCCTCAGGACCAATCTTTCCCTCGTAAACAACATCTCCGCTCACTGCTTTGACCCTAACGCTTTTTGCCTCTGAGACCTGACGAAGCTCTATGTCTCCGCTTACTGTCTCTGCATCAATTGAGCCTCTCACTTGATTGACAATTATTGATCCAGAAACAGATTTTAAATAAGTGTCTCCAGAAACATCCTGAACTCCCAGGTCTCCGCTAACAGTGTTGCAGTCCACTCCTTTATCTACTTTTCTGATCTCGACATCTCCGCTGACTACATTTATTCCTAGGGAGCCTCCAATTCCTTCAGCATCCACATCTCCACTCACAGAGGATATCTTTGCCGAGGCTTTTTCAGGGATCCATAGGCGGTAATGGACAGAGACATCCAGGTGCCGATGGCGTTCCCTTTCCTCTTCTTTAGCATATTTTGTCTCAATACGGAGCACGCTGTCTTCTTTATTGACCTCAATGGTCACCTTTTTTGCATTTTCCTGAGCCTCCGCCAGAGTAGAGGCTTGGGAAACTTTAAGGGCATCAATTTTCACCTGATCCTCTTTCGAGCTCTTGACCTCAATATTCCCGGAGACATTGCTCAAGATAACTTTGCCATCTTTAGCCAGAGGGACTGTCTTCTCAAATTTTTCTTCATACTTTTCCTTTGCCAGAGATTTTGAGGGATAGAATCCCAAGACAAAAAAGAGTATGGCTAAAATCATCAATCCTTTGGCTAATTTTTGCATTTTCATGGTTTACCTCCTCATTGTGAATTCAAATTTATAAAGTCGTCTCTTGACCCCTTTTCGGGGAAGACTGTTTCTTGACCTCGACAATCTCATTGAGGAAATTAATCTTTTCCCAGTATGCCGCCACCAAATAGCCTCTTACCTTAAGGTTATCAGGCTCCTCAAGGATCGCCTGCCGGCAAGTGTCTATGGAAGTATCTAAAGCCTTAAGATTTCTGGCGAAAACTTCGGTAATCTGGGGATCAAGGCTACCCTTTTGAGCAGAGATGGCCTCATTTAAAGCCTTTATCGCCTTCTGGCAATGGCGCTCTGCCTCTTCCAACTTTGCCAAGCTCACTTTTTCAAGCTCCCCTCTGGCCAGTATTTGTTCGCCTTGCCACTTCTTCAACCCCCATCTCAGCCCGGCGACAATAACTACAAGAACGCCAACTGTTGCCAAGGCATATCTTACCTTTGGTGAATAAAAGATAAAATGCAGCCACTTTCTTTTCTCTGGCTGATATGCTTTCACTTCTTGCTTGACTTCATCGAGCTTGGAAAGTATCAGGGGCCAAACCTTTTGCGAAGGCGAAGGAGCCTCTAATTTTCTGGCATCTTCTTGAATTGCCTGAAAGTCGGCTAGAAAAAGCTCACAATTCCGGCAGCCTTCGAGATGTTTTTCGAGGGAAAGCTGATTTTTGGTTTTAAGTGTCCCATCAATGTAATCGCTGATTAACCTTCTGGCTTTTGAGCAACGCATTTTTTCCCTCCCTTATGACATTTTTCTTATCTTGAGAAAATTTCTGATCCTCAGTCTGGCTTTAAAAAGCTGGGATTTGGATGTCCCCACAGAACAGCCTAGCATCTGGGATATTTCCTCATGCTTAAAGCCCTGGACATCATGAAGAAGAAAAATGCTCTTCAGTTTAGGGGGAAGGGCATTGATAGCTTCATCCAGGGGCTGTTTAGTTCCCATGAGGTTAGAATCGTAGCTCGCTACCTCGACTTTTTCTTCAATCTCGCTGAGGGGAACTGTTTTCTGGGCCTTACTTCTTTTCTCCCGCAAAAAACTATAACAGGTGTTCAGGGCAATCCGGTAAATCCATCCAGAAAAAGTATCGATTCTCTTGATATCTCCCAGATGAGTAAATACTTTGACGAAGATATCTTGCAACAAATCCTCAGCCGCAACTGAATCATAAGTGTAACGGTAGGCCAGGTTGAACAGAGGCCGCTTGTACTCGAGATAAATGGCTTCCATGGCTGAGTTATCTCCCTCAAGGCTGCGCCTGATGAGATCCGCGAGCTCCTTTTTTTCTCCCTGATCCATGGTATAGCTTGCTCGATAAGAATCTCTACTTAGATTCGGATGAAAATTATCTCCTATTTTTGCTTCAAATGCCAGAATCTGAGAATCCACGCTTTTTTCTCCTCAGCCAATAAAGATGAAAAAGAGGACCAAAAGGTTGCCT
>CAZPAX010000189.1:0-4196 GCA_964584535.1 uncultured Eubacteriales bacterium
GGAAGGATCGAACGCTAATCTTCTGGCAAAGGCGGGGACAGGCACCTTTTTAGGGAAAAAAGGTGCCTGTCCCCATTCCCAGATTAGTTCCCCCCATCGGAGAAGCCGATGGGTCGGGGGGCTTCAGGCCGGCGTCCATCCCGCTTAATATGGAATGTCACGCGAATTCGTGCCTTCACACCCTAACATTTTGCTACTTACGATAAAAATCTCTGCCTTTGAAAAAGTTTTCGATCAAAAACAAATAATAAAACTTTTAAAAGTCTGACCCCATTATTTGAGCTTGGCTCTATTCAATAAAAGGCGAAAATATGGTATAAATTCGGGTTCAAGAAAGGAGGACAAAATGTCACCCACAAGAGATTCTCACGGACGAATATTCTGGGGTTTGCTTTTAATCGTCATAGGCTTCATTTTCTTGCTGGGAAAAATGGGTCGTGCGGATGTCGGAGAGATCTTCTCCCACTGGTGGCCTCTCATCCTGATTGCCATTGGCTTGTGGAGCCTCGTTACTGACCGCTCCACTGGCGGAGTCATCCTCATTGTCATTGGCGGATTTTTCCTGCTGGCCAGGCTTCATGTCTTCGGACATGATCTCTGGTACTATTTTTGGCCGATAATAATCATCGCCATTGGGCTCTGGCTTATTGTCAAGCCTTCTTTCAGGCACAATTCAAGGAAAGTCCCTGAAATCAAAGAGGATGATTTGAATGCTTCAACGGTTTTTTCAGGATTAAAGCGTAACATTGAATCAAAAAATTTTCGTGGTGGCAAAGCAACAGCTATCTTCGGAGGAATGGAATTGGATTTCTCAAATGCTGGATTGGCCTCAAATCAGGCCACAGTAGAACTAAAAGCTCTTTTTGGAGGCATCACTCTCAGGGTTCCCAGGGAGTGGCAGGTTGTACTCGAAGGAACGCCAATTTTGGGCGCCATTGAGGACAAACACAGATTCATTCCTAAAGGCGAAGAAAAAATAATTCTCTATGTCAAAGGTTCTGCCATTTTCGGAGGGATAGAGATAAAAGATTAAAATGAAAAAGCTTGTTTTCTGGCTGATAGCTATCCTGGTCACGCTTGCTCTTCTTGTTTATCAGCGGATGACAGGCCCCACTTATCCTTCGCGGGGAAAAGTGGCAATCGGCGAGTCTTTAATAAAATTCAAATTGGCCCGCAGCGCGGAAACGACAAATGATTGCCAGATCGCAGTGAGAGTACCTGATCAGAGAATCACGGGTCATCTTATATATAAAAGGTTCAAGACGGATGATCCCTGGCAAGAGGTGCCTCTTGAAAGAAGAGAGGATTTGCTAATTGCTTCTCTTCCCAAACAGCCGTCAGCCAAGAAACTTGCCTATAAGGTGATTTTGACTTCCCAGGAAAAAGAGATTTCCCTTTCTGGCGAACGGCCTGTCAATATTCGCTTCAGGGATCCGGTGCCGGCAGGGCTACTTATCCCCCATATCATCGTCATGTTCCTGGCTTTTCTCTTCTCGATAAGAGCTGGCCTCGAAGCACTTGATCCGAAGGGCAATCCTCGAAAACTCGCCCTCTGGACGACTGTGCTTCTCTTTATTGGAGGAATGATTCTCGGCCCCCTTGTCCAGAAGTTTGCTTTTGGCATTTTCTGGTCAGGATTTCCTTTTGGACATGATTTGACTGATAACAAGACAATCATCGCTTTGATTGGCTGGATTGTAGCCTTGATTGCTGGCCGAGGAGGCAAGCCTTCCCGCTGGTGGGTCTTTGCAGCCTCAGTGCTGTTGCTTGCAGTCTATTTCATCCCTCACAGCCTGCTCGGCTCGGGGTCAGACTTTTAAAAGCCTGACCCCATCATTTGAGCTGGAATCTGACAGTAACGGTGAAGATGATAGATCTCGGCTTACCATCGATAATTATAGGTTCATACTTCCATTGTTTGAGGGCATCAATGGCGGCCTGGTCGAGTAAAGGAATGGATTTTAAAAGCATCACTCTTTCCACATCACCTTTCTCATTTGTCCTGGCACTGAGAATAACAATCCCTTCCACTTTTTTCTTTCTGGCTTCTTCTGGATAGATAGGATCGACCTTTTTTATAAGGTGGGGCGGCTTGATATCTCCTTCTGCTTTCACCGCCCCTTTCTCAAATTCTTCGATTTCCTTCTTTTTCTCTTCGTCTTTTAGTTTGAAGTTGACAGTAACAGTAAAGACTGCAGACTTAAGCTTGCCCTCAATAATGAGCGGCTCATATTTCCACTGTCTGACAGCATCGATTGCTGCCTGGTCAAGGAGAGGAATGGACCGTAAAACCTTCACTTCTTCGACATCGCCTTTCTCGTTTACCCTAGCAGCGAGAATGACAACTCCTCCAATTCTTGCCTTTTTGGCATCTTCAGGATAAGAGGGTTCGACCATCTTTAAAAGACGAGGCGGCTTGATATCTTTTTCCACTCTTACTGCACCCTTTGCAAATTCTTCCATCTCCTGTCCGGCCAAAGCTCCCTCTATTCCACCTTTGACCTCGCCTTCAACTCCTCCCTCAACTCCACCTAAGACCCCTCCAACAACTCCTCCGACTATAGCTCCTGTGACATGGAAAGAGAGAAAATAGGGCTTTCCTTGAGTATCTTCAAAGCCAAAAACAGCAATATTTTTCTCGGGCAAAATGATCTCCGTATCCAGCAAGCTGCGCTTGCCTTCACTGCTCTGTTCCAAAACCTCAATCCTGAAGCGGTGTTCCCATTCCTTTCTCATAGGAGTGATCAGAACCAGATACTCCTTGCTATCAAGGCGGAAGATATGAGAAATCTTATTTGATTCAGTTTCCGCTGTGCGCCACCTCAAATCAGCCTCAGTGAGCAATTTGACATCTTTAAGATTGAAAACTTTTTTGATCTGATTCTGTTGTTTTGCGAGATCAAATTCGGATCTTATGCTGGCGCTCACAGTTGGCTTCAGGTAAGAAGAAGTGACGACTGGAGTAGGAGCTGCCGCTTCTTCTTTTTGGCCCTCAAAAAACCTCAACTTTATGTCCAATCCAACATCTGCCCAGAGCGAAAGACCAAAGAAAACTATCATAAAACATCCAAACAAAAAGAGCCTTTTTTTATTCATAAAATCCCTCCTTTAAGAAATTTTTTCAGCCCAGATGATAATCAGATCAGAATCTTTTGGCTGAAAGATAAAAGCCTGAGCTGGCTCATTTTCAATCTTCAAATAATTAATCTGAAAAGTTTTGGTCAATTCTTTTTGTTGAATTCTTGAAGGGGTAAAAGTTTTATAGATTAAGACAGCGACCATCACTACCACAAGAAAGCTGGCTGCAGCGACAGCCCATCGCCACCCCGGTCTTAAAAAAGGCTGTCTTACGGCTTCTTTTCCCTCTGCTGCCTCAATTCTCCCCTGAACAGCCGGCCAAAAGCTCCGAGGTTCTTTAACCTCGTTTAGCTCAATCAAAAAAGACCTTGCTTCTTCTCTGCCCACCAATTCTTTCTGGCAGGATGGACAATTCTCCATGTGATGGCTTACCAAATAGCCTTTCAAGGCTTTAAAAGGAATAAAAGAAAATAAAAATTTAATAATTTGGCAACAAAACATTCTTCTTCTCCAATAATGCTTTAATTTTTCTCCGGGCATGGAAAAGATAAACTCTGGCTGTACTCGAAGCACAGCCGAGAATCTCGCCGATCTCTTCTGCTGTATAACCTTCATTGGCCCAGAGGTAGAGCACAGTCCTTTCTTTTGGACTCAGATAGCTTAATAGATTCTGGGAGAGAGTCTGTTCCAATTGGTTCGAAGGCGGATTGCTGGCAGATTCATAAGAATTGTTCTTTGTCTTTTTGAAAAACTCAGTAAAGCGTCGCTTTTTCTTCAACTGGTCAAGGCAGCGATGGTAAAGAATGGTGAAGAACCAATTTTTGAAGCTTTTCTTGAAATCAAAATTCTGCAGATTGCGGTAAACCTGAACAAAAGCCTCCTGGCAGGCATCTTCTGCATCTTCCCTGTTTCTCAGAATATTTAAAGCCATGGCCATGGCCTGCGCACTATATCTATCCACAATTTTTTTAAACTCCTCCTTCTCTCCTCGAAGACAGCTTTCAAGGAGCTGTTTTTCTTGCATCTAATCTATAAATCCGTCTTCCCTTATTATATTACGCCCCAATCCAAAAATATGTTTATTATTTGGGGTCAGACTTTTAAAAGTTTTATTATTT
>CAZPAX010000190.1:0-4180 GCA_964584535.1 uncultured Eubacteriales bacterium
GCGTATTTCAGGCTGGAGCATAGAGGAAAGTCAAAGGCATGGAGGAAGAAAAGACAAAGGTTTTTTTCGGTCAAGCCGCATCCCGCTGGATAGAGCGCTTCATGCCCCGGCGACCTGTCTATCAATTTGCCCTCTCCCTCGTTCTTCTGGCTGTGGGACTAGGAGGCGGCTACTGGATGAGCAGCAGCCGGCCCGGCGTAAAAAAAGAGATCGCCACCCTCAAGCATGAGGTCAACGACATGCACGGAATGGTGGCTGTCTCCCTTCTCAAACAGGCCTCCCCGAGTGACAGGCTAATGGGCGTGAGCTGGAGCTCACGGATCTCCTCGCCGAACGAAAAAATATTGCAGACTCTGCTTGAGGCTCTGAATTTCGACCCTAACGTCAATGTCCGCCTGGCCTCCGTGGATGCCCTCTATCTTTTTTACGATTATCCCGGGGTTAAAGAGGGACTGGTGAATGCCCTCACTAAGCAGAGTTCTCCTCTGGTTCAGATCGCTCTCATCAACCTCCTGGTGGAAATCCGGGAAAGACGCGCCATCGATGCCCTACGGCAGCTCATCCAAAACGAAAAGCTTAATTCTCGGGTGAAAAAACGGGCTGAATTGGGCCTTGCCCAACTCAGCTGAATATAAAAAGTCCGATACTGAGGAGGATATCATGAAGATATTAAGAACCCTTTCGGGACTGATCCTTCTGTTTATCGCGGCCGGGCTGGTGGTTGAAAGCCAAGAGACTCCGTCTGACCGGACCGTTGTCAATTTCAGCAATCCCGCTAAGCCCGGCACGCTCGAAGTGAGTCTCCACGGAGGGAGCATTACTGTCAGAGGCTATGAGGGTAAAGAAGTCGTCGTCGAAGCCCGCTGGAGGGAAAGGCTTTTGACCAAAAAGGAAGAAGAACTTGCCGAGATTGAAGAGGAAAAAGGCGAAGAAGAAATTGCCAAGGAAAAAGCACAAGCCGCAAAAGCCAAAGGTATGAAAACAATTCAGGTGGAGACTACGGGGCTGACTGTCGAGGAGGAAGAAAATGTCATCAATGTAGAAGTTGAATTGGGAAAGAGATCTGTTGATCTGACCATTCAGGTTCCTTTTTCTACGGCTCTCAAGCTCTCCAATTCAGAAGGAGTGATCACAGTGGAAAAAGTGGACGGTGAGATTGAAGTCGATAACAGTGACGGCTCGATTATCTTGACCGGAATCTCTGGCCCTGTTCTCGCCGATTGCAATGATGGCGAGATTAAGGCTGTCTTCAGCAAAGTAAATCCCGGCAAACCGATGTCCTTCAGCGCAATGGAGGGAGACATCGACATTACTTTGCCTGCCGATGTCAGAGCCAGCCTGAAGATAAAATCTGAAGAAGGAAAAGTATTTACCGACTTCGACGTCCAGCTGACACCAAGCCAACAGAAAAAAGAAGAGGACGAGCGCAAAGAGGGAGGGCGATATCGGGTCGCTTTTGAAAGAGCGACTTTGGCTCTTCTCAACGGTGGAGGAGTCGAGATCCAGATCAACGCCTACGAGGGAGACGTCTTCATCCGCAAGGCGAAATAAGAAAAATAAAAGTCAAAAGGATTATAAGAAATTTCTTTTCGCCTGCGACGGCCAAGTGAGCAAGCCTGCGCTCGTTTTTTCTCCTCCCATCGTCATAGATGATAAATCATGATGGGAGGGATGTCAGCTTGAGCTAAGAATTATGGAAGCAGGCTCAAAAGCACCGGAAATCACCCGGACTTCTTCTCTCGGGAAAATAGAAGATCACGAAAAATATTCGACACCTGTCTCAGCGGCAATAAGAACATCATGACAGGTAATTTGCCTTGGGAAAGGCTTGTCTTGGACAAAGCTTAGTTTGAGATGGTTATTAGCGGCAATAAAAGGGGAATCGCCTCTTTAGCTCATCCCTACCGACTTGTGGAAATGGACAATAACCCATCCCGCCTCTCTCTTTTCCAGAATCCAGGTGCATCTCACTGGAAGCTCAATTCCTTGCTCACCCATCATGGCTTTAAAATTCCAGAGAGAGGTTGCCCAGGCAAATTTTCCATCAGGCGAAATATTAATTGTCTCGTCGCTCGCTGGGATTTTTGTTCCTGAAAGGGCTTCATTCTGGTCAAGGATTACTTTTTCCAGCGCTTTCCAACCGACTATTCGGTCAGCTGCTCCTGAGCCGAAGTTCACCATATCTTCATCATGGGCCATAACCTTGGCGTAGAGGGCCATGTCTTCATTTTCAATGCTGGTCACATAACCATCAAGCACCTCTTTTACCTTTGCCTTTTCTGCTTCGATATCCAGCTTTTTGGCACAGACACTTAAAGCCAAAAAAGCTAGAACTAAGAACAGGACAAGAGACTTTTTCATTGAAATCCTCCTTTCAATTTAATGAGTGATCTATTTTATAAAGCGGGGAGAAATCGTTGTCAAATTTTTCTATTCATCGCATTTTCTTTATAGCCTGATCAGTTTTCCTTGTAATCAGGAAAAAAAGTAGAAGAAGAAAGACTTGAGCATGTTCAAGGCTAGTTTCTCGGCCATTGTTCCTTCAGAAAGTGTAGCCAAGGTCAAAATTTATTAGTGAGTTTTGAATTTCTATACAAGGGCAAGAGATGATGGTATAATCAAAACCGCTGATCCGCTGTCTATGAAATGAACCAGAACTGAAGCAAAAAAAGGCAACGAGATAAGAGTTATGTTTTGGAAGAAAGACATCATGAGCAAATTGCCGATTCCGCCTTAAAAAAATAAGAAAGGATGTCACTTTGGGAACTTCAGCTGCAAAACTAAAAGTTTTTAGTGAGCTGGCAGAGATTGAGAAGATCAGAAGTTTTTTAAGAGAAAATCTCAAGGGCCTGAAAATTTCAGAAAAAGAGTACTATCAAATTGAGCTTTCCCTCCTTGAGATCTGCATCAACATCGTCAGATATGCTTATCCCCAGCATAAAGGCGAGATCATCCTCAAGACCTGGCGGGAAAAGGGGAAGATTTTCTTAGAGATAAGAGATAATGGCATCCCTTTTGATCCCACAAAATCAAGCCCCCCTGATCTCGAAGAAATTCTGACCAATGAGGAAAAAGGCGGGCTGGGGATTTTCCTCAGCCGCGAGATGATGGATGGATTTGATTACAAGCGTGAAAATAATCAGAATATTCTCACCATGTATAAAAAACTCGGAAAAGCTCAGCCAGCAGATTCAATATAGAACGTTCTCTTCGCCTTTCTCCTTAATAAGTTTGTCAATTGCCTGATCGCGGCTGAGGCCAGAGCAGAATATTTTTCATGTTAAAATCAAACTCATATCAGCTATTTTGACAGCCTTTCCTGAATAGCCTGCCATATTTCTTCCAGATTGAGTCTTTTTGCCCACAATGAAATATATTTAAAGTCAACCATTTCGCCAGAGATCTTGAGCATCCCCATGATATCCCGGAGGTGTTTTTCCGATGAGCCCTCTTTGAAATATTCCATTTTTTTGATAATCAGATCTTCCGGAGAAGCAAAATTTGCCTCTGTTTCTTCTAAGGGACGCATTCTTTTTATTCTAGCGAAGCGGCTTTTATCAAATGCGTCTCCTTTAGAAATTATGACGTCTATCTTTAATCCTGAGGCGGGATGAATAATATTAAATTGATGTTTCCGTCTAATCGCTTCTCGGATCGCATCTGAATCTAAGTAAAATTCTTGTTCAGGGAAGCATTCCTTGATTTTTGCAATATGCTCGTCCTTTATATCTGCAACTATATCGATGTCATTGGTAAACCTAGGCTCTCCATAAGCAATAGATGCGATAGCGCCTGTAATAAAATAGGGGATATTCAATTTTTCAAGAAATCGAACAAGATATCCCAGGAGCTCAGATTGCTCCATGAGAAATTCTCCCAGCGACCTCACGCTGAAGGCGTTTTTCATCCCATTCAGGATGTAGAGAACGGAGATTATTAGCTAATATGATTTTCGCTGACCGCCACAAGCCGAATGCAATTTGTAAACGTTGCGAGGGAGTCTTCTTTTTGTAGATTTCAACCATGGCTTCATCAACAGATTCAATCTGCCTGCCTTCCAATCGCATAAATTCTTCCTTTTTCTAGCTTATAGCATAGGCAAGAGGAGAGGTCAATTTTTTTTGCTCTCCCTCACACCTCTAATCTCCTTTTGACCTTCTCCTGCCACGCCATAAGGCTT
>CAZPAX010000191.1:0-4169 GCA_964584535.1 uncultured Eubacteriales bacterium
CCGTTCAGATTCCCTTCCAGTTGTTGAGCGATATCAAACTCCATCTCAACTTGCAGGCTGCCGAAAAGCAGGGTGTAAATTTCTCTGCTGAAATCCTGGAAAAAGCTGATGAGATAATTGGTTTAAAAGAAAAAGAGGAAAGCCGTTCCCAATGGGAATAAAAAAAATCTATGGCCTTTCAGCCATTTCTGTTTTTTTTCTTCTTCTGGGTTTTTTTGTCTTTGTTCTTTTTTCCTTCTACAACTCCCTCCCCAAAACTAAGGGGGAGATTGCCTTAAAGGGTTTAACCGAAGAAGTAAAGATTATCAACGATAAATGGGGAGTCCCTCATCTTTTTGCCCAGAATGAAAAAGACCTCTTTTTCGCAACTGGCTATGTCCATGCTAAAGAAAGGATGTGGCAGATGGAGCTTACCCGGAGGGCTGGCTTTGGAAGGCTTTCTGAAATTTTCGGAAAGGCAACAGTGGAAAAAGACAAATTCATGAGGAATTTGGGCCTTAAGGAGGCAGCTGCGAAAGATTATGAAAAACTGAACTCCCAGTTTAAAGACCTTCTCCTATCCTACTCTCAGGGAGTCAATTCATGGCTGAGTTCCAGAAAATTCAACTGGCCGCCTGAATTTTTCCTCTTGCGTTTCCGGCCTGAACCTTGGACGATCATGGATTCACTCATCATCAAAGAAATAATGGCCTTCTTACTTTCCATGGACTTTCCGAGCGAGGTCGTGAGGTCCAAACTGGTTAAAAGGCTGGGCGCAGAAAATGCCATCCAGATACTGGAAGAAGGAGTGGATATCCCTTCTGCCTTCGAGGAAGTTATTGAGTTTCCCAAATTGAATGGAAATACTAGCCTGCTACCTTTTTCAGCGAGCAATAGTTGGGTTCTGGGAGGGAGCAGGACTCAATCGGGTAAACCTCTTTTGGCCAATGACCCCCATCTTGAAATAAGCCTTCCTCCTATCTGGCATGAAATTCATCTCTCCTGCCCCTCTCTCGACGTCATTGGCATTACTCTTCCTGGAATCCCTCTTGTTATCATCGGCCACAATGAAAAAATAGCTTGGGGTCTGACTGCCTCCATGGCAGATGTTCAGGATTTATATATGGAGAAGCTTGATTCCTCTAAAGAGAATTATCGAGATCTAGATATCTGGAAGCCTCTTTTGAAAAAAGAAGAGCTAATCAAGGTTAAAGGTGAAAGATTGCCTCAAAAGTTTGAGATTGCCTGGACAAACCGCGGGCCAATCATCACCCCTCTCATTGTCCAAAGCCAGGTTCCAGTTTCATTATCCTGGACAATTTATGAAGGCGGAAGGGCCTTTGAGTCTTTCTATCTTCTCAACAAAGCTCAAGACTGGCAAGAATTTGTTGAGGCTGTTAAGCTCTTTGAGGTCCCTTCCCATAACTTTGTCTATGCTGATATTCAAGGGAATATCGGCTATTATTTGAGCGGGAAAATTCCTCTGAGAAAAAAAGAGGCAGCCCTTTTTCCTTTTCCAGGATGGAAGGAAGAAGGAAACTGGACTGGTTTTCTGGAAGAGGAGAAAAAGCCAAATCTCTATAATCCTGATGAAGATTTTATTGTTACGGCTAACAATAAAATCATTCCTGAGGATTTTCCTTATTACCTAAGCTGCGACTGGCTTGCGCCGTTCAGGGCTCTGAGAATAAAAGAATTGCTTCTCCAGCAAGAGAAGCACAATATTGAATCTCTGCAGCGAATCCAGAATGATGTCTTTTCCAAAAAAGCTGAGCTTTTCCTTGCCTATGTTAAAGAGATAAAGGAAGCCAGAGGAAAAGTAAAAGATGCCTTTGAAATCATCAAAAACTGGGATTTAAAGATGACTTTTGGAAAAGAAGCAGCTCTTTTTGAAGTCTTTATGAATTTTTTTCAGGAAGAAGTTTTTAAGGATGATTTCGGCGAAGATTTTAAGGACTTCGATTCTCTTTTCAGCAGTAAGCAGGCTGGCCTTCTCAGAATCCTTTCCGATCCTCTCTCTCCTTGGTATGATAAAAAAGAGACTCAGGAAAAGGAGGGAAGGGAGGAAATCATTGTCAATAGTCTAACCAAGGCTTATGAGTGGCTAGAGAAAAATTATGGCTCGCCAGAAAAATGGGACTGGATGAAGATGCATTCCATACGCTTCAAGCATCCTTTAAGCCAGGTTCCTCTTTTCAGATTTTTCAGCCGAGGCCCTTATCCTCTGGATGGAGATGATTTTACTGTCAGGGCATCTTTCAACATTTTTTCTCCTAGCTACGAGACAACTCATGGAGCTTCCTATCGCCAGATTGTCGATCTCGCTGATTGGCGAAATTCGGTCTGTGTCATTACTTCAGGTCTGAGCGGGCACTTTCTCAGTCCCCATTATGATGATCAAATTCCCCTCTGGCTGGAAGGCAAGTACCATCCCATGCTCTTTTTTCCTGAAGATATTGAGGCTGAGGCCGAAGGGACAACCATTCTTAAACCTGGAAAAAAAGCAAACTAACAGATTAAGCAAAATAAATGAAATGAATCAGCGCCCCTCTCTTTTTCCTCTCCCCCGGGGAGAGGAAGAAGGTGAGGGGGAAATCATTCCATTTTTTTCGAACCTCAAAAGAACTCAAAATTAATTTTTATTTAGACGAAGATAAGGGGGAAAGAAATGATCTGTTGGCCACGGCCGATCTGAACCGCGCTTTTTATTGCCTGATGAGTCAGTTGATTTGCCAGGAGGCAGGCTCGCTTGAGGGAATTTCCCTTGGCCAGGAAGGCGAGAATGGCAGAGGAAAGGAAGCATCCTGTGCCATGGACATTCTTTTTTATTTTTTCATTTTCAAAGAAGTGAAATTTATGCCCGTCATACAGCAAATCTGTGGCCTCTTTTTCAAGATGACCGCCTTTGATCAAGCAGGGAATTCCACTCAGCAAGAATATTTTCCTGGCTGCTTCTTTCATATCCTCGAGATTTTCAATTTTTCTTCCTGAGAGCAAGGATGCCTCTTCCAGGTTGGGAGTGAGGAGAGATGCTTTTCCCCTGATTTCCTCAAGATAAAAAGGAATTGCTTTCTTTTCAAGAAGCCAGGCTCCTGAGCTGGATTTGAAGACGGTGTCAACGACTCTGGGGATATCTTTTGTTTTGGCCAGAATTCTTCCTATGACCTTGATGTTTTCCCTGCAGCCAATCATGCCGATTTTAATCCCGGAAAATCTGACATCTTGACAGAGAGTTGCGTATTGTGCCTGAAGGAATTTTGAGGGAAGGCAATAAACTTTTGATACACACTCTGTGTTCTGGGCAGTCGCTGCAGTGAGAACGCCCATGGCCTGGAAACCAAGGTGGACAAAGACTCTCAGGTCGAGGAGGACACCCGCTCCTCCGCAAGGATCATAGCCTGCCACAGAAAGAAGAATTTTTTTCATAAGACTCTGATTTAAAATAATTTCTACCAGACTCACTCCTTCTTGTCAAATTCCTGATATTCTTTACCTCGATGACCTGATGTGCTAATATGTTTTCCGCTTGAAATGAAAGCAAGGGCACATATTTTCGTCTCTGGCCGCGTTCAAGGAGTCTTTTTCCGTGACCATACTCAGAGATGGGCTTCTTCTTTGAATCTGACTGGCTGGGTGAGAAACTTATGGGACGGACGGGTTGAAGTTCTGGCTGAAGGGGATAAGAAAAATATCGAGGACCTTATCGACAGATTAAAAGGAGGTCCTCCATTAGCCTTTGTGGAAGACGTTGATGTCAGCTGGGAAGAATACAAGGGAGAATTTAAAGATTTCAGGATCACTTGGTCCCATATCTAATCAGGGCTTGCCAGACGTTTTCTTTTTCTCCAAAAATTTCTGACGGCATTCCTTCGAACAAAAAAAATATTCTTTGCCATCAATCATTTCTTTTATCGCATCTTCTTTGGGAAGATAAGTATTGCAAGCTTCATCCTTGACCATGATTCCCGAGATGCGTTTTGGAGAGCTGAAAGATTTGCTCCTTTTGCCTAATGTCTGGAAAAAGCGGATAAGGAGATAGATGAAGTAAGCCAGAAAAGCATAAAGGATGAGCCTAAAGAGTCCTCGAAGCATAACTTGAATTTAATTGATTCGCGCTCCTATGTCAAACAACGACAGCATCTTTTTTTCCGTGATGATCTAAATTAATGGACGGGTCCTGTCAGGGTGCG
>CAZPAX010000192.1:0-4155 GCA_964584535.1 uncultured Eubacteriales bacterium
TCGAATTCGACCCACGCTCCCCGGTAGGGAATGACTTTGGCCACATAAAAACCCTTGGCTTCTCCCTGCCTGAAAAAGACCCCGGGAGACCGCTGCAGCTGGCTGACAACAACTCTTTCGATTCCGTTAAAAATGAAAGTCCCCTTTTCGGTCATCAGCGGGATCTCGCCAAAATAGACTTCCTGTTCCTTGATGTGCTTCAGCCTTTTGGCCTTGGTGGCTGGGTCTTTTTCCCAAGAAATGAGTCTCACCTTTAGCCTTAAGGGAACAGCATAGGTATAGCCCTTCTGGAGGCACTCATTGGGACTGTATTTCATCTTCAGTCCAACTCGATCTCCGCAATG
The DNA here is from genome assembly GCA_964584535.1 of uncultured Eubacteriales bacterium. Taxonomy (GTDB): domain Bacteria; phylum Acidobacteriota; class Aminicenantia; order Aminicenantales; family CAZPAX01; genus CAZPAX01. The sequence continues at coordinate 345 of CAZPAX010000192.1, forward strand.
GTCGCAGAGAGGAATCTCTATTTTCTTCAGAGCTCCACAATAAGGACAAATCTCTTTCTCTCTGAGTTCCTGATAAGCGGGGAGGAGAGTTCCGCAACCGTTGCAGCGTGCCCGGGAGTTCTCAACTCCCTTCAAGCGGCCGCACTTACATTCCCAGTTGCCAATCGAATAACTGATAAAATCCAATTGGGTCGTTTCCTTGAAATCCGAAATAGGGAAAATATCTTTGAAGGCTGCCTGTAATCCGGTATCTTTTCTTTCTTCAGGCAAGAGTTCCATCTGGAGAAACTCAGCATAGGATTGCCTCTGGATGGCCAGGAGGTCAGGCATGGGAAAGAAGGTTTTGATTTTTGAAAAATCCTGTCTTTGTTTGTAAATATTTTCTAATTCTGTAAATTCTTTTATCATTTTAACTCTCTAAAAAGAGTTTGTTTCCACTTCTATTAAAAAATGGCTCAACCAATTGTCTCGCTGAAGCTTACTGCAACTCGACCACTGCTCCGACTTCTTCAAATTTTGCTTTTATGGCTTCAGCTTCTTCTTTGGATACACCCTCCTTCAAAGGCTTGGGAACACTGTCCACCAGATCCTTGGCCTCTTTTAATCCAAGATTCGTGACTTCTCTGACAGTTTTGATGACGTTGATCTTCTTATCGCCAACGCTCTTGAGGACGACGACAAATTCTGTCTTCTCTTCTTCAGTTTTCTTCGCTTCAGCCTGAGGAGCTGCGGCTCCAGGGACAGCCACAGGAATGGCTGCGGCAGCGGCGGAGATTCCGTATCTCGTTTCGAACTCTTTGATGTAATCTGCCAGTTCCAAAACAGTCAGATTATCCAGGTGGCTGAAGAACTCATCTTTTGTCAACCTCGTTTCCTGTTTTTTTTCTTTCGGACTCTTTTCCGTTTCTTTTGTTTGCGCTTTGGGCATTTTTACCTCCAACTCTATTTTTTAGTTTTTAATTGACTCAACATCCTGCCTAAATTGGCTAGAGGGGCTTGCCAAGTCCTTAATAGTCTTATTATTGGTAAGGCCATTAAACTGCCAATTTTGGCCAATAATTCTTCTCGAGATGCAAGTCTTATAATTTCCTCAAACCTCTCAGAAGCAAAAAATTTCCCTTCTAGAGCTCCTCCCTTGACTGTCAAAACTTTGTTTTGAGTGGAAAATTCTTTCAGAATACGAGCCAAGGCAATGGGATCCTGGGAGGCAAAAGCAATTGCCGTTGGCTCGCGAAAAAATTGCCTGAGACTTTCAGGCAATTCCCTTGGGAGGGCTCGGATGGCCAGGCGATTTTTGACGACCTTTATGAAATAAGAATTTTTCCTTAAAATCTTTCTCAAATCCACAGATTGAGAGACTGTCATATTTTTGAAATCCAGCAAATAAAAAGATTTGTGATGATTGAAAAGATCTGTCAGTTCAGTAATCCGTTCTTCTTTTACTTCCCGTTTCACCCTTTCTTCTCCTCTTTTTCGAAAATCCCTTCTGAGATCCGCAGCGATGGTCCCATCGTTGAAGAGACATGAATGTTTCTAATGTATTTGCCCTTGGCTGAGGCTGGCTTGGCATGAAGGATAGCCTGGAGAAAGACTTTCATATTATCCACCAGCTTGTCCTCGGAGAAAGAGACTTTTCCCACGGGAGAATGAATGATACTTGTCTTATCAATTCTAAATTCCACACGGCCTGCTTTTGTCTCTTCAACCGCTTTTTTGATATCAAAAGTCACTGTCCCTGATTTTGGATTGGGCATGAGGCCCTTCGTCCCCAGAATCCGCCCCAATTTGCCCACTCCCCTCATGACATCTGGCGTGGCGATGACGACGTCAAAATCAATCCATCCTGAGGAAATTTTTTCAATGAGCTCTTCTCCTCCCGCATAATCAGCCCCGGATTCCTCAGCCTCCTTGATTTTCTCGCCGGAGGCAATGACACAAATCTTCTTTGTTTTTCCTGTGCCATGGGGAAGGATCACTGTTCCTCTCACCATCTGATCTGAATGTTTTGGATTGACCCCCAAGCGAATGGCCATATCGACTGACTCGTCAAACTTGGCATAGCTTGATTGCTTGAGGAGGCTTGCCGCCTCTTCAAGAGAGTACTCCTTTTTCTGCTTTAGCTCCCTGGCCTTGATATATTTTTTTCCTCTCTTACTCACTGATGATCTCCAATCCCATATTTTTTGCCGTTCCTTCGATGATCCGCTTGGCTGCTTCCAAATCAGAAGCATTCAAATCAGGCAATTTCATCTTTGCTATCTCTTCGATCTGCTTCAGAGTTACCTTACCAACCTTCTCCTTGTTCGGGGCTCCAGATCCCTTAGCAATACCAGCAGCCTTTTTCAGAAGATAGGAAGCTGGAGGAGTCTTGATGGCAAAAATGAAGTTCTTATCCTTGAAAACTGTGATGACGACAGGGATGATCGTTCCTTCCTCCATTCGGCTTGTCTTCTCATTAAACTGGCGAACAAATTCCATGATATTGACACTATGCTGGCCTAGCGCTGGACCCACAGGAGGTGCCGGGCTTGCTTGGCCAGCGACAATTTGGAGCTTGATTCTTGCTACCACTTCTTTGGACATTCTTCCCTCCTAAATTTTCTCCACCTGCAGGAATTCAAGTTCAACAGGAGTGGACCGACCGAAAATTGTCACAAGAACCTTCAAAGTATTCCTCTCTGGATTCACCTCTTCAACTATTCCACTGAAGTTAAAAAAAGGGCCATCTATGATACGGACAGCTTCCCCTTTTTCAAAAGAATGCTTTGGCTTTGGTTTTTCGGAAGTTGTCTCCATATGATGAACGATCTGATTGACCTCCTCCTTGCTTAAAGGAGAAGGCTTCTTCCCTGAACCAACAAAACCCGTGACTTTGGGAGTCTGGCGAATGATATGCCAATTTTCATCAGTCATTTCCATCTCAATCAGGATATAACCTGGATAGGACCTCTTTGTGGAAACGACTTTTTTCCCTCCTTTGATTTCAATAACATCCTCCGTAGGAATAATGATCTTACCGATCTCGTCATTGATATTCAACTCAGCAGCCCTTTCCCGAATAGACTCAGCCACGAATTTTTCAAAACCTGAATAGGTGTGAACAACATACCAATTTTTTGCCATTTTATATCTTCATCCAAAAACTATTCTTATTTGATCCAAAATCCAGGAAAAAATGACGTCCATGAAAAAGAGATAAAATCCAAAGAAAATTGTAGCGATAATGACCACAATTGTTGTGCTGTAAACCTCATTACGAGATGGCCAGGAAACCTTCTTCAATTCTGCTCTGACCTGCTTTAAAAAACTAAAAAAGCGTTTGTACCATCTCTCTTTCTGGTTCATTTTTTACCCTGCTCTCAAAAAAATCGTTTTTTTTTAGAAAAGCTCCTTTTCCCGCCAAAGGGAAGGTAGGGACTTTAAAAATATATCCTTGGCATTAGCATGGCAGGTGAGGCAGGACTCGAACCCGCAACCTTCGGTTTTGGAGACCGATGCTCTAACCAATTGAGCTACTCACCTTTCTTTTCTTTCTCTCCTCCTCTTCTCTATTATTTTTGCTCTTCTTACGAATTTTTATTTCACCTCTTTATGGGAAGTGTGTTTCCGACAGAAGGGACAAAATTTACTCAATTCTAGCCTGTCTGTTTGTTTTTTCTTGTTTCTTGTCGTTGCGTAATTTCTTCGTTTACACTCAGAACACTGAAGCGTGATTAACTCTCTCATTCTCTTTCTTCAACTCCTCGAAACAGTCTTTTATTCCAGGATTTCGGTGACACTGCCAGCACCAACAGTCCGGCCTCCCTCTCGA
>CAZPAX010000193.1:0-4154 GCA_964584535.1 uncultured Eubacteriales bacterium
TTTCTCCCCTGGTCAGATTGATTATTGTCGGCAAAACCGCTTCCTGTCCCAGATATTACCAGAGCCTGGTGCGCATTGCCGATGAATTCTATCTCAAGCCAGAAGAAATTCATTTTAGCGGTCATATTCCGGATGAAGAGATGTTTGCCCTTTATCGAGTGTCTCATGTTTTCCTCTCTTTAAGTGAGCATGAAGGATTCTGCCTTCCTTTGATAGAGAGTCTGGTCTTTGAACTTCCCATTATTGCCTATAATTCCTCAGCTGTTCCCTATACGCTGGACGGAGCTGGAATATTGATCAACACGAAAAGAGTGGATTATGTGGCTGAGCTGGTAGATATTGTCGCCCACGATAAAAAGCTTAGAGAAAAAATTATCCGAGGCCAGCGGCTCCGCCTTGAAAAATTCAAGAAAAAGGGAAGAGAAAAATTTCTCCTTGAGAATCTCAAGAAATTGAGAGGATGAAATTCGAGATGAAGATTGCTTTTGTTATCCAGAGATACGGAAAAGAGGTGATGGGAGGGTCAGAGCTTCACTGCCGCCAGATAGCTGAGAGGCTGGTTGACAGAGGATTTGATGCTACTGTCTATACAACGACAGCCAAGGATTATATCACCTGGAAAAATGAATATCCTCCAGGTGAGACCATTCTCAACGGGGTGCGGATTAAGCGCTACGGAGTTGATAAAGAAAGGGATATTGAATCTTTCAACAAGTACTCTGATTGGATCTTTTTTCATGACCACACCGCTGATGATGAGATTGAATGGCTCAAGCAGCAAGGTCCTTATTGCCCCGCCCTTATTGAGACCCTGGAAAAAGAGGCAGAGGAGTATGATCTTTTTATCTTTTTTACTTATCTTTATTTCAATACTTACTGGGGCCTTAAGAAGGTAAAAGGGAAAAAGACACTTGTTCCCACTGCCCATGATGAGCCCCCTCTTTACCTCGGCATCATGAAAGAGGTTTTTTCTTCTCCCCACGCTTTTATGTTCAACACAGAAGCAGAGAAAGAGATGCTCAGCCGCCTTTTTTCCTTTGAGGGAAAATATCAGGATATTGTCGGCGTGGGAGTGGATGTCCCTAAGATCCCGGAAAAGCGTGGCTTCAGAGGGAAATATGGAATCTGGTCTCCTTATCTCCTTTATGCAGGCCGGATTGAGCCAGGCAAAGGATGTCAGGAGCTTATCGATTACTTTCTGAGATTCAGCCAGAAAAACTCTGAGCTTTCGCTTGTCCTTATCGGCAAGCTTCTGATGGAAATTCCATCCCATCCCAGGATTAGATATCTTGGGTTTCTCTCTCCTGAGGAGAAAAATGAAGCCATGGCTGAAGCCTTACTCACAGTCCATCCTTCCCATTTTGAAAGCCTGTGCATGGCTGCCCTGGAGTCCATGGCCTCGCAAATTCCTCTCCTGGTTCAGGCAAATACTGCTCCCCTCAAACAGCATTGCCTCAAGGGGCAGAGCGGATTATTTTATTCGAATTATGAAGAGTTTGAAGCTGCTCTGGATCTTTTTCTGCGGGATTCAAAATTGAGAGAAGTTATGGGAAAGAATGGCCTTGGTTATGTCGAAGAAAATTATACCTGGCCAAGAGTTATCGGAAAATACCTGGCTCTCTTCAATCACCTGAGAGAATAGAGAATAAGAATTTCCTTTTGCGCTAAGCTATCTGCGTGCTGTTAGCTTGGAGCTGGAAACCTAACCCCATCTTTTTTATTTTACTCCCAATTCACGAAGTTTGTCCTTCGAATTTTGTAAAATACGTTTTGCATATTCGGTGTCACCTGGATTCAGTTCTATGGCCAGCTTATAGTATTTAATCGCTTTTTCCTTCTCGCCCATAACCATATAGGCTTCCCCGAGGCTGTCATGGGCATTAAAGGATTTTGGGAAACGTTTGATATTGTAGGCGAACATCTCGACTGCCTTGTTATATTCTTTCTGGTTGAGCAAATAGTATCCGTAGGAATTGACTAATCGTTCCGGGAGAATAGAAGGTGAGTCAAAACCGTACTTCGCCCACTTGGCGGTATTTGTTTTTACATATTCCTCAATCGTTTTCATATCGCCATTTCTTAAAACTTCGTTGGGCATCTTCCAGCCGCTGAAGATAAATAGAAGTCCGTCATAAATATTCCTGCCCACCATCGATCCATGATCACCTTCCACCCAGGCACTCTTCCAGGTCAGGCCGGAAAAGGGATTGTTATTCATCCATTTTTCAAGTTCTTTGAAAGTATCAAGGGTTAAATCGGCTTCCCCTTTTCCGACAGTCATGAAGAGGAATTTATCATCTAACTTCCTCACTTTGGCCATTTTTTCGATATTTTTCAGCCAATACTGGTCATTGGTCTGGAACCAGGGGCTGCCGGCCACATAGGCTGTGAAAAGGTCCGGGTAGTTAAAGAGCGTATACATGGTAAACAGCCCGCCCACCGAGTGACCGTATAGGATTCTGAAGGCGTTTGTCCGATAGTTTTTCTCCACGAAAGGAATCAGCTCTTCCTTGAGGAACTTTATGGAAAGATCTGCTCCTTCAGGATTCTCTCCGCGCTCCTCAAAGGGGGTGGGAACATATCCTCTCTCGACGGGTGGAACTCCAACGACGATCATTTCCGGAATATCAGTGGTTCGGGAGAGAATCCCTACGGTTCCACAATCAAAGGTGAAGTAGAAGCCGCCTAGATCATAAAGAACCGGGTAATGGATTGAGCTGGTGCTATAATTATCTGGCACAGAAACTAAAACGTTTACTTCCCTGTTAAGGATCTTCGAAGTCATGGTTAGCGATTGGCCAATAACCACGTCGGTGCCTTTAGCCTGGGCCATTATTTTCGGAGTGAAAAGGGAAACTACTCCAATAACCAGAAGCGCGCTTAAAATTCTAAAGACATTTGATTGTTTCATGATGATCCTCCTCTCATGATGTTAAATTTTAATATTGTCTAAGCAATATATGTGCCAGTCCACAATCTTAAGGTTTTCATTTGAAGGGAATTTCTCTGAGCCTTTGTATTTCCAAGATTGCACCCTAGAAGCTTAGACATTCCGCTAAAAGACTGAGGGCCAAAACAAAAAATGGATGTAAATTTTTTTTACGCCAAGCCAAAAAATTTAACTAAAATATTTGAAGGACATAATACCTGATTCTGAACTTTTCACCGAATTTTGAAAATAGGAACTATGTGCCCAGAATCGTCAATGGGATAAAATTTATTAAAACCAGAACCTGGAGACTTGATCCCATCTAATAGAAGAGAATAAGAATTTTCTTTTGAGCTAAGCTGGCAGAAAATTGACTTCATCCTGTGGCTGTGTTATGGATTAATTAAAAAAGAAAGAGAAAAAGAAATGGCTTTTGTCAATTATGCGACAAAGAATGTAGCCATCAAGATTGTCTATTACGGGCCTGGCCTGAGTGGAAAAACTACCAACCTCCGCTACATTTATTTTAAGCTCGATCCTTCTTCCTGCGGAGAACTGATCTGCTTGGAAACCCAGACAGAGAGGACCTTTTTCTTTGATTTGCTTCCTATCAAGGCAGGTATGATTGGCGACTACAAAGTTCATTTTCAACTGATGACCGTGCCTGGCCAGGTTTTTTATGAAGCTTCCCGAAAGAGTGTTCTGAAAGGCGCGGATGGCATTGTCTTTGTCGCTGATTCTCAGGTCACTCTTCTTGATGCCAATCTGGAGAGTTTTGACGGACTGAGAAAGAATTTGCTCGAACACAAACTGGATTTAAACATCATCCCTCTTGTCTTCCAATACAACAAACGGGATTTGGAGAATCTCATTCCCGTTGAAACTTTTAATAACCTTCTCAATCCCCAGAAACGGCCTTACCTTGAAACAGCTGCCATCAATGGTGTGGGTGTTTTTGAAACTCTAAAGGAGATTTCCAAGCTGACCATCCCTCTGGTAAGAGAGAAAATCTTCGCTGAAAAAAAGAGAGAAGAGCTAATAGAGGCTGTTGAGAAAGGAGTGGTGGAACAAGTCGAGCCGCCCAGAAAAGAAGAGATTGAGTTTATTTCAGAGGCGAGCATTTCTCCTTTTCAATACACAAAGCTCAAGGTAAAGTCTCAGAAGGAGATTGAGGAAGAAATAGAAAAATTGTCCAGGGAATTTACTGGCAAATCAAAAAAAGATT
>CAZPAX010000194.1:0-4140 GCA_964584535.1 uncultured Eubacteriales bacterium
GGACATCGCCCTTTCAAGGCGGCAACACGGGTTCAAATCCCGTCGGGGGCGCTTTATCTTTAGAAGACCAGCTCCAGAGTTTTGATTTCGTATTTATCAAATTTTAAAGGCAATGCATTTTCTTTGAAGGGAAGGGAACGTAGCCGATTCTCCATCAAGTCAAGCTCATAGATTTTTTTAGGCTTGCGGAAAAGCTCAAGCGTCGCTTCTGAAGCTTTTCCTTCTGACTCATAGAGCCTCAGGATCAGGCTTTCCCTGTCTTCGGCTTTTTTTATAGTGGTCAGAATGACGTTTGAAGGGGAAGCCTTGAAGAAGGAAAAAGAAGGAGGGAACTCCCCTGGATGGGAATCGAGAAAGAGGGCCAGAAGAGGAGAGTTAAATTCATATCCCTTCTGGACAGTGTCTGCCTCGCGCCAGTCTCCCTTGTGGGGATAGAGGGAATAAGAGAATCTGTGCTTTCCCCTGTCAGCCATGGGGTCAGGACTAAGAGGTGAGCGGAGGAGAGTGAGCCTGATGACATTGTCTTTGACATCATAGCCATATTTGGACTCATTGAGCAGACTGACGCCATATTCTCCATCAGAGAGGTCAGCCCAGCGGATGGCAGGGACTTCGTGTCTTGCCCGTTCCCAATCTGTATTGCGGGTTGTTGGCCTCTGGATAGAAGCGAAGGGGATTTCATAGTTAGCTTTTTCACTTTTGACATCGACAGGAAAGGCGACTTTGAGAAGGACATGATCTTCCCACCAGTCGATATCCATCAGAACATCTATCCTTGGCAGACCGTCGTAGAGAATGATCTCTTGGCTGAAAAATGAAGAAGGAAAATCTGAAGTGGGTTCGCGCCTGGCTTTGGAGAGGCCAAGATAGCTTTTGCGGACCTGGATTGAGGCCAGAACAGGACCTTTTTCCCTGATTTCTATTTTCTCCGCTTTATCCACTTCCCACTGCCGGCCTGTGTATTGGATATTCCAGGCATCATATTCATCGGGAATATCCTCAAAAAGCTGAAGCTGGTTAGCAGAGGCAGCCGGGGCCACGACTTCTTTCTTCTGAAGCTTATCAAAGATGCTGATGATATTTCCGCTTTCTGGATTGAGGGTCACTTGAAAATATTGATTTTCCACAACTGTCGGACTAACTTTTAAAGAGGATGGATAGCTGGGAACTTCGTTTACCTTCTGAACTCTATAAATTTTGTAGCCCAGAGCTGGTATTTTTCTGGCAAAAAACCAAAGTTCTTTTCCCTGTTTATCGGAAGCGAATATCTGGCAGGGAACTTCATTATCCTTTTCATCCAAAATCCTGACTCCTTCCTGGAATTCTTGAGGCAGAGTGACTTTGACAATCCCATCTCTTTCCCAGGAAAGGGGATTGAAAACAAGAAGAGGGGTCCCTTTCTGGGAGCCTTCTGTCTGGATTTTTCTGGAAATTTCTTTCAGGCTTTCCAGAAGGGCTTGGCTAGCCAGGCCTTGAGCTTCAAGATAGAATTCTTTGGCATCCCTGTAGACAGGATTGATGCTTGAGCCAGGCAGGATATCATGGAATTGATTCATGAGGACTTTTTGCCAAGCATTCTTAATGTCTTGCTGAGGGTACTTTGTGCCAAAGAGGAGAGCAAGGGAGGAAAGCTTTTCAGCATTAGAAAGAAGAACTTCTAACTTCCGGTTAAAACGCTTAGTTTCTGCCTGAGTCGTGTAAGTGCCCCGGTGATACTCAAGGTAGAGTTCGTCGTTCCAGACTGGAAGATTCTTGAGATTTTTTTTGCGGAGCTGGCTGAGATAATCAGAGACAGAACTGTGTTTTATTTTTGGAAATAATTTTTGCTTTTGCAGTTCACGGCCACGGTTGAGCATTTCTCTGTTTGGGCCGCCTCCGTGATTCCCAAGCCCATAGAGAACAAGAACATTTTTTTGCCCTGTGTTTCTCTCAAAAGACTTGAGTCCTTCCACCATTTCCAGCCTTTCCAGAGTTCCCACATACCCTGTAGGCGGAAAATAAGTGAGAATCTGTGAGCCGTCTGGCCCTTTCCACCAGAAAAGAAAGTAAGGGAAGGCATTGGTGTCGTTCCAGCTAATCTTCTGGGTGATGAAGGAGTCAAAGCCACTCTTGCGGAGAAATTGGGGGATGTTAAAGTTGTAGCCAAAAGAATCAGGAACCCAGCCAATTTTGACATCAACATCGAACTTTTCCTTGAAGTACCTCTTCCCGTAGAGAATCTGGCGGATGAAAGATTCGCCATCAATGAGATTGCAGTCAGGCTCTGCCCACATGCCGCCCACAATTTCCCAGCGGCCTTCTTTGACCTTCTGTTTGATTCGCTTAAAAATTTGCGGATAGAGATCTTCCATCCATTGGTAGGCCTGAGCCTGGCTCTGGACATAGATGATTTCAGGATATTCTTCCATATTGTCCATGATTGTCGAGAAAGTTTCTTTCGTCACTTCCACGGTTTCAGGCCAGCGCCACAGCCAGGCCAGATCAATGTGGGAATTGCCCGCAATGGCGATCGTACGACTTTTGGAAAAAAGAAAAATCGGCTCTGTCTCTCTATAGAACCTAGACAAGGAGTCTTTGACTCTAGAGAAATTTCCCTGACGCAGAGCTTCCAGGTCAAAGCCGAGCACTGCCTTTTCAAACTGATTTTTCAGGGTCAAGAATTCTTTTGAAGAAAAGAGTTCTTGATAATCCTTAGAAACAGGCCTGCGCAGACGGGGAGGTAAGAGTTCCTCCTTGGGCTCAAAATCAAGGAGGGAAAATCCTGTTTTCAAATCAAGGAGAAATTCGGAAAGAAGCTTCTCTGCCTCTCGGGTTGAGTCGATAGAGAAGCGAGCCTCGCGGAGACGGAGGAAGGTTCCTGGCTCTGCCTCTTCTCTTTTGAGGAGAGGAAGCTTTCCCAGATTGTCAAAGCGGAAAGCGATGACTATTTTCTGCCCAGGAGAGGCTTTGGCTGAGAGGAGAAATTCTTTTTCAATCTCTGCTTGCCTATTTCCGAATTCAAGGGCAAAGGATTCACTGAGTTTGGAGTTAATAAAAAATTGGCCTTCAATTCTGCCCACTCCGCGGAATCTGCAGAGAAGGGAAATTTTGCTTCCCTCTGTTTTAGCTCCGGCAAAGCTCGCAGGGACTTTGAACACTCGACGCAGCCAGCAGACTTTGCTTCTTGTTGTCTCACCGGTCTTGAGCAAGGCCCAGTCTGAGTCATCGAGATCAATCCTTTCTCCTCTTGGGATATCTCCCTGTTTGAACTTCCAGGGAGAAAGGTCATTGTTGAGGAGAGATTCAATGGCCTGGATGCACGTTTGGATTTCCTTCTGGCCAAAAGAGAGCACAGATGAGGAAAGAGCCAGAGCCAAAATCAAAATCAGTAATTTTATTTGACGCATGATATCCTCTCTGATGATAGCTTTTGGTATTATAAATATTTGGAATGACTGGAATCTTATCAATAAAAATCTGCTCGGTCAACTCTCCCCAATGATTGAGAAGAGGAAGGTCGGATGATCAAGGAATTTTTGCCGATTATCCCACTTTCTGGGAGCAACTATCTTCCTGAACTACAGGGTTGAACCTTTGTCTTTTTTGCGGAATCTTTTTTTCCAGAGCCAGAAAACATAGACAGCTGGAGCCTGGTAGAGAGAAAAAATGATGGGCGAGAGGATGAGCCAGTAAATATTAAAATCAAGAACAAAGAGGAAAATAAAGGCTGCCAGCCCTCCTAGAGAAAGGGCTATGGCCGACCCAACCCAGAGAAAGGAATAGAATTTGCTCATCATCCCTCAATCAGGATTTGCCATAAAGCCCATTCATTCTTTCCCAGGAAAAAAGGTAGCGCTGGTCAGCTTTGAATGAACTTTGTGGTGGGCGGTACTGGGTTCGAACCAGTGACCCCCGGTTTGTAAGACCGATACTCTTCCGCTGAGCTAACCGCCCCGAGGGAATAAGGTAGAGTAAAGATCTCTTTTTGTCAATGGCTGTTACGTCACATTTGATGTATCAGTCTTTTGTTCAGTGTGGTTTACCCAGGGCGATTCTCTCTGATACAAAGACATCCCTAAGAATTAGCTATAAGGAAGGTGGCTGACAGTGGAAAAAGGTGACAATTGAAATACGTCATAACAACAAACTGTTTGCTTGACA
>CAZPAX010000195.1:0-4135 GCA_964584535.1 uncultured Eubacteriales bacterium
CATCTAGATTGTGCTTCGGATTTGATGAAATATTAACTGATTTGGTCGAAGGCAAAGTCGACGGCCTATCAAGGAAAAGAAATATGGCAATTAATCCAGCGATAATCACTGTGGAAACAGTTAGGAAATTTTTGGAAAAAATCATTTGATAACGCTCAATCCAAACAATAAGGACGAATGAAAAAAGGAGTTTTTATCAGCTGTAAGTTTACGATAGGAGGAGAATTTGGAAGTAGCAAATCTTTAGGGGGTACTACGCAGTTGCTCATTTCAAAGCAGTAAATGAAGTTGCATTCACTGGGCGGGCTGAAGCCGCCCAATATGGGATGTCAAATGAATATTGTCTTCACCCCCTTAAGGTTTTGCTACTTACGGAGATTTTTTTATTTTTTGGGCAGGACTATGCCGTGGCCTAAAGGGAAAAGGTCAGGGATGGAGACAGGGAGTTTTCCTTTTATTTCCATCTCTCCGAAGATGGCTTTGGCAGCGGCAATTTGGGCCTGACCGATATTTCTATAGGCACAGAGATAGGAATCAATTTCTGGAAAATGCCTTAAAAAATATGGGCTGCCAAAGGAAATAACAATAACTCTGGACAGTCCGGCAGCAACATCTTTAATAACTTGGATATGTTTTGGGTCGAGGTCGACACTCCCTTTCCAAGCGCTAAGACTCGAAAATAAGGCAAAGATAACTGTGTCTGCTTCCTGTGCTTTTATCATTCCTTCCTGGATGAATTCCTGGCCTGTATAAGGGTCAGCATAAAAACTCGCTGCTGTCGGACATCTTTTCTCTATCTCTTTGATAAAAGTTCTGCCTGCAAAATAATCTCCAGGGTCGCTGGAAAGAGAAAAGACTGCTATTTTCAAATTTTCTCCGCTCAGAGGAAGACCATCCCCTTCATTCTTGACCAAAGTGATGGAATTCTCGAAGGCCTGAGCTGCAACCCGAAGATTTTCTTTTGATGCCACAATCGAAGCCAATGCCTTTTCATCCACTAGGCGCTCCTTGTGAAGGCCAAGCCTGGCCTTTGCCTCGAGAATTCTTCTCACTGAAGCATTTATCCTTGATAAAGATATCTCGCCGGAGCGGACAGCCTGAATCAAGCCCTCAATGACCCCATGAGGATCAGGAGGAAGGAGGATCATATCCACGCCAGCCTGGACAGCCTTTAAAGCAGCTTCTGGCGCCGAAAAAGCTTGTGTGATTCCTCCCATGGTCATGGCATCTGTGACAATAAGGCCATTAAATCCCAGTTCTTTCCTTAAAAGCTCTGTTAGGATAAGAGGAGAAAGAGTGGCAGGCAGACCTGGTGTTGGGTCAAGGGCTGGGACATGAAGATGGGCAGTCATAATAGCCTGGACTCCTCCCTCAATTGCTCGCTTGAAAGGGTAGAGCTCAACCTTTTGTAGTCTCTCTTGATCGCCGCTTATGACAGCCAGCTGAATATGAGAATCCAGGTCTGTGTCTCCATGGCCAGGAAAATGCTTAGCTGTGGCGATGAGGCCATTCTCCTGGCAGCCTTTGATAAAAGCGACAGCCAGTCGGCTGACCTGCTCTGGATCCTCACCGATGGAGCGGGTGTTAATAATCGGATTCAGAGGGTTAATGTTGACATCAACAACAGGCGCATAAGTCATGTGAATACCCATGGCTCTTCCTTCAATGGCTGTGATTTTACCCATAGCATAGGCTAACTCTTCAGAATTCGTTGCTCCCAGAGCCATGAGAGGAGGAAAAATAGTCGCTTTTGATATTTGATTCCCTGCCCCCCTTTCAAAATCTGAGGCGATTAAAAGAGGTATTTTGGCCATCCTCTGCAAGGCATTTGTCAGGCGAGCTGTTTCATAAACTTCACCGCCAAAGAGAATTAAGCCTCCCAGTTTGCGATTGATGATCAGGGATTTAAGGTCTTTGAGATAATCACTGTCTCTGTTGAAAAACTCACCTGTGTACTGCCAGGAAACCATTTGCCCAATCTTTTCCTCAAGGGTCATCTTGGCCATGGTTTTTCTAACCCACTTCGAACCAGAAGGAGTCGCAACTAGCTCAGGCTTGATCATAACCTTTGCACAGCTCATCATCAATAAAAGCAAGGAAACACCTCCCAACGTAACGCCCTTCTTTATCATTATTTTATCAAATAGCGAAGAATAAACAGGATAGAAAAGAGGTAAATTATCCAGTGAACTTTCTTTGCCTTGCCAGTGATAAGCTTGAGGAGAGAATAGGAAATAAACCCGAAGGCGATTCCTTCTGTGATGCTCACGGTCATGGGCATGATGATCACGGTCAGAAAGGCAGGAATGGCCTCGGTCAAGTCTTCCCAGTTGATGTAAGTCACAGACTTCATCATCAGATAGCCAACAATGATCAAGGGAGGAGCGATGACTGGATGAAGGGTCAATCCTTTGAAGCTATATTCACCACCTATCATCTTTGCCAGAGGGCTGAAGAATAGAGCAGCCAGAAAGAGCAATGAAGTAAAGACATTGGCCAGGCCTGTCCTTGCGCCTTGAGCTATTCCTGTGGCGCTTTCGATATAGCTGGAGACTGTGGATGTCCCAAGAAGCGCTCCCTCGACTGTTCCCAGAGCATCAGCGAGCATGGCCTGATTGGCCCGGGGCAATTTTCCATCCTTAAGGAAGCCAGCTGGCCCGCTCACTCCAATCAAGGTACCAATGCAATCAAAAAGGTCGAGAAAGAAAAAAACAAAGACAACAGAAATGAGGCCAGTCTTGAACGCGCCCAGAATATCTAGCCTGAAGAGAGTGGGTGAAACGCTCGGAGGCGCAGAGACAATTCCCTGGTATTTGACGACTCCCAGTGGAATGCCCAGAATGGCTGTGGCCAAGATCCCGAGGAGAATGGCTCCCCGGATTTTGAGGGACATCAGGATCGCAGTTAAGACAACTCCGAATAAAACCAGGGCAACAGGCCGGCTAGTCAAATCTCCAAGTCCGACAAGAACTCCTGGAGTATCAACAACAAGGCCCCCATATTCAAGACCGATCAAAGCAATTAAGAGTCCGATGCCGACAGCAATGGCATGCTTGAGAGAGTCAGGGACAGCAGCCACCAGGTCTCCCCAAAAGCCAAAAGCAGCTAGGATAACAAAGATCGTACCAGAGATAAAAATTGCGCCGAGGCCGACTTGCCAGGAATAGCCCATAGTGCCGCAGACAATCACCGCAAAAAAGATGTTATGGCCCATGGCAGGAGCTTGAGCAATGGGATATCTCGCTAAGAGACCTGTCAGAAGAGTGGCCACAGCGCTGGCAACGCAGGTGGCAAACATGACTGCTCCTCCATCCATCCCGGCAGTGGCGAGAATGGCCGGCTGAACAAAAATGATGTAGGACATGGTCATGAATGTTGTCACTCCTCCCAGGAGCTCAGTCCGGACAGAGGTGTTATTTTCCTTGAGCCTGAAAAGGCGATCAAGCCAATTTTTCATTTCTCACCCTTTATTCATTAAATTTAATCAAAGTCAGAATATCAACATCTGGATGAGCTTTCTTGATAGCCTCAATTCCCTTTAAAAAAGCTAGCTCCACAACCGCAGCAAAACCAACGACCTTACCCTTGAGCTTCTCGACCAGATTGATGGCACTTATTGAAGAAGAGCCTGTGGCAATCAGGTCATCTATGATTAAGACTCGCTGGGAGGGAAAGATGCTATCGCTATGCATTTCAAAATGTTCGACAGCGTATTCATTGGGAGCTCTGACCCGAACAGTCTCTCTTGGCAGTTTTCCCATTTTGCGAATAATGGTCATGCCAAGGCGAAGTTTGTGGGCAACGGGCGCGGCAAAAAGGAAACCTCTCGACTCAATGCCGGCGACAATCTGGGGATTTCTCTTTTTTGCCCATGAGGCGAATTGATCGATGACGTAATTGTAGCAAACTGCATCCTGAACAAGGGGAGTGATATCCTTAAATCCGATTCCAGGTCTGGGAAAATCCTTGACTTCGCAAATCTTTTCTTTAAGTTGGGTAATCATTGCATTTTTCCTCTTATAAACAATTTTTCTTAATTTAAAAATAAAAATTCTGCCTTGTCAAATAAAAAGAATTTTCGGAAGTAGCAAATCTTTAGGGGGTACTACGCAGTTGCTCATTTCAAAGCAGTAAA
>CAZPAX010000196.1:0-4121 GCA_964584535.1 uncultured Eubacteriales bacterium
TGACCATGGTCATTGACAAAGGCCTGGGCTATCATCACCTTAAAGATTTAATTCAGGTTGCTGGCGAGTACATCGATGTGATCAAGCTCACTTTTGGTACTTCTGCCTTTTATGACAAAGATCTTCTCAAGAAAAAAAATGAGATGATCACTTCCTCTCATATAGATGTCATGCCCGGAGGGACTTTTCTTGAAGTTGCTATCTGGCAAGGAGTTTTTCCTGACTATCTGAAGAGGGCCAGGGAACTTGGGTTTTCAGCCATAGAAGTCTCAGATGGAACGATTGAGATAGATCGCCAAACACGGGCAGATATCATCAGAAAATCTCTGGAAAAGGGATTTAAGGTCATCTCCGAGGTCGGGAAAAAAGATCCCAAAGAGGTCCTTCCTGTTTCCCTTATCCATCAATTGATAAGTGAAGATGTCGAGAACGGAGCGTTTAAAGTCATTATTGAAGCCAGAGAGGCCGGAAAAGGAGTGGGAATTTTCGATTCGGAAGGCAAAACGAGGTCTGATGAAATTGAAAATATCATAGCCGGAGTTTCTGATCCGAAGCTCCTTATTTGGGAAGCACCGCTAAAGAACCAACAGCAGGATCTAATCCTCCGTTTCGGCCCTAATACTAATCTCGGCAACATCCCGCCTGATGAGGTTTTGGCGCTGGAAGCTTTAAGGCAAGGAGTCAGGGGCGATACTCTGAAAAGGGCTTATTCCCAAAGAAAAAAATGGAAAGAATGAAAGGAAAAATTGCTCAATCTTTCTCTTCTAAGAGCAGGATCAGGATCGAATGATCCCCTCCTTCAACTTCGACCTTCACTGACTTTCCGTCGAAAACTCTTTTTTCCTGATTATCAATGGAGAGTTCGTATTTCCCTTTCTTCAAAAATCTGATCTTTATCTCCGTCTTCTCCAATGACTTTGTTTCAAAAGAGACCTCATTCTCAGAATAGAGAAAATGACGAAAGACGAGAGCCTTGTTGGTCTTGATAATTTCCTTATCTTCTTCCTTCAACTTGATTTCCGAAGGCGAGACTTCGATCTCATAATGCCTCCCCTGGATGGAAATCCGAGAGAGCTTTCCCTTTTTTTCAGGCTTTATCATCCCGAACCTTAATCCTTCCCAGGGGGTAAAATCAAGATATTCCTCAAGGGCAATCAGGGCAAAGAGGGGACCCCAGCTTTGATATCTCTGCCCTCCTGCTTCCCCTGTTCGGGAGTCATAATTTTCTGGGCAAAGTTGAAAGTTCTTCCAGCTGCGGAGGAAAAGCTCTGAGCTTTTTTTGGCAAATTCAGAGGCAGCAGGATCAAAACCATAGGTCCTCAGTCCTTGATAAACGAGATAGTTAGTGGGCGGCCAGATCGTCCCTCTCCAATACTGCTGATCTTTAAAGGCAGGATCATCGCGGGAGATAGAGGGAATAACATAATCTCCCCAGTATTCTTTGGGATGGAGAAGATGCTTAAGCATGAGGAGAGCTCTTTTCTCATCAGGAATGCGGGCCAAAAGAGGATAAAAGTTTGAAGCTGCCTTTCTTGTTGAGAATCTTCCATCCCAGTGCCGGTCAAAGTAAAATCCTTCCCTCTCATTCCAGAGGATTCTGTTAATGAGGTCTTTCATATTTTCGTATTCTGCCAGGTAACTCTCATATTCAAGCCTTTTATTGAGAATACTGGCCATTTGAGCCAGGCACCAGGAGTCAAGAGCATAGAGACTGCTCAGATCAAGGCAATTCATGGTCAATGTCCCGGTCTCTGGATTGAAGGAAGCCTCATCCCAGTTGGGAAGGTCATCCTGGCCTGATTCCCACCCAGCCCTTTCTCTTCCGCTTGCTTTCTCCTCCCAGGAGGGAACTTTTTCAGCGACGAGCTCGGCATCTGTGCCCCATTCAAGGAGACCATCGCCATTTCCGTCTCTGCGGGCCTGACCATTGGCTTTTTTCGCTTTCCAGAAAGAATGCCATTTTCTAAGATAGGGATAGGCCTCCTCGAGCAAAGCCAGATCTCCGAGCTTCTGGAACAATTTCAAAACTATATAGGATCCCACTGGAGGCTGAGAGCGATCAGGAGTTCCTCCAAAACGGCCCCGCCAGTTGGGAATATTCCCGTTAGGATACTGAGTTTCAAGGACAGCTCGGAGGATGTCTCGGCTATGCTTGCCACTTTCCACTGAGACTTCCAGAGCATTAAAAAAGGAATCCCATTCAAAGATTGTCCAATAGTCAGGTGATCCGTCCGGCTTAGGAAAAATCCATTTTCTTCCTGCAGGGGTGTAAAGGCGATGATAGCCAGGTTGATAGAGGATCATCCAGAAGAGGTTGTTGGTGATGGATTCGGCAACACCTTCATAAAGCCCTTCAATCTTAACTCTTTTTTTCCTGTATCTGTCTTCTTCTTCTTCCAGAATGGAATCAATTGTCTTTTCATTCTTGTAGCGATAAATGTGATTCCTCAGGATTCTCGAATCATCTCCCACACCTGCAACAAAGTAGAGGTCTCTTTTCTCTTCTAGAGAGAAAGAGAGAGAGAGTTCCTCAGCCACAGAGGAAGTTTTAAGCTCACCCGGACGATGAGTCCAGAGGAGATAGTGATAAGACTTTGAATCGCGGCTCTCGCCCTGGATCTGACCGTCAGGAAGAAGGCGATAGAGTCCTTTAAGATCCCAGGGAAAATAATGAACAAGATGGAGTTTTATATTTTTTGGTCCCTTGATCCGGCCGATAACTGTTTTTTCATCCTGGCGGGACCATTCCAAAATCAATGTGTCTTCCTTAGAGGAAGGCTTTATCAGGATGGGAGTTTCTTTCTCCTGATTAAAGGGAAGGCTTAAATCAATTTTTACCCTTGCATACTGGCCATCAGGGGATTGGGGGCCTACCTCTGAAATTAAATAGAAGAGCTCATCTCCGTCAGCAGTCTGGTTTTCTCTCTCGACCTTGAAACGAAAAGCAAAAACGCTCTCTTTTTGGGGAGCAAAAACAAGCCCTAGCCAAGCCCTTCCTTCCAAGGCGCCGATATAGACATCTTTCCATGGATAATAGACTTCAGCCAGGAGGAAATGAGACAGGACAAAAAAGATGAGAAGAAAAGAAAAAAAATTTCTCCGGCTTTGCATTCGATTGCTACGTTTCAGTTTCTGTGACTTTTCTTAAGATGAGTAATTTACGGAAAATAAAGAATAAAATCAACAATTTCATTTATCCAGCCGGTTGAGCCCATACTTTTTGGCCCAATTCAAAGCTTCTATGTACTCGCTTCTCTTTAGGCGCCTTGCCAACTCTGGGTACTGAAATGCTTTGTATTCCGGCCGATACTGGCCCATCAGATTCAGATAGGTCGTGGTTCCGAGCTCCTCAGCAACAAATTTCAAGAACTCTTCTGTGCCTGCAATTCTGTTGGGCAAGATGAGGTGTCTGAGAATCAATCCTCGAACTGCTATCCCTTTTTCATTAACTCTCAAATCTCCTACTTGGCGGTAAATCTCCTTGAGGGCGATCTGGGCATAATGGGGATAATTGTAAGCTTCTTCCGAATATTTCGAAGCCATGGCGGAATCCATGTATTTGCAGTCAGGAAGATAGATATCAATGATGCCATCCAGAAGCTCCAGTATTTCGAGCTTCTCATAGCCTCCTGTGTTATAAACCATGGGAATAGAAAGTCCCAAGGGGATGGCTTTCTGGATAGCATGGACAATATTAGGTACATAATGAGTGGGTGTGACGAGGTTGATGTTATGGCAGCCCAGCTTTTGAATTTTGACCATAATTTCAGCCAATTGCTGGTCAGATATCTCTACTCCTTCTCCTTCAATACTGATGGTGTAATTCTGGCAGTAGAGGCATCTCAATCCGCAATTCGAAAAGAATATCGTCCCTGATCCTTTTTTCCCGACCAAAGGCGCCTCTTCTCCAAAATGAGGAAAGGCACTTGAAACTTTGACTCGAGAAGTGGCCCGGCATTTTCCGGTCTGACCTTTGGACCTATTGACCCGGCAATCTCGAGGACAGAGGCTGCAGCTTTCATAGAATGAATATAGTTTTTCTATACGCAGGGAGAGTATCCCCTCTTTTTCAAGCTGTAAATAAGAGGGATAGAGTTTTTCTGCAGAAGACCGAATCCTGG
>CAZPAX010000197.1:0-4079 GCA_964584535.1 uncultured Eubacteriales bacterium
CAGTGGAGGACATAGCGAAGGAGGAAGGGGCTGATGTCAGGAGAATTAAATATCCGGTATTGGTAAATTTTGGATTTGGCCATTTTTCTGGCGTTAAAATTCAAATCGACTTTTTGGAGGCGAATGACTCTAACATCGTCAGGAAGAAGAGAGTTTAAAGCCCGGATAAGCTCTCCTTCTTTTAAGTGGAGATTAGCTTTGAAATTCGCCACCTGTCCAGCCGCGTGTACACCAGCATCTGTACGGCCAGCGCCAATGACCGGAATTTTTTTTTGGGCAATTCTGGCTAAGGCCTCTTCCAGGCTGCCTTGGACTGTTCTTGTCTCAGGCTGACGCTGCCAGCCGCAAAAGTCAGTGCCATCGTAGCTAAGGACAAGCTTGTAGTTCTGCATCATCTATTCGCTGAAGGCCAAGGCAACAGCCTCCTCTGCTGTCTCGGCCGAGATGATGCCTTTGATCTCCCACGTGCCCAGGCCGATGATTTTCTTTCCATAGATAAGCCCATAGGCAATCTCCGTCAATGTCCCGTATTCGCCGTCAATGGCAATCAGGGCATCTGAGTTCATGGCCACTAGAGAATTCCGGCTGTAGCCCATCCCTGTAGCGATGGCAATGTCGATATGCGGATTTGCCTCAGAGGGATCATTTCCGGGGAGAATGCCAAGGGTCAAGCCGCCCGCCTGTTTTGCGCCGTAAGAAGCTGCTTCCATGACTCCGCCAAGGCCGCCACAGACAAGGATGGCTCCTTTTTTGGCGATCAGTCGGCCGACCTCAAAGGCGATTTCGCGAAAATGCTTCTCAGGCCTGTTCCCTCCGATGACTCCAATTCTTATTTTTTTCCGATAGTCCATCATATGAATTTCCCTTTACTTAATTACCACAGAGTGCTCTCCATTTCAAACAGACCCAGAATTGCGTATAGAACGCTCGAATTCCCCTAACTTCCTTCATGGCTGCGAGATAGAAGAGTGCAAGCATCGGGCGATGAGTGGCTCGGCCATGAATGTGAATGGGGACAGGCACCTTTTTCCCTGAAAAAGGTGCCTGTCCCCGATTGACTCGATTGAATCACATAAAAAGAGATGCTTCCACAGATGCCTGGCGTAGAAAACATTGAATATCACCCTCAAATTGATTAAAATGTCTGAGACGAATTGGATAAGTGTTTGAAAAAAATCTGGTTACATCTTGAATTCCATTGATTTAAAATTTGAGGCAATAAAGGAGAGGGAAAATGTCTGAATTCTTAGAAGCCAAGAGCTTGAAAAAAGAAGATTTAGAAAAAATTCTTCAGGAGATTGAAAAAAGAATCGCCGAAAAAATTAAAGGGGGCCTCTTTACTGAGCGGGAAATCAGGGAAATCGAGGAAATGAGACTCCATCCTCTACTCGATATTCAGGATGTCCAGAGCGTTTATGAAAGCCATTTGTTCACAAAGAAAGATTAAAACATTGAAGGAGAGTTAGATGGATAATAAAGACAGAGAGGAAATAAAAGAAGAAAGTCCAATCAAGATAGACTATGAGAACCTCGATGTTGCCTCGATCATGGATCAGATTAAAGAGAAAATTGCCCGCCAGCCAAAAAAGCCAGAAGAACTTCGCAAAATTGAGCCTTTACCCACCTCTCCCTCTTATGTCTCTTACCAGCCAGAAGAAGCGGTTCCGGGTTATAGAAAAAGAATAAAAAAGATAATTCTCAAGATCATGAGGCCCTTCTCTCCCTTGATTAAGCTCCTTGTTCTGCCTGTTCATGAGGAAGTCATGGAAACCGTTAGTAAACTTCATCAGACGAACCAGAGACTAGATTCTCTTAACCAGAATTTACAAAAAAGTCTCGGCGATGTTCTGGCCCATACAGACAGAGGTTTTGACGAGATCCACCAGAAGCTGAACCTGGCTAATGAGTACCTCTACAAAACCATGGAATATGTGAAACTTCTCCACAATCTTTCCCACAATATTGTGGTTGAACTCAGCAAGCTGAAGATTGAAGAGGAAACTCTCAAGAGCAAGACTCGAATCATGGAAAAAGATTTTGAGTTTCTGGGCGAGAGGGAGAAGGCTTTGGAGAAACGAATTATCAAATGAAAATCGCTTTTGTTGTCCAGAGATATGGTCTGGAGATAAGCGGAGGGGCAGAGCTCCACTGCCGCTGGGTAGCAGAGCACATGAAAAAGTACGCTCAGGTGGAAGTGCTGACCACAAAGGCTTTTGATTACATTACTTGGAAAAACTATTACCCCAAGGCTGAAGAGGTGATCAATGGCATTCTGGTCAAAAGATTCCCTGTGACCAAGACAAGGAATCCTGAGAGATTTGGCCGCCTCCAGAACTACATCCTTGAGAATGAGCATAGAGGGGAAGATGAGTTAAGGTGGCTCGAAGAAGAAGGGCCTTTATCTCCTTCTCTTATCCAGTATCTCAAAGAACACGAGGACGATTACGATTACTTTATCTTTTTTAGCTATCGCTATTACCATTCTTACTGGGGAATAAGCAGTGTTCCCCAAAAAAGCATTCTTGTTCCCACAGCTGAGCACGACCCTGTCATTCACCTGAGCATTTTTAAGGAGCTTTTCCGCAAGCCAAGGGCTTTTATCTACAATTCCGTGGAAGAGCGAAAAATGATCAATTCCCTTTCCCAAAACGAATCCATTCTAGGCGATGTTGTTGGAGTGGGGACAGAAATCCCTTCCGACTATTCTGCAGAGAGGTTCCGCCGCAAACATGGAATTGAAGGTGATTACATCATCTACCTTGGACGAATTGATGAGAATAAGGGATGCCACAAGCTTTTTGATTATTTTCTGAGGTTTAAAAAAGAGACGGCTTCACCAGTCAAGCTGGCCCTTGTCGGAAGCACCATCCTCAAAATTCCATCCCACCCTGATATCTTCTATCTTGGTTTCTTATCTGAGGAGGACAAATTTGATGGCCTTGACGGCGCCATTCTTCTGGTCATGCCTTCTTTCTTCGAGAGCCTGTCCATGGTTACTCTGGAAGCCTGGGCTTTAAAGAAGCCTGTTTTAGCCAATGCCCAGTGCGAGGTTCTCAAAGGTCAATGTCTGAGGAGCAATGGCGGTCTTTTTTATAGCAATTATGAGGAATTCCATGAGGCTCTAAAGCTTCTCCTCCACTCTCCACAGCTTCGCCAGGCCCTGGGAGAAAGAGGCCAGAGATATTTCAAGGAAAATTACACCTGGGAAGTGATTGAGAATAAATATCTTTCCATCCTCCATCAACTGGAAGGAGCAAAATAGTGGAAGTCCATCAGTTTGCCACATCCCTCAGCTACGGTGATGCCATATCGGATGAAATGCTCGAGATTCAGAAGGTGCTCAGAGAAAAAGGCTATGCCTCGGACATCTTTATTCGCTTTTACGATCCCCGGATGGCCAAATACATCAAGGATTA
This sequence comes from uncultured Eubacteriales bacterium, assembly GCA_964584535.1. Taxonomy (GTDB): domain Bacteria; phylum Acidobacteriota; class Aminicenantia; order Aminicenantales; family CAZPAX01; genus CAZPAX01. The sequence goes on from CAZPAX010000197.1 coordinate 3,417, forward strand.
CAGAGAATACAAGAGATTCAGTTCCTCCCAGAATGTCGTCATTTTCCATTTTTCCATTGGCTCTCCTATTTCCAAAATGTTTTTCCGGATTCCAGACAGAAAAATCATGATTTATCACAACATCACTCCCCATGAGTTTTTTGTGGATTCCCACAGGATCCTGACCAGGGAATGTTACAAAGGTCGGCTGGAGATCAAGCTCTTTGTCGATATGGTGGATCTGGCCTTGGGAGATTCAGAATTCAACCGCAAGGAGCTCGAGGAAGTTGGCTATACCCCGACTGGTGTCTTGCCCATTCTCCTTGATTTTTCGAAGTTTGATAAGAAGGGAGATCCTGTCACAGAGTCTATTTTTTCCAACGGCAAGACGACAATTCTCTTTGTTGGTCGGCTCATCCCCAATAAAAAATTTGAAGATGTGATCAAAGTTTTCTTTCTCTATAAGAAATATTTTAATCCCAATTCTCAGCTCATTTTGGCCGGAGATTACAGGGGACTGGAGCGGTATTTCGCGGCACTCCAGGATCTGGTCGAAAGGCTAGGATTATCTGATGTCTGCTTCACAGGGCATGTAGAATTTGCGGAGCTCGTCTCTCTTTACAAAGTTTCTCATATCTACCTGAGCCTGAGCGAGCATGAAGGTTTTGGAGTTCCCTTGCTCGA
>CAZPAX010000198.1:0-2093 GCA_964584535.1 uncultured Eubacteriales bacterium
GCGGCCTGGCCACAGACCTCGGAGGCTATGCGATCATGATTGGAGGTACAAGCGGAGGACACCTGACCAGTTTCTCTCTTGTCGATATCCTCAGCCACGGTCAGGCCTCTGCTCTGATGAATCCCTATTATACGGTCTTTTTCTCTCCTGCGATCGAAAAACAACTCAGAAGCCTAGCTTATCTCTTCGGAAAATATGGACTGATGAAAAAAGTAGACGATAATCTCAGGGGAGAAGCCCTTGGGCTGGCAGTGGCTCAGAGTTTAATAGAATTCAACAAGCGGGCGGGCCTTCCTACGACTCTCGGAGAAATTAAGGGCATGAGTTATGCCCATATTGAAAAGGCCATCAAAGAAGCGCAAAGCCCGGAACTGGAGATGAAGCTCAGCAATATGCCAATTCCCTTGTCTCTTAATAAAGTTGAGCATTTCCTGCGGCCAATTCTTGAGGCAGCCCTGAGCGGTGACTTCAATCTCATTCTGCGGCGCGGCTCTTAGTCCATGATCTATCATTTAGGGACTTCTGGCTGGAGCTATCCTGGCTGGCGGGGAAGATTCTATCCTGAAGACCTCTCCCAGAGAGAATGGCTTCCCTTTTATGCCCAGCATTTCCAGACAGTCGAGATCAATATGACCTTCTACCGCTTTCCCAAACCAGAGACTTTAAGGGCATGGCTAGAGAAAACTCCGGCCCATTTTACATTCACACTCAAAGCAAACCGTCGGATCACCCACCTCAAAAAGATAAAAAACGTGAAAAGCGAAGTGAGATATTTTTACATCCTGGCTAACCAGCTCCGGGAAAAATTGGGATGTATCCTCTTCCAGCTCCCTCCTTCCTTGACTCTTGACCTCTCCCTCCTTAAAGATTTTCTGGCGGTATTATCCCCCCAATACAAAAATGTCATTGAGTTCCGCCATGAAACCTGGCATGTGGCTGAGGTCTATGAACTTCTTCGCTCCTCAGGAGCGATTTTCTGCACAGTTTCTTCTCCTGAGCTCCCGGAAACAATAGTCGAAACTCAGGACATCGCTTATTTCCGCTTCCACGGCCGGATAGGCTGGTATAAGTACAATTATTCAGATGAAGAATTGAAAGAATGGGCAGAAGCGATAAAAAAGGCAAAAGCCAAAGAATCTTATGTTTATTTCAACAATGACTATCATGCCTATGCTGTCCGGAATTGCCTGAGGCTGGCAGAGTTACTCAGCTAAGCTTGGGCTGGCCTTTAACTACCCTAGGAAACTATCTGCTTTTTATCTCAACAAAGCCTGCTTTCTCTAGGACTAAGATAGCATTTTCCACATCTTTTAAAGCCAGGGGCTCAAACTCTGCAGAAACAGCATTCCTAATTTCAAGAATGCTCCTTTTCCCATCGATAAAATTCCTGACTTCAAACTCTGCTCTTCCCAGATTGTAAGTGGGAAGTCCCTTTTGGTCTTTTAGCCTTTCTCGGAATTCCATATAATCAAAATAGCCTCTCATCCTTTCTGTGCGCAGAGGAACAAGCTTGCTCAGGCGGATTTCATCCTTGGTCAGTACCAGTTTTTGCGGCTTTATATTTTCTTCCCAGCATCTGAGCTTATAGACCTCTTCAATCTCCTTGAGACTTGGATTTCTGAGCGATTCGAGGCCCTCGAGTCTTATCTTCAGATAATTTTCGAGATTTGCCTCTCCTTTGATGAAGAATTTAATAGAAGAAAGAGCTTCTTTTTCTCTCAGAAAGGCCTGATTGAGGATATTCTGGGCCTCTTTAAGAGGAGTGTGGAAATCCTTTTTTTCCGCCAGGAGAATCATTCTCTCTGCCCTTATTTTTTCGGCCCCAATCCTTGACAGCCCTCTTCCGGAAGTTTCTGCAATCATCTTCTCCACTTCCTGAGGGCCAGCATTAGCCAGGAAGATAGCTGCAGCCGCAGAAAGAAAGACAACTCTTTTGAGCTGGGTTGAATCCGATTTATCCGGAGTGTCACCGCTTGTGTGATACCACATATCGGGCCAGACAATGAACATGACTGAAGGTACTCTCACTCCGCCATCGACAAAAACAATATGATCGCTTCCACCTCGGAAACGAGTCACCAAATAATAAAAGG